>DASSOX010000155.1:0-9294 GCA_035700125.1 Gemmatimonadaceae bacterium
CCGCTGACGCGGCGAGATGGCGAGCGGCGTGAGCCCGGTGGCGTTCAGCGAGCCGTACTGTGCTCGCCATGCCGACAGATTACTCCCGCTCGTGAACGCCACGAAGCGATGATTCGGCTCCCTGGCAGCGGTCACCAGAGCCATCGCTGCCGAGGCTTCCCGGCACGAGATGAACGGCAGCCCGTGCACGGGTGCGACCATCGAGCCCGACACGTCCAGCGCAAGCATGATGCGCTTGCCCGTTGACGGCGCGTTCTCGAAGGCCAGGTAGAAAACGCCGTCCAGCGCGTCCACTACCTGAGATACGGGAGTCCAGCTATTCTGCCCCCGCATTCCGCGGCCCTGCGCGTACGTCCGCAGCGCCGCGAGCAGCGCAACCGGGTGCACGCGCGCCCTGCGCAGCGCCTCACGATCGCCCAGCCGAGCGACGACCGTACCCACCGCGGCGCTACCCGGCACGAGCAGACCGACCTTGCTCATCACGCCGAGGTTCCGTACGAGCGCGCTGAGCGGCATACTGTCGAGCAACGCATCCCATACCTCGGGGTGGGCCAGCAACTCGGTGGGAAGCATCTCGCGCGTGAGCCGATAGTTATAGATCACGCTCGCCGCCTCGCGCGGCTTCATCGACCGGATCGCCAGCACAGCCTCGATCCGCTCGATCACGCCGTCGGCACGGAACGCGTCCGCGACAGCCCCATCCAACTGCAGCACGCCGTCCCAGCCCTTCGTCACGAAGCGAAAAAGCAGGTCGTGTGCGACCGAGGGCGGCTTCGGGTGCGCGAGCCGCAGCGCATCGCGATGCGACCAACCGTCGCGCTTCTGGTACTTGAGGAGCTGGTACACGAGGTCGGTCGGCGACTTCTCGGTGTACCACCGGCCCACGGCGTTGCGCACGCCGCGTCCCCAGCCGCGGAACGCCTTCACGTACTGCAGCCAGTGGAAGAGGTGCGTTCCGGTTCGCGCCACGGCGGGGAGCGCCGCGAACGCTGAGGCACGAGTCGCGTCATCACCCAATCCGGCGGCGAGCGCGAGGACGAAGAGCGCCGGATCGTTCTTCGGAGCGCGGCCGCTATCGCTGATCTCCGCCACACGGCGCACGACCCGTACACCATCCTCGGCCACGCACTCGATCGCGCTCGCGGCGTGCTCGCGGGTGAGCTCGCGCTCGCCGACGTAGAACGTTCCGCCCTCGCTACCGAGGATGAGGAAGCGGTCGAGCCGCGTCCAGCGGTCGACGGCCCACCCGTAGCCGCCCGCCGAGTTGGGGAGCTGCGTGGTGCCCGGTATCGGCTCGGCCTGCCGCGTGACGAGACGCCGGAGGCGAGTCGCGAAGTACTGAGTGAAGTCGATCATTGCTCGCCCTCCTGTGGTCGAGTGGTTGATGAAGTGCGTTGCGAATTGATGGAGTTGCGCGGATGAAATGGTGCCACTGGGCTCCCCGAACGACCGGGAATCTCTCTGCGAGAGTGCACGGTAACCCAGCGACGGCGACCCACGCGGATCGCGAAATAAAATGGAGAGTGGAGAGTGCCGGCCGGGCTCGAACCGGCGACCTAGAGTTCCCGATAACCCTCGTACCTTCGGCCCGGCGTGCCGGGCAAGTTGACGGCGAGGGGCTGCTCGCGCTCTTCCAACTGAGCTACGACACCCTCCACTCCAGCAAATCAGGGGGACGGGTCTCGAACCCGCTCTCAGGGGTCCACAACCCCTTATGCCGAGCCGCTTACACCACCCCCTAATGGACCCGGACTGCCTACGATACCGTCGGCGTGACTCGAACACGCGACCCCCTGGGTCGTAACCAGGTGCTCTGGTCCACTGAGCTACGACGGTATATCGAGATGCCCGCCGCCGACGCGACGGGAACGTGAGCGCAGACCGAACGGTGGGAGTCGCGTGATCCTCCGCTCGCGCGCCACGCTTCGCCGGCCGACGACGGGACATCTCGTTGATGCTTCTACTTCGAGCACTACATGTACTTCGAGTGCTGCTTTCCTTCCCGGACCATCACTTGTCAAAAAGCGACTGCTGAACTGCATGCTGCTCGTGCGCAGCGAAGCATCTCAAAACGAAAATGCCCCACCTGGCACTCGGCGCAGGTGGGGCAATCACATCGCTCCCGGATCCGGAACGGTTCCTCGTACTCTATGGAGTACGCCTCCCCGCATCCGGTCCTGCACCGATCCTTCCTGACGCGAATCGATCGCCGAGCTCGACTCCGCTCGCAGCGCCGATTTCCATCGCAACCGCTGGTATACCGCGATACTCCCGCGCATCCCGACCACTGCTCTTCGCACCGAGATCCAATGCGGGTGCGAAACGGCCCCTGGACCCGCACACGACTCTCCCACGCGCGCCAAACGGCACGTCACGTCGCGCGGCTCTCTGGCGGTTGCCAGCTGGCAGCGCGGCTGCGAGGTGGGGAATCGTGAACGTGATCATCGTGAAATGGCTGCTCCGAACGAGGTTCGACTGCTACTGACTCCTGAAACGCAAAATCGCGTCACCGATGATCTCCCGCGCGCCATGCGCTTCGGGTGTGCCGCCGCATTCCACACGCGAGGCGTGCGGATACGATCGACTCGTGAACATCGGGACGCGACTCCCAAGGCGACGATTCTACAACGATGGGGGAGCGTTTGTCAATAGCTTACTGCTTTCTGCTGTCCGCTGTCTGCTTTCTCTTCACAATCACTCCACCCGCAACGCCTCCAACGGCGGTACACGCGCGGCGCGTATCGCGGGAAGGAGCCCGGCTGCCGCGGCGCTGATCGACAGCACGATGATGGCCAGCACGATGGACGGCACGTCGAGCACCGCGACCTCGTAGAGCTGGCCCGCCAGTAGTCGCGTAGCCATGATCGCCACCGGTAGACCGATCACGACGCCGCCAATGGTCAGTATCAGCGCCTCGCGCAGCATGAGTCGGGTCACGTCGCCGGGCTGCGCGCCGAGCGCCATGCGCAAGCCGAACTCGCTCGTGCGACGAACGGTGGCGTACGCCATCACGCCGTAGAGGCCGAGTGCCGCGAGGACCAGCGCGAGCGCGCCGAAGAAGGTCACGACCTGCGCCACCATCCGGTCGCGACTGATCGAGTCTCCGATGAGATGGTTCAGAGGATCGACACTCAGCACGACGAGCGACGGGTCGGCCGCCTGCAGCGCGCGGCGCACGGGCACAACGATCCGCGAGGGATCGCCGTTCGTGTGGATCTCCAGCTTGAATCGTCCGGGCTGGCGTTCCATCTGCACCATCGGGAAGTACACTCGCCTCTGCGGTCCCTCGCGCACACCCTGCTCCTCGACGTCGGCGACCACGCCCACTATCTCCCATGTGGTACTGTCTACCGTGAGATGACGTCCGATCGCGTCGCCGTCGCGAAAGAAGAAGCTCGCGGCCGTCGTGTTGATCACCGCGACCTTCGGCCCGGTCTCGTTGTCGCGCGCCTCGAAGTCGCGACCCTGCATCAGGTGCGCGCCAATCGTGTGGAAATAGGCCGGCCCCACATCGTCGTACGCCACCACGGTGTCGCTGTCGGCGCGCGCCGTGTACCCCTCTACCTGCAGGGTGGTACCCGACTCGGTGCCGCTGAAGATGCCGTTCTCGGAGTAGCTCACGCCAGTCACACCGGGAACGCGCTCCATGCGTGCCACGAGATCGCGTATCAACGCCACCAGCCGCGGGCCGTCGTAGCCCGCACGCTGAGCATCCACCTCGGCGATCGCGAGGCGATCGCGCGCCATCCCGAGGTCCGCGTTCTGCAGCTTCTGCATGCTGCGTACGAGCATCCCCGTTCCAACCAGGAGCAGCAGCGAGAGCGCTACCTGCGCGATCACGAGGAGCTTGCCGAGAGCCAGCTTTCCCGGTCTTCCCTGCGTACCCGCCACGCCGCGTCCCTGCGAGCGGAGCGCGGTCGCCAGCTCCACGCGCGTGGCGCGCAGGGCGGGAACGAGACCGAAGAAAATGGCCGTGATGAGCGCGAGCAGCGCGGTGAAGATCAGCACCCGGCCGTCTATCTGCGCGTCGAGCGGTATCGGGCTCGACCCACCCGCGAGGTGCAGGAGCGTCCTGCTCCCCCAGTACGCCACGAGCAGTCCGAGCGCGCCGCCGGCGACGGCGAGGATCACGCTCTCGGTGAGAAGCTGCTGAACGAGCCGCAGCCGCCCGGCACCGAGCGCCATGCGAACGCTCATCTCCCGACCACGAGCCGACGCGCGTGCCAGGAGAAGGTTGGCGACGTTGGCGCAGGCGATGAGGAGCACCAGCGCCACTGCCGCCATCAGCGTGAGCAGCGACTCCGAGTATGCGCTCCGGTAGTACGAGAATCCGCGCGCTCCGGATTCCACGCGGATCGGGTCGTCTCTCAGATCTCGCTCGATGGCGCCGATCTGATCGCCTTTTGCGTTGTCCACGAGCGATCGCTTCATCACGGCAGCGACGTCGCTGCGCGCCTGCGCCACGGAGACGCCGGGCTTCAGTCGCCCCATCAGCATCAGCCAGCTGATCCCGCGGTCGTCCATCCACTCCGTATGCGGCATGACCGATGGCTGCATCATGAGCGGAATCCACATATCGTAAGGCTGGCCGACGATGTCGCCGGTGAAGCCGGCCGGCCCCACGCCGATGATGGTGAGCGGCGTGCCGTTCACGACGATCGTGCGACCCACCGCCGAGCGATCGCCCGCGAAGCGGCGCTGCCAGTAGTCGTGGCTGATCACCACCACCGGATCGTCGCCCGGTACCAGATCTTCATCGGCGGCGAAGGTGCGCCCCAGCGAAGCGTGCAGCTGCAGAACGGAGAAGAAGTTGCCCGACACGAAGCGCCCGCGCGGATGCTCCGCCTCGGTTCCCGATCGCACACTGCCGCCGCTGTCGTGATCGATGAAGACATCCAGCCGGCCCGCGCGGCCGGATGCGTAGAGCCCGCTCAGCGAGTGGTTGCCCGCGCGCACGTCGGCGTAGAGCGGATACGAGGCGAGGTCGGCGCGCGGCGATCCCTCCGACAACGATCCAGTGCGTGTGGGGTCGCCGATCGTGACGAGACGCTCGGCGTGCGAAACGGGAAGCGTGCGAAGGAGCAGCGCATCCACCAGCGTGAACATCGCCGTGTTCGCTCCGATGCCGAGCGCGAGGATGAGCAGCACGATCGCCGTGAAGCCCTTGTTCTTCAGGAGCGTGCGTACCGCGTAACCCGCATCCTGACGGAGATCCTCGAGGTGATTGGCGCGCTGCATGGCTCGCTCCCGCTCGTGATCGATGGTGAGACACTCGCTGCGCACCGCGGAGAGGTCGCCGAAGCGCTGCAGCGCCTGGGCGCGCGCCGCGGCGGGATCGAGTCCCGAGTCCACGAGCCGCCTCGTGCGCATCTGTATGTGGAAGTCGATTTCCTCGTCCACGTCGCGCTCCACGCGTCGCGGTCCGTCCTCGAGGCGGAAGATTCGCGACCGCCGGTCGCGCGGCGTGCCGGAGGACGACGAATCCATCAGGCCGGTGCGGGACTGGTCGCCTTCAGCGCCCGGCCTGCCGCCTCCACGAAGTCGTACCAGCTCGACGTTCCCGTCCGCAGCCGACGACGTCCGTCACTGCTCAACCGGTAGAACTTCGCCTGACGATTGTTCTCCGACACTCCCCACTCGGCCTCCACCAACCGCTGCTTCTCCAGGCGATGGAGAGCGGGGTAGAGCGTCCCTTCACCCACGAGCAGCACCGAGCCGGACACCTGCTCGATCCATTCGGCGATGGCGTATCCGTGTCGCGGCCCCCAGCTCACCGCCTTGAGAATGAGCAGATCGAGCGTGCCGCGCATGAGACCGATGTCGAGATCTTCCATCGTATTCGCCGTGTGGAGGTTTCCACACGATATGCCCATTCCCCTTGCCACGCAAGGGGAGAGGGGGGAGGAGCAGAGAGCAGAAAGCAGAGAGCAGGGAGCAGAGAGCAGGAACTGCTAGGGTTCAGGAGGCAGGGCGGGAACTACAGGGTTCAGGAGGCAGGGTTCAGGGTTCAGAAACTACCTCGGCGGCAGGATCTCGATCGCTGGGTAGTACCTGAACCCTGAACCCTGCCTCCTGAACCCTAGCAGTTCCTGCTCTCTGCTCTCTGCTCTCTGCTCCCTCCCTCCCCCCTACCCCGCCAGCGCCACCTCCATCTCCTCCTCCCCCTCCTCGGCCTCATCAATGCGTGCGATGGTGAAGCCAGTGAAGCCGTAGATCGCGGCGACGAGGGGATTGATCAGGTTCAGGAAGGCAAAGGGGGCGTAGGCGAGAGTGGCGACGCCCAGCGTCTGGGCCATGAAGGCGCCGCAGGTGTTCCAGGGGACGAGCGCAGAGGTGAGAGTGCCGGCATCCTCGAGCGAGCGCGAGAGATTCTTGGGGTGCAGACCGCGGCGTTTGTACTCCAGGCGGAACATGCGGCCGGGGAGGACGATCGCCATGTACTGGTCGGAGGCGATCACGTTGCTGCTGAAGGCGGTGAGGAGAGTGGCGGCGATGAGGCTTCCGGTGCCGCGCACCGCGCCGAGTATCGTGGCGGCGATCTTCTGCAGAAGCTGCGTGATCTCCATCGCACCGCCGAACATCATGGCCGAGAGGATCAGCCAGACGGTGGAGAGCATGCTCGACATCCCGCCGCGCGTGAGCAGCTCGTCGAGAGCGGCGTTCCCGGACTGCAACTTGTAGCCATCGAAGAGGGCGATCCACGAACCCTTCAGGAGCGCGGCCCAGGTAGGGAGATCCGTCTCGCCGACGAGCGTGAGCACGGCAGGCTGCTGAAAGAGCACCGCGAAGACGCAGCCGGTGAGCGCGCCGATCAGCAGAGCCGGTAGTGCCGGCATCTTCAGTACCACGAGCACTATGACGAGAACCGCGGGGAGGAGCATGTGCGGCCCCACCGCGAAGCGCTCGCGCAGCGACTGGGCGATCACCTCGAGCTGGGCGGCGTCCGTCGGTGCGGGAAGTATGAAGCCGGCGATCGCGAAGAGTATGAGCGCCAGCGCCAGACTCGGAACGGTGGTCCACATCATGTGGCGGATGTGGGTGAAGAGATCCGTTCCCGCCACTGCCGGTGCGAGGTTGGTGGTGTCGGAGAG
This sequence comes from Gemmatimonadaceae bacterium, assembly GCA_035700125.1. GTDB lineage: Bacteria > Gemmatimonadota > Gemmatimonadetes > Gemmatimonadales > Gemmatimonadaceae > JADGGM01. The sequence continues at coordinate 7,092 of DASSOX010000155.1, forward strand.
AGGTGAGATCTTGTCGCCGAAGTAGGCGCCCGAGACGATGGCGCCGGCAGCGAGACCGAGGTGGAGATTCTGTGCTGCCGCGATGCCCACCAGCGCCACGCCCACGGTGCCAGCCGTCGTCCACGAGCTTCCCGTTGCTACAGCCACGAGCGAGCAGATGACGCACGCGGCTGCGTAGAAGATCGTGGGATTCAGGATCTCGAGTCCATAATAGATCATCGTGGGCACTACGCCGCCCAGGATCCACGTTCCGATCACCGAGCCCACCACGAGCAGGATCAGGATAGCACCCATCGCGAGCGAGATGCTGTGTACTATCCCCCGTTCGATCTCGCTCCAGCCGTAGCCGTTGCGCAGCCCCACGATCGCGGCGACGGCCGCGCTCAGCATGAGCGCTATCTGGTTGGGCCCACTCGAGGATGCGTCGCCAAAGAGATAGACCGACCCGGCGAGAAGGACGACGAGAAATCCTATCGGGACGAGTGCCTGAGCGAGCGATGGGTCTTGCCTTGGGCTGTCAGTCATCTGTTGGCAGTCCGTGAGGTGGCACGCGGTTGCGACGAGTGCCGCAGCGGCAGGTGCGCGCGCCGGGAAGGTCGCGAAGGTTAACCGTTCGCGGATCGGAGCGGCAAGGCGACCCCGACGCGAAACGGGACCGGTCCCGGCGTCGTGCATCTGCCGCTGCGGCACTCGTATGCACGTTGGCGGCGCCGACTCCGCCAACGGCGAGTCAGTACGCCGTCAGCCGCTCGGTGAGGGTGGCGATCTCCGGGGCCGAGAGGGCGCCGAGCTCCTCTTCCACGAGACGTGCGTGGGAGTGCGCGTGCCGGACGGCGGCCGCGCGATTGCCAGCGGCGACCAGCGCCTCCACGAGTCGGAGAGCGACTCTCGAATCGTAGCGATCGAGCGTGGCGCGCTGCCGCCACGCGGTCACGGCTCCGGCAGCGTCGCCGCTCGCGGCGCACAGTTCGGCGAGCGCCTCCAGCGCCCTTCCATACTCGCTATCCATCTGCTCGCGCACGAGCTCCATCCACTGCTCGAATTCGAGTGCTCCCTGGAGGGAAAAGCCATCCATGAAGGGCCCTCTGTACAGGCGTGCGGCAGCTTCCCACTCGCCCGCCGCGACCGCATTGCGGAACAGGACTACGTCGCAGACGACACTGGCGCCGTCGAGGCGCAGCTGGTCGCCAACTACCAGGACGGCACTCCCACCCAGCGCCTCGTTCAGTCGGTAGACCGAATCAGCGAGGGCATGGCGGGCGCGCCTGGTGCCGCTATCCGGCCAGAGATAGCTGATGAGCTTCTCGCGGCTCACGCCGAGAGCGCGCGATGCAGCGAGAATGCCGAGAAGCGCGAGGCGGTGTCGCTGCACGGCTCGCCCAGTTACCGGGCCGCTCTCATCATCGATCGAAACGCTGCCGAAAAGATTGAGTCGATACATGACGAGCTCGGCGATAACGTGGCGATCGTGTGGCGATTGTGGCACCACATAATAGGGCCCTCTTACCAAGGTGCAAGGCCGGCCTCACGGCTCGACTTTGCGCTTCGAAAGTTCCTTCAACTCTCGGGGGCCTCATGACGTTTGCGACCGCGATACCACGGAGTACTGCCGCCCTCTGCACGGTCGTCGGCATCCTCACGTTCGGAAACGCGTGTACTGAGAAACGTCCCAGCGAACCAGCGGCGGATGCCCAGCTTGCGGCTGGGATCTCGTTCTCGAGGCATGCGAGCGGCGAGCAGCCCAGCGCCGAGGTGAATCAGGAGCTTGCCGCGCTCAGGACGGCTACGGCTCGCTTCCACGACATCGCGACAGCCGAGGCCAATGGCTGGAACGTCAACTTCCCGCCCGAATGCCTCACGCATGCGACGATGGGTGGGATGGGGTACCACCGCATGAACCCGAACCTGGTGGATGCGACGGTCGATCCCACCGAGCCGGAGTTACTGGTGTACGAGCCGGAGAAGAACGGGAGCATGCGGCTCGTGGCCGTAGAATACATCATCCCGTTCTCGGTACTACCGGCCACCTCGACGCCGCCAGTGCTCTTCGGCCGCGCGATGGGACAGAACGAGGTCTATCAGGTGTGGGCGTTGCACGCCTGGGTCTGGAAGGACAATCCGAACGGCACGTTCGAGAACTTCGATCCCAAGGTGTCGTGTCAGTACGCCGGCGAGGTACGGACTTTCGAGTGATCTACTGACG
>DASSOX010000156.1:0-2449 GCA_035700125.1 Gemmatimonadaceae bacterium
CCACCCCCGCAAAGATCTATATTTCCCTCGTCCCAGGTCCCGGAGGGCGTGAGCCCACCAACCCCGTCAGGACCGAGAGGTAGCAGCGGTACGTGGTGTGAGCGTTGCTTCGTCAGACCTGGGGCATCGCGCGGGCGCCGAACTGGAAGGTGGTTGCGGCCCCGCGCGTTCAGCGTGCAGCCCGCGCCGCGCATGACATCGGGAGCCCAGCGGGAAGGAAGCCCGCGGGGCTTCTTTGCTTTGTAGGCCACGCGATCCACACTTCCCGCGAGACGGACGGAATGTATCTCTCCCTGGCCAGGAAGTACCGCCCCAAGACCTTCGCCGACGTCGCCGTCCAGTCGCACGTATCGAACACGCTGAGGGGAGCGATCGCGCGCGATCGCGTGGCGCACGGCTATCTCCTCTGCGGTCCGCGCGGGGTAGGCAAGACGACTCTCGCTCGCGTGCTGGCGATGGCGCTCAATTGCGAGCGGCGTATCTCGGGCGACGACGCCGGCGGTGCAGACGCAGGTGAGCCGTGCGGCATGTGTGCTTCCTGCCAGCGAATCTGGAGCGGCGCTGCGAGTCTCGACGTGGTGGAGATAGACGCCGCTTCCAATCGCGGCGTCGATGACGCGCGCGAGCTGAGAGAGCGCGCGATGTATGCACCGTCGGACGAGGCGCGCTACAAGGTGTACATCGTGGACGAGGCGCACATGCTCACGCGCGAAGCGTGGAACGCGCTCCTCAAGATCCTCGAGGAGCCGCCGCCGCGCGTGGTATTCGTGTTCGCCACCACCGAGCCGCAGAAGATCGCGCAGATGGCGGCGCCGGTGCTCAGTCGTCTCCAGCGATTCGACTTCCGCCGCATCGGTCCCGCCGACGTGCGCGCTCGTCTCGCCACCGTGCTCGACACCGAGAAGGTGAAGTGGGAGGGCGACGCGCTAGCGCTCCTCGCGCGCGCCGCCGACGGTTCCATGCGTGACGCGCTCAGTCTCACCGATCAGGTTCTCTCACTCGGCGACGGCGCGCTCACCGCCGAGCGAGTGCGCGATGCGCTGGGCCTCGTGGCCGAGGACGAGTATCTCGGGATCCTGGACCACATCGCCGCTGGCCGCGCGGCCGAAATCTTCCCGGCCGTGGCGCGGCTGTCGGATGCTGGAGTGGACCTCTCCGGCTTCCTCTCCGGTCTCGCGGATCTCCTGCGTGGCGAACTGGCGCTCGTGCTGGGCGGCGAGGCACCCGAGCTCTCCGACCGCGCGCGCGAGGCGCTGGCGCCGGTAGTGGGCCGCTTCGGCGCGGGCGATCTCCTGAGAATGTTGAACGCCGTCACGGAACTCGAGCCGCGCTTCCGCAAGAGCGCACAGCAGCAGATCCTGCTCGAGACGCTGCTCGTGCGATTCGCGTTGATGGATCGCACGCTCTCGCTCGAGGAAGTTCTGCGCGGGATGGGCGATGCTCCGCCAGGCGGCGAGGAAGACGACGGCCGTGCCTCGCGGCGCAGCGGACCACCACCCGCGCCTGCGCCAGGATCATCGTCGCGAACATCTTCGCCGCGCGCCGAGTCGCCTTCTTCGTCGCGCGGTCGTGCGGACTCGGCGCATCGCGCGAGCGGCTCATCTTCGTCTCGCGGTGCCGCGGATTCGACGCGTATGGCGAGCAACCCCTTCCCGTCGTCAGACTCGGGGAGTGCGACGGCAACCGCGTCCATGACGGCCCACATGCTGGAGGACGGCGCCGCGAACGGCCGCGCTTCCGCTGTCGCAGTCGCTACTCCCGAGTCCCCGCACGACCCGCGTCCGTCGCCCGATTCACCACCCGCGCACGACGCAGCGCACGCGTTTGCCGGCGCGGCGCGCACCGACGTGGATGAGTCGGCCGCCCACGAGAAGCTCTCGCTCAACCGTCTCGTAGAGCGCTGGGACGAAGTGATCAGCGCCGTCCGCTCCGACGGCCGCGGCTTCCTCGCCGCCGCCCTCGAGCACGCGCTCCCCTCGGCCGTCACCGCCCGCGGCGACATCACCCTCGAGCTCGACGCCGCCGGCTCCATCTATCAGCAACCCATCGCCGACAGCGCCTCCGACGTCCTCAGCGCGATCGGCACCCTTTTCACCGGCGCCTCACGTCTGCGCACCATAGCCCCCGACCGCCCCTCCGATCCCGACGCCTTCCCTCCGCGACGCCTCACCGAAGAGGGCGTCCGCGCCGAGCGCCTCGCCATGCTGCGGAAGCGAGATCCGGCTCTGGATCTGGCAGTGGATGCGTTGGATCTGGAGTTGCTGGACTAGGGGAGGGGAGAGACGGCGGGGTTCAGGAGGCAGGGCGGGAACTACCAGGGTTCAGGGTTCAGGGTTCAGAAACTACCTACACAACTGTCATCCCCGCGAAAGCGGGGACCCATGTTCGACCGGGAAAATGGATTCCCGCTTCCGCGGGAATGACCGCTTGGGTGTGCAGTTCCTGCTTC
>DASSOX010000157.1:0-22886 GCA_035700125.1 Gemmatimonadaceae bacterium
CATCCTCACCGGTACCGTGACCGGGCCGGACAGCCAGCCGCTCCCGGATGCCACGGTGGAAGCCGTGTCGGTGGAGACGGGGATCTCGCGCACGCACACCACCAACGACAAGGGTCGCTGGACGATTGTATTTCCCGACGGCGGCGGGAACTACCGCGTCACGGTGCGGCGACTTGGGATGGCGCCGATAACCATCACGATGGCCCGCGAGGGCGACGAAGACCGGCTCGTCGCGAACGTGGAGCTCACACCAGCCGCTGCGCGGCTGCAGGAGGTGGTAGTTCGTGCGGGCGCTCGAGGCGACCCTCGTCGTGGCAGGGAAGCCGGTTCCACGGAAACCGCGCTGAGTCCCGATCAGCTCGCGCGCTTGCCGCTTGATGCGAGCGACCTCGCCACGATCGCCACTCTCGCGCCGGGAGTGGTCGGCTTCGATGCCACCGACTCCACCGAGAGCGCCTTCTCGGTGCTGGGACAGGGCGTGGACCAGAACTCGATCACTCTCGACGGTCTTACCTTCGGTTCGGGAAGCGTGCCGCAGGAAGCGGTACGGTCCATACGCGTGATCACGAACAGCTACGACGTGAGTCGCGGACAGTTCAGCGGCGGCCAGGTGGCATCCACCACTCGCGGAGGCACCAACTTCGTTCAGGGGTCGTTCAACTACTCGCTGCGCGACCCGGCGCTCGAGGTCACGAATCCCGACGAGAACGGCTTCAGCGGCGGCTACCTGCAGAACCAGCTCAGCGGAGGGCTTGGTGGGCCCCTCGTTCGCAACAAGCTCTTCGTCTTCGGCAGCGCGCAGCTCAGGCGGCGAGTGGATCAGCTTCGCTCGCTCACCGCGGCTGGAGGAAGAACGCAGAGCCAGTTAGGCGTGTCACCCGACTCGGTCGCGCGCTTCCTGGCCGCGCTCGGCGCGTACGGACTCTCCGCAACGTCGCCGGACGTCGATTCCGACCGCACGGGAGACAATCTCAGCGCGCTGCTGCGCTTCGACTATCTCCTGACCGAGATGCAGACCCTGACCATCCGCGGCGACTACCGCTGGCAGGGCCAGGACCCGAGTCGAGTGGGTACCCTCTCGCTCGCGCAGACGGGAGGGAATACGAAGAGCTGGAGCGGCGGGATCATGACCACGTTGACCTCGCACTTCGAGAGCGGTTTCGTGAACGAGCTCCGCGCCTACCTCTCGCGCAGCGACCGCAACTCCGCGCCCTACCTCGCACTCCCGCAGGGACGCGTGCTCACCACGTCGCAGCTCGCTGATGGAGCTACCGGCACGGCGACGCTCTCCTTCGGTGGCAACGCGGGGATGCCGCAGTCGAGCAACCAGCACGGCATCGAGATCACCGACGAGCTCTCGTGGCTCGCCGGCAACGGCCACCGCTTTCGCCTCGGTGGATTGTACGAGAGCGATCGGCTCGCGCAGGATCAGACCTCGAATCGCTACGGCACTTTCTACTTCAACTCTCTGGCAGACCTGGACTCACTGAAACCGGCTTCCTTCACGCGAACGCTCGCGCCGCGTCTACGCTCCGGCACATCGCGGAATGGCGCGGTCTATCTGGGCGACACCTGGCGTCGCTCGGCGGCGCTGCAGCTCACGTACGGTCTTCGCCTCGAGGGGTCGAGCTTCGGCGGAGCACCCGAGTACAACCCGTCAGTGGACTCGCTCTTCGGCTATCGCACCGACCACTTCCCATCGGAGGTGCATCTGAGCCCGCGCATCGGTTTCACATGGACGATCGGTGCGGTGGATCGAGTGCAGGGGGCGCCTGTCCCGGCCGGCGGAGGCGGTCGCGGCGGAAGGGGGGTGGGGCGCTTCGGCGGCTTCGGTCAGGGAGGAGCGAACGTGATTCGCGGCGGGGTCGGCGACTTTCGCGGCAACGTGGCCACCGCGCTCTACTCGGCGGCGCAGGGAGCGACGGGTCTTCTCGACACTCAGGCGCGGCTCGACTGCGTGGGAGATGCCGTTCCTGTCCCCGACTTTCTCGCCTACGCGGAGAACGTGAACAACATTCCGATCGGGTGTCTTTCGGGAGGCGGCCCCGTCCCGCCGTCGTTCACGCCGCTCCCCAACGTCACGGTCTTCGACCAGCACTTCGGGGCGCCGCGTACGCGCCGTGCTTCGCTCGGCTATCAGCGCCGTCTCTTCGGCCGCTACACCGTGAGCATCGACGGTACTTACGCGCGTGGCATCAACCAGACCGGGCGTACTGATCTCAATCTCGATGCATCTCCGGGCTTCGCGCTGGCGAGCGAGGCGAACCGCCCTGTCTTCGTGCAGCCATCGGCGATAGTGCCGGCGACCGGCGCGATATCCATCGCCGCGTCGCGCCTGCACCCCGAGTACGGCCAGGTGATGCGCGTCGATTCGCGGCTCGAGTCACAGACCGAGCAGCTCTCGCTCAGCCTGAACGGCTTCACCATGCGTGGGCTCGTCTTCCGTGCATCGTACACCCTTTCGCACTCGCGCGACCAGTCGTCGTTCGGCGAGACGGCCGGGAATCCGAACCTGGCTACGTGGTCGCCGAGCGACCTGCAGCGGAAGCACTCGATCGTCGCGACGGTCAGCTATCCGATAATTCCATCGCTGGAGCTCACGCTCATCGGACGCCTGATGAGCGGCGCCCCATACACGCCGATGGTCGGGGGCGATGTCAACGGCGACGGCTCGCGCAACGATCGCGCTTTCGTTTACGATCCGACCACGGCTCCCGATACCGCGATCGCCAACGGGATGACCCGCCTGCTCGCCGCGGCCCCTGCCGGCGCGCGGGCGTGTCTGAGCACGCAGATGGGAGCGATCGCATCGCGCAACAGCTGCAACGGTCCGTGGCAGGAGACGCTCGACATGCAGGTGAACGTGCGCCCGTCATTCCTGCACCTCGACCGCCGGCTCACGCTCTCCCTCTCCACCGTCAACATGCTTGGCGGTCTCGATCAGCTCTTTCACGGTGCCAACGATCTGCACGGCTGGGGGCAGACGCTGCGGCCGGACCCGACGCTCATGTCGGTCGTCGGATTCGACGACGCGAATAACCGCTTCCTCTACCGGATCAACGATCGCTTCGGCAACACGCGAGGGTCAGCGAATGCGTTCCGGGCGCCTTTCCAGCTCGCCATTCAGGCGCGCTACGCCGTAGGTCCCGACCCCGCGCGCAGCCGGCTGCAAGCGGCGTTCGGAAATGGTCGCGGAGGCGCGAGTGATTTCTTCTCGCGGATCGATCGCCTCATGCCCAACCCTGTAAAGGCGATCATCGCACTGCGTGATTCGCTGGGTTTGAGCGGTGATCAGATCGCGCGCCTGCAACCACTCTCCGACTCGCTCGATGCGAAGAACGCGGTGCTCTCCGATTCGGTGCGGGTGGTGGTGGAGAAGGCCGGCAACAGCGCCAATCCGCGCGAGCTCTTCACGCAACTCGCTCCGAGATTGAACGAGATCCGCGCCAACAACGCGACTGCGCTCGGGGAGGCGCGGAGCGTGCTTACCGGGGCACAGTGGGAGAAGCTGCCGGACTCGGTGAAGAACCCGCGGGGCGGGATGGGCCAGCGCGGCGGCGGAGCGCGGCGCGAGCCGTGAGTGGAATCGCGCGCCGGCCTCCCGCGCTCATGCCGCCGGCCGAGGCGGGAGCGTGCCCTTCTCGAGCAAGGTCTTCGCTACCTCGTCGAAGCGCTGCCACACCGCCTTCGCCAGCGCGCCGCCAACACTCACCCTGCGCACACCGAGTGCGGCGAGCTCCGGAACGGTGAGGTCGGTGGTGGAGAGGAGAACGTTCACCGGCTTCGGCGCCACCGCGGCGACGACTTCGGCAATCATGGTACGGTCGCGGATCCCCGGTGCGTACAGACAGTCCGCTCCGGCTTCGGAGTAGGCACGCAGCCGCTCGATCGTGGGATCCAGCTCCGTGCGACCGATGAGAAATCCCTCCGAACGGCCCACGAGTAACACGTTCTGCCCCGAAACATCTATCGCTTCACGCGCGGCGTGTATTCGCTCGATAGACAGACTCATGTCGTACAGCTCCTTTCCCGTACGATCCTCGATCGACAACCCCGCCACGCCGGTATCGATCGCGCGGGCGACGTTCCTCGCCACGCCCCGCGGCTCATCGGCGAAGCCGGCCTCGAAGTCGGCGTTCACCGGAAGATCGGTGGCCTCGCAGAGCGTGCGCAGGTGGTCGAGGACTTCCTCGAGCGACATCTCGCCATCCTCGCGTCCCAGCGCCCACGCGGCGCCGGAGCTGGTGGAGGCGATCGCCTCGAAGCCGATCTTCTGCAGTCTCCGTGCGCCGCCGGCATTCCACGGGTTGGGGAGGATGAAGCAGCCGCTATCGTGCAGCGCCCTGAAAGCCGCGCGTCGCGCGGCGAGCTCCGTCGTCATGTGATGATGCCTCCTTCATTCCGAAAACGCAGCCGGTCACCCAATGAGTTCCCGATATACGCGCTCCACTTCCGGCGTGAAGCACGCGAACACTACTCGCTGCACTCCCGACGTCGGGGCGGCAGCGCGCACCGAGCTTACGGCGATCCGCGTCGCCTCTTCCAGCGGGTAGCCGTAGATACCGGTGCTTATCGCGGGAAAGGCGATGCTCCTTGCGCCCTTCTCCGCTGCCAACTGCAGCGACGAACGGTATGCCGAAGCGAGCAGGTCGGCCTCGCCTCGGTTTCCACCGTGCCAGACGGGGCCCACGGCGTGAATGACGTATTTCGCAGGGAGCCGGAAGCCGGGCGTGATTCGGGCCTGTCCCGTTGGACAGCCGCCGATCGCGGCGCATGCGCGAGCGAGCTCCGGACCTGCCGCACGATGTATGGCGCCGCAAACTCCGCCGCCCGGCGCAAGTGAGTCGTTCGCGGCGTTCACGATCGCGTCGGTGTCGAGAGTAATGATGTCCGCCACCAGGGCGATCAGTTCCATTCGTCTGCTCCTGACTCTACTCGCATTGCACGGACGCGGAGCGACTACCCACGGCTCCCTGCCACCTCGGCATCCGCGGAAGGACACGCTACACGCTTGGCGCGCGCGGGTCTCTCCGCTCTCGGGACGGAATCTGCGGGGGGTGAAACCAGCACCGCCGACCAGCTGCTGTCGGCGCGCCGCACGGCAAACTCCATCACGCTGCCGGCCGCGCTCCGACTGACATCGAAGCTGTCCGCGCCTGCAGGATTCCAGCTCCACTCGTCGCTCGTCGCACCGCCAGCGCTATCGGCCCCTATCGGCCGTGCGACCCACGCTCGCGCGGTCCGCCACGAATAGAGCTGGACTCGATAAGGGCCGACGTTGTCGCCCGCCAGGAGATAGCACCCTGCCAGTGGGCGCGCCGCCTGCATCTGCCGATCGGCCTCGTTGCTGTTTCGCTTCTGATCGTTCCGGCAGGCAGCGATCGTCAGTACCAGAGCGATCGAAGCAAAGATGCGCAAGCCCGCTAGCCGTCCTTCTCAGCACGCTCCGCTGCCGCGCTGGCGGCGGCGGCTTTCGCGGTAGAGAGGTAACCCGGCTTCAGGTCCAGCAGATTCGCGATCTTCCGCGTGAGATACTGCTCGTGCTCGGAGATCTTGCCGTCGGCGAGGACGAGCCCCCACATCACTTCGGCAAGAGTCATCTTCTGGCCCAGGTCGTAGCTCCTCTTCACTACCGAAGTGAACTTGTACTGGTCGATCGCCTCGCGTCGCTCCTCCTCGGCAAGCTCGAGCAGCCGTCGCCCGCCCTCTGGAGGAAGATCGAAGTGGCGCTCGAGAGCGCCCTCGAGGTGCTTCCGCTCCTCGGCCGAAAACTCCCCGTCCGCGTGCGCCACTTGCAGGAGGAGCGCGCACGCGGCGAGATGAACCGGGTCTACATCCGATGTCGCGGCTTCGCGCGCGTGCTCGGCCTCGGCGCCAGCCCCGAAGAGCTTTCTGATCGAGTCGAGAAACATCACGACCTTTCGGCCGGAGGAACCGGGCGACCACCGAGCGAGAGAAGCAGATGGAGCATCCGGCCTACTGCTTCGTCATCGTGAGTCCGCTCACCGTGCCTTCGGTGTTGTGAGCGAAGCGAATCCCGTATACGCCGTCCGTGGATGCGAGCTTGCCGTCGGTGACGAGCGCGGATTTGTCGTAGGTGGCGACCACGGTACCGTTGATGGAGCAGCTCACCTTGTCTCCCTTCACGGAGAGCGCGATCTCCTGAGTCACGGGCTCGCCCTTCCCCGCCGCCTTGTGCACGGCCGCATTCTCTTCGCCGCGCCGCCCGTTCATCTGGAAGGGCTCTGGCCCGAAGCCGCGAACTATGAAGGAGCCGTTTCCGTAGGCCGCGCAGTAGAGGTAGCTCTGCTGGTCGGTCCCCATCTTGTTGCCCGCGATGAACACGCCGTACGGGTGCGGATGGTCGTTGAGGTTCATGTACTTCGGCTCCGTGAAGGTCGCCTTCACGGTGTAGTCGCCGCTCGCGGTGTTGGATGGGTTCCAGTAGGTCACCGCGGGCCCGGTGGTGACGTGCAGGTCATTGCCCTCTTTGGCGAGCTTAGCGTCGTTCACCGATTGCCCGCGCGAGGCGGCTCTCGCATCTACTTCCCCTTTCCATCCCGGAACAGAGATGCCACCGCCCGCGACACTGCGTTCGGTTTCCTGGGCGTTCGCAACGCTCGAGCTCGCGACGAACGCGAGGGTAGCGAGCACAGCAGCCGAGACGTGAAGACAGCGCATCATAGAACCTCCGATCACAGGTGAGACATCGAGCTCATGATAACACGCGGGCAGCGAAGCTCGCCACCGATCGCAGCGCCGAAGCGGCGGACAGCTACCGCTGCCCCAGCTTCCCGAACACCATGATGGCTTCTGGGCACTCGCCTGGCTGCGCGCTGCAGCCGAGTCTGAGGTGGCCGTCCACGAGCCGCCCCGTCAGCGTCAGCTCGTGCTTCGTGAACCCGGTTGCCTTCATCTTCTTCGCGGCCGCCAGGCTGCCGGGTCGCTTCCCGTAGAGCGAGCGCGCCGGAACGACGAACGAGAGCACGCTGTCGCGCAGCGACAACTTCGTCACCGTCGTCGCGGTGTAGTAGAGCCCTTCGTCTCCCATTCGCTCCAGGCCGAAGTACCTTCCCACCACAGTGCTGCCCGATCTCGCGAACTCGAGTCGTTCACCCTCCATGTCGTAGCCGGTCAGCGATCGGGGGTTCAGCTGTCGGTACTGCCACTTCCCGATGATGGGTGTCCATCGATCGGCTGCGTCGGCGGTCGAGCAGGACGACAGAACGAATGCCGCGAAAACGAGAATGGATGTGCGTATCACCTGAAATCCGGATGAGCGAAAGGAATAAAAAGTGGCTGCAACGGCAGTGCGTCGAAAGCTACGCGCCGCTGCCGAGCCGGCCGCGAAAGCGGGCGATTGCCTGCACTATGGCATCCGGTATCAACAGACTATCGGAAATCGCCGCAATCTCCTCGGCATCTTTCCACGCGTTCTCGAGCGCCTCCAGTTCCCCCTGCAGCGCAACACGCTCGGCGTCCTCATGCACCGCCATCTCGAGCGCCAGGCGCTCGAGCGCCGCGAGACTGAGCGCGCCGTAGCTGGCTCTGAGAAAGGTATCGCCCGTACGCCAGCGTTCCTCGCGCAACCGGATCGTTTCGCGCATGAACTCCGACGCGTCGCCTGCGGCTGTAATCATGTCGGCTGCGGCGCTCACATCGGACGCCGATCCGCCATGCGCATTCATGAGCGCCAGAAGCTGCCCCGCTACCTGCATCGCGTGGTGCCCCTTCACGTCCGCGATCCCGTTGTCGTGCACCACCCGGAGCACCCACCCTGCGCCTCCGGATGCCTCGATGAATTCGATTCGTGAGAGATGCTTCGCTCGCACCAGCTCCAGCTCACCATCGGAGCCGCGGACGCGCGCGACTATCCGTTCGTACTCGTAACGCTCGAATGCGTTCGACAGGCGCGAGTAGAGCGGCGGGCCGAACACCTCTTCGGTAACCGCCGCAACGCCCACCACCGCAAGCCCGCCAGCAGCGAGCGTGAGGCTTCCGGCCGCCGCGGCGAGCGCCACTCTCCCCGTCGCCTTCAGCCTTCGCGCACGCAGGCGCTCGCCGTAGCGCCACGCAGCGAACTCCGGGCGCAAAGGTTTCCCCACCCTCACGAGATCCAGCCCTTCACGAAGGGTGGCGAGGCCGATATTGTCGGTGCTCACTCGCAGCGGCGTTCCCCGGAAGGCGCGCTCGCACTCCTCGATCGCCTCCCAGCGCTCGTCTATCGGCGCGAGGTTCCAGTTGCGGCAGTGCGTACACACCGCCCACAACCGACCCTTGTTCGCGTCGAAGGCCAGCCGCCGGCCGACCGGGAAGTGTTCTACGACTTCGTTCGCGCCGAGCTGCGTGTGACAGAAGAGGCAGGTGGAATACATGTCTTCGTCTCGAGCTGTTGGTCCCGCCACTACCGCGATGATGTCCTGGACGTTTGTCCATCGCAAGTACTGCTCCGACCGGTGCGGGCGCGTACGCGAAGATCCTCGCGCTGCCCCGTACGGGGCGACCGCCCCGGCCAGCTCATCGGCGAGCACGGGTATGCAACTCTGCATGTATCAGCTCACTTTGATGGCGCGCGACCGCAGCCGAAGACTCTTTCACACGCCGCATGCGCGGCGGATCCGCCGGACGAGAACCTCCGGCGGATCCTCGCCGTTCAACGTCAGCACGCCCTCGCCGGCAGCTGGCTCCTCGAGCGTACTCAACTGGCTCGGCAGCAGTTCTATTGGCGCAAAGTGACCCACGCGCGTCCGCAGCCGCTGCTCGAGCTCTGCGATGCCGACTCGGAGGTACACGACGCACACGCGCCGGCGCTCGCCACCTTCCGGCAGAAGCGCCTCACGGTACGAGCGCCGGAGCGCGGAGCACGCGAGCACCATCGGCCGGTCACGCGTGAGGGCATCCGCTATCTCCTCGCGCAACGCGCCGAGCCAGGGAGCGCGGTCGGCATCGGACAGCGCATCGCCGCGTGCGAGGCGCTCGCGATTCGTCGCCGAGTGGAATGCATCTGCATCGACGAACCTCCAGCCCAGCGCCATGGCAAGCGAGCTACCCACGGTGGTTTTCCCCGCCCCGGCCGGGCCCGTGACGATGATTACCTCCGGCGGCACGATCCCGGGCAGCGCACGTTGCCGACACGGGCAGGAGATCGCATCGAGGGCTACTGGTCCGCGCGGCGCACGGTGATCCGCACGACGCGCCTGACCCACCGGCTCTCGCGCTGCTCGCCAGGTGCGACCAGACGAAGCGGACCTTCGTTCGCGGCGAGCCGCTCGCCGTCGCGCCGATCGGCCAGCAGAACGAGCTTGTCGGTGACTACGGTATCGAGCTCCGTGAGTCCGTACACCGCACGGTATCCATCGGCCGCGCTCACCACCGCGTAACTCCTCGCCCAGGCGCCGCGAGGAGTCGTGGAATCCCACGCTCCCGCAAGGTGCAGCACATCGCTGAGCGATACGCCGCTGAACGTACTTGGTGTGGTTGCGTGGTGCGCCTGCACGCGCACCTCGCGACGAGGAAGCGAAGCAAGATCCGTCGCCGTGAAGCTGCGGGTGACGGGCACACCTTCGCCATCCACGACCAGCAGCGCTTCCCCCGACAACGTCCTTTGCTCGTCAGTACTGCCGGCAGAAGTGCTCGTTGCACTCGGAGCCGAGCCGCTCGACTCGTGGGCGTAGATGATACGCCACCCCTCTGGGCGCTTCTTCCAGATATCCGTGACGGCCAGGCGTCCCTCGCGCACCGTACCGTCGGCGAGGGTGCGGCGCGCCTTCAGGAAATAGGTCTCCACGACCAGGCCCGGCGCAGGCATTCGATACTCCGGATCGCCGTCCAGCCGGTAGACGACATCCGACGTTCCATTCTTCCACCACGCGCGCTGCTGCTCGAGCAGCGCGGCGAACCCGTGAATGGCCTGATCGTTGATGATGAAGACAAGCGCCGAGTCGTGTGCATACGCGGCGAGGTGGCCATCTGCGTCGTGCGCGTTCGCCGTTGTCTGCATTCGCTCGAAGAGTGGCGTGATCTCCGCCCGTGCCTCGGCCAGCGTTCCGCCTGCGCGCTCGTCCGCTGTGCGCGTGGAGCGCGCGGCAGAGGAACACGCTGCAAGCGCGAGCGTGAGCGCCAGGAAGGTGTGAATCCGCTCGATCATCTGCCTCATCCTCTTTCGGAAGGTCGCGCCTCGAGCGCCGCTGCGCTTCGCCTCACCCGAGTTGCGGGTCGAGTTCGGCATCGCAGCAGGCAAGATGGCCGGCCGACGATAAAGCCGCCAGCAGATCAACCGGCAAGATCTCCAGCAGCGGCGCTGAGACGCTCCGCCCTCCCCACTCTACGAGCTTCCCAGCACCCTCGCCGGATCCACCTTTCCCGCCCGCCGCGCCGGCCCCATGCTCGCCGCTACCGCAACGAGCCCCGTGACCAGCACGACCACGCCGAGTGTGAGTGGATCGGCGGGCCTGACTCCCTGAAGCAGGGATACCATCGTGCGCGTGAGCACGAGCGCGATGGCGATGCCCACGGCGAGGCCGAGGAGGGCCTGCCGGACTCCCATGCGGATGCTCAGTCGAACGAGCTCGCCGGGTGTCGCGCCCAGTGCGGCGCGCACCCCGAACTCGTGGGCACGCGATGCCACCACCTGCGACACTATGCCGAAGATTCCGATAGCCGACAGCGCGAGAGCCATCACGCCGAAGAGCCCGAGCGCCTCCATCGCGAATCTGGGGCCGCTGATGGATGCGTTGACGACATCACTCATGGTACGCACCTCGGAGATCGGCAGCCGCGCGTCGAGCTTGCGCACCGTGGACCGCACCGGAGCCGCGAGCGCCGCCGGATCGCCATCGGTACGGATCACGAGACTCATGCTCCGCTGCGTGTTCCCCGGCGCGCGCGCGAACTGCGCGAGGGTCACGTAGAACTCCGGCTTCACTTTTCCCACGAGCGAGTTGTGATGCACGTCGTCCAGCACGCCGACGATCGTGTAGTTCCGCGTGCTGTCGCTCCCGTTGATCCGCACGCGCGTGCCCAGCGCGTGCCGATCGCCGATGTACTGCTCCACGAACGCGCGGTTGACGATCATGGCCAGCGCTCCACTCATGTCGTCGCGCGCATCGAAGCGGCGTCCCTCGCGCAGCGTGAGACCCATCGCTTCGATGTAGCCCGGCGTGACGACCTGCCAGTCGCCGGGTGTGCCCTGGTTGGGAGGCGGCGTGTAGCCCTCCACTTGCAGCCCCCAGTCGCCCATGTCCGTCGCAAGCGGCAGCAGTCGCACGGCGCCCACGTATTCCACGCCCGGCACAGCGGCCACGCGCCGCTGGAGCTCGTTCCAGAACGCGGCAACGCTGGCCGAGTCGGGATACCAGGTGGAAGGCGTGGACAATCGCATCGTGAGCACGCCGTCTGCGCGGAGCCCGGTGTCGATCGCCAGGAGGTTGCGTACGCTCCGTATCATCAGCCCGGCGGCAGTCACCAGCACCACCGCGAGCGCGACCTCCGCCACCACCAGCGCCTGCCGCCAGCGCAATCGTGCGCCTCCGCTCGTCGCGCCGCGGCCGCCCTCCTTCAACTCGGCCGCGGGCGCGACCTGCGTGGCCTGCAGTGCGGGAAGAAGCCCGGCCAGTAGCGCAGCGGCGACGCCTACCACCAGCGCGAACGCCAGTACGCTCCAGTCGATAGTGGTGTCGGCCACGCGCGGCAGGTCCGAGGGCGCCGTCGCACGCACGAGCCGCACACCGAGAACCGCGAGCCACACGCCCAGCGCAGCTCCCATCGCCGCCAGCACCACGCTCTCGGCGAGCAGGAGACGCTGCAGCCGGCGCGCGCCGGCGCCGAGCGCGATGCGCACCGCAAGCTCTCTCCGTCGCGACTCGCCGCGCACCAGCAGCAGACCGGCCACGTTCGCGCACGCGATCAGCATCACGAATCCCACGGCGCCGAACACCACCAGGAGCACCGGCCGCACACGCCCCGTGATCTGCTCCTCCATCGGAACCGTGTACGCATGGAAGCCGACGTTCGACATGTAGCCCCACTGCTCCAGCTCCGCCACGAGCGAACGAAGCTGCGCATTCGCGGTTGCCGCGGTGGTGCCCGGCCTCAACCGCGCGACCGCATCGTAGCCGTGGCTCGAGCCGCCTCTCGGGAACTCGGGACCGGGGAGGGCGCCATTCTGCGCGGCGTCGGTCGCCAGCGGAAACCACGCCTCCGTGCGTCCGCTCGCCCCGAAATCGAGTGGAAGCCGGAAGTACGCGGGCATCACCCCAACCACCGTCGTAGCTCGCCCGGAGATCCGGATCTCACGCCCCACTACCGACGGATCGCCGCCGAAACGTCGCTGCCAGAGCCGGTAGCCGAGGATCACCACGCTCGGTCCGTTCGGACTATCCTCCTCGGCGGTGAAGTTGCGCCCCACGATCGGCTGCACGTCGAGTATCGGGAAGACGTTCGCTTGAACCTGCGCGGTGCGGACGCGCTCCGGATCGTCGCCGTCGAAGGTTGCCGAGCCGTCGGCGATGAGACCGATGTCCTCGAATGCGTGAACGCGTGCGCGCCACCCTTCCCATTCGTCGTACGAGAGCCAGGTCCGATCGAAGCCCTTCCACGCGCTCCATACCATCACGAGACTCTCGGGATGGCCGTATGGGAGCGGCGTGAGAAGCACCTGCTTCACGACGCCGAAGAGCGTGGTCGTCGCGCCGATTCCCAGCGCGAGCGTGAGAGTTGCGATCGCCGTGAAGCCCGGCCGGCGGCCGAGCGAGCGAGCGGCGAAGCGAACGTCGCTCCACGCATCCCGGAGCCAGCTCGTCCCGCGTTCGTCGCGCACCTCGTCCTTGTGCCGCTCCACGCCGCCGAACGATCGGACGGCACGCCGCCGCGCCTCGTCCGGCTCGATGCCAGCCTGGCTGAGCCGCCGCGCTTCCATCTCGATGTGAAACGCGATCTCCTCGTCCATCTCGCTCTCCTGCCGCCGGCGTCCGAACAACGCGCCGAGCGACGACATGATCTCATGGTACCAGGCCATCTCACCCTCCCTGGAAGGCGTAGCGGAGCACGCGGTTCACCGCACCCGAAGTCCGCTCCCACTCGGCGATCTCGGCCTCGAGCTGCTTCCGCCCCTCGCGCGTCACGCTGTAGTAGCGCGCCCGGCGGTTGTTCTCGGTCGCGCGCCACTCGGCGCGAATCCATCCGCGACGCAGCATCCGCTGGAGCGCGGGATAGAGCGATCCCTGGTTGACGTCGAAGACGTCGCCGGAGACCCGTCGCAGTTCGAGCGAGAGTCCCCAGCCGTGCATGGGCTCGGCGGCCAGGAGCTTGAGAGCCAGCATCTCGAGCGTGCCCTGGAGGAGCTCGGAGCGCTGGCCGGGTCGTGAATCGGGAGTCATGTTCCTTTAGACGGCCAAAAGGAGAATATAGTTTCAACCAGGGTGCACCTGCACGATGGATCGGTCAGTCGCGGGTGGCGCGGTGGGTTCCCGTCCTCCATCGTTCGCGCCATGCGTACCTTCACCATGATCACGCTGCTCCCGGTGCTTACCGCCTGCGCGTCGTCCGTGCCCGCAGCCAGGCAGTCCGTCGCGACCGGCGTGCGCGCGACTGAACCCGCGTTGGAATCGCGAACGGTGCACGCGACATCTAACCCGATCCTGTCCGACGGCACCGACTACACCACCGATCCGGCGCCGCTCGTGGTGGACGGGAAGCTCTACATCCTGACCGGGCGGGATACCGCGGGCCCGGGAGTCAACGACTTCGAGATGCCCGAGTGGCAGATGCTGGTGACCGCGAAAGACCCGATGGCCGGGTCGTGGACGCACTACCCGCATTTTCTGAGACCCGAGAAGGTCTTCGAGTGGGCCGCGCCGGGTAGAGCCTACGCCGCGCAGATCGTGCGCGGGCCGAACGGGAAGTTCTATCTCTACGCGCCGGTCGTGTATGCCGCCGCTACCACCAGAGACAAGTTCGCGATCGGAGTGGCGGTGGCCGACACGCCGCTCGGTCCATGGGTGGATGCGCATCCGGAGGGTCCCGTCGTATCTCAATCGTATCCGATCGCAAATGACATTCAGAACATCGACCCGACCGTGCTCGTCGATGACGACGGGCGTGTCTATCTCTACTGGGGGACCTTCGGACGGCTGAAAGGGGTCGAGCTCGAGCCAGACATGGTGACGTTCAAGGGTACTCCGGTGGACGTGCGCACACTGGACGGCTTCTTCGAGGCACCGTGGCTCTTCAAGCGCAACGGCACCTACTATCTGGCGTACGCGGCCAACACCGCTGGACCGAACTCGGAGTGCACGGAGGCGATCTACTATGCGTGCATCGCTTACGGCACGTCGCCCTCTCCACTTGGTCCGTGGACCTTTCGCGGCGTGATCCTCGACCCGGTGTCGTCGACCACTTCGCATCCGGGGATCATCGAGTACGAGGGGAAGTGGTACATCGCCTACCACACGGCCGACGCGAAGAACGGCGGACACTTTCGTCGCTCGGTAGCTATCGACCGTGTAGAGTGGGACGACAGCCAGAGTCCGGCGCGAATCAGGAAAGTGGTCCCCACTGGCGGTGCTCCGCTCGACACGACACCGATCACGAACATCGCCTCGCACGCTCGCGTCACCGCGTCGAACGCGCCGGTTCCCGTGCGCTACTGGCTGCGCGCGGTGAACGACGGCAAGGTACGCCAGTCGCCGCTGCCACCCGACATGTGGGCTACCTGGTCGCGCGACAACCCGCCGCGGCAGTGGATCATGTATCAGTGGGAGGAGCCGGAGACGATTACCGGATCGAGTCTCTACCTCTGGGGCGATCATCCCGCCGGATCCGGCGTCGGCGTTGCGCCGCCGAAGGCGTGGCGGCTGGAGTACTGGGACGGCGCTGACTGGAAAGCCGTGAGCGCGGAATCGCCGTACACCAGCACGCTCGACGCTTACAACCGCGTCGATTTCGCTCCGGTGACTACGCGGTGTCTGCGCGCGGTGTTCGACGCATCGACCGATGGCAAGAGCTTCGCCGCAGTAGCGCTCCAGGAGTGGCAGGTGTTCTCCACGCGCCCGCGAGCGCCGCTACGGCCTTCGGTCGAGGGAGCCGCGACCGGGAATTGTTCGTATCCAGCGGATCGTCGCGCTGATCCGGGATGAGAGCCGCCGCGCTCCCCACTCCAGCGCGGGGAAGCCGCCGGCGCCCATGGTTCCCTCGTGGGTTGCTCACAATGAACCGCTTGCCGGCTCCTCAGTAGAACCCACCGACCACGAGGAGTGGAGGCCTGGAGGCGGCGCCGTCGAGGCGGAGCCTCGGCCGTGGAGAGGCAACCGCGTTGGGGTACGGAGGCATGGCGCGCATTCTGCCTATATGGCCGTCAGTATGACTGAGTCGATGGATGACCGGGCGCGCGAATGGGACCGCGAGCGGGCGGCGATGCTCGATCGACCGATCTCGAGTCTCGGGCTCACGCTCGAGGGCACCATGCTCGAGCGGCTGGCGGAACGCCTCTACGCGGAGCTCGCCGGCCGTGGCCTGGCATTTCGCCCACCAATCTACCTGAGCGACGAGTGGGGGTGTCCAGATGGCATCGCACGCATCGGCGTGCCGTTCTATCTGGCCGACGAACGACTGCGCAGGATCGAGGAAGACCTTGCTGGCGAGGTGGAAGACGAGACGGAGTCCATGCGCTACCTGCGCCACGAGGCGGGCCACGCTTTCAACTACGCCTACCGTCTCTACGAGCGGAGCGACTGGCATACCACGTTCGGCTCGATCGCCGAGCCGTATCGAGAACACTACTTCCCCGACCCGTTTTCGACGTCGTACGTTCGCCACGTCTTGGGCTGGTACGCCCAGAAGCATCCGGATGAAGATTTCGCCGAGACATTCGCCGTGTGGTTGACGCCCGATGTGAACTGGCGAGCGGCCTATGAGGGGTGGGGAGCGCTCGAGAAGCTCGAGTACGTGGACCGAGTAATGGCGGAAGTCGGTTCGACCGTTCCCGACGTCCCCGGCGCCAGCGAGGACGATGCCGACGTGGCTGATCTGCACCATACGCTCGCCGAGCACTATCACCCACTCGGCGACGCGTTGCCCATGCCGCACACCGGACAATTCGACGTGGATCTTCTCCGCATCCTGCCGGTGGCGTCGTCATCCGACGCGGCTGCGGGAGGCGGAACCTTCCTGCGCGCGCACCAGCGCCATCTCATCGGCCGCGTCGCGCACTGGAGCGGCGAGAGTACGGCGACCGTGCGCGCGCTCCTGAACCAGCTCGCCGATCGCGCTGACGAGTTGCGCCTCGCGACGCCGGACGATGCTGCCGGCGCGTTGATCGCCATCACAGCGTTCATAATGGGAGTCATCATGCACTGGCGAATCGAACGATGACGATCGTCATCCTGCACTCCGAAGACGCACTCGGGCCGCCGGCCGATCCCGTGCTGGCGCAGATCGCCGGTGCACTGGAGCGCGCCGGCCACGAAACCACTTTTCAGGTAGTGCTCCCCGACGTCGTCGCGCTGGCCACGGCGCTGCGCTCCGCGGAGCCGGAGCTCGTCGTGAACCTCGCCGAAGCGTTCGACGGTAAGAGCGCGCTCGAGTCGAATGTCGCCGCGCTCCTCAACCTCCTCGATCTGCGCTACACCGGGTCGAGTCCGGCGGGTCTCATGCTCGCCGGTGACAAGGCGCTGAGCAAGAAGGTGCTCTCGTTTCACGGCGTACGCTCCCCGCAATTCGCCACCGTGCATCGCGGCGACGTGGAGTGGGCGGGCGACCTCGCCTTTCCGTTGATCGTCAAGCCACCGCAGGAGGACGCGTCGATCGGGATCACCCGCGCCTCGGTCGTGCACAACGTGCAGGAGCTGCTCGAGCAGATGGGAGAGGTACAGGGCAACTTTCATCAACCGCCGCTCGTCGAGCAGTTCGTCGACGGGCGCGAGTTCTACGTAGGTGTGATCGGCAATTCGGACGCGCGCGCGCTACCACCGATGGAGATGGATTTCACCGGCTTCCCGGCGGATCGGCCGAAGATCGCGAGTTGGGCCGCCAAGTGGGGCGATGAAGGTGGGGGTGAGGGCGCCGAGTACGCGGGCACGCGCGCCTTCGTCGCCAGGGATCTGACTCCCGAGCTCGACGAGAAATTACGGACGACGGCGCTCGACGCCTTTCATGCGCTCCGGCTGCGCGACTATGCACGGGTAGACATGCGCGCAACGGAATCGGGCGAGGTATACGTCATCGAAGTCAATCCCAACTGCTACCTCGAGGAGTCGGGCGAGTTCGCTCGCGCAGCCGAAGCGGACGGCATGACGTACGACGCGCTCATCGGCAGGCTGATCGAGCTGGCGTCGGCGCGGTATGCGCGATGATGGATGATCGTGGCGAGCGGTACTGCGTTCGGCCGGGGGCAGCTTGTGCTCCACCCCTGCCTTGGCTGATGCCAGGGCCAGCGCCGCTTCGCCAGGCGCGATGATGTTCGCGTCGACCCGGGCCCGCGGGGCGCTCACAAGGATGTAGTGCGCGCGCTTGTCGGGTGCAACGCTTGGTTACCCAGCAGGTGCACGCAGCAACGCGAGCAGGCCAGCCGGGTAGAGGGGCGGGTCGCCGGGGCCGAACTGCGCGAGCGGCATCCACCGCGCCACAAGGGGCTGCCCTGCCTCGACCCCCACAAATTCCTCGCGCTCGTACAGCGCCGCATCCGTGAACCGTGCCTCGAAGACAAACACGATCTCGTGCCCCGGTTGGCCCTCGAAGGTGAAGATGTTCTCGAGTACGCCGAGGAGCGTGAGATCGCACACCTCGACCGCGAGCTCCTCGCGGAGTTCCCGGCGCACCGCGTCGACGGCCCGCTCGCCGAACTCGACGCCGCCACCGGGTGGGCTAAAGAAGGTCTCTCCCTTCGCGGCGTCGTAGCCGGCACCGACGAGGATGCTCTCGCCCCGCCGGCACACGCAGACAGCTTTCGGTCGGATCCTTTCCGCCATATCGTGCTCAGTCGCTGGCTAACACGAAGCCACCGCACCGATCAACTTCTACGCCTGTGACCCGAAGCGTGACGATGGCGCGAGAGTCGATCCAGCGCTCCTGGCCTGGGTTGCTCGACCCTAGCCTGGCCTCGAAAACGCCATCGATGGTCTGCCCGAGATGCTCGATCTCGAGTCGGAACGCCGTACCAGCCATCCATGGTCCTGCATTGCGATCCGGAATATCGAGGCAAGGGATATCGACGTCGGCGATGTAGGAGACCGGGCCACGAACTCGCCAGGCCGCGCTCGACGCGCTCGGTCCGGACGCGTCGAGCAGCTCGTGGAGATCGAACGCAAGCACGTTGCGCTCGTCGAGATCATGAATGGCGATGCTCTTCATGCTTCACGTGGTGCGTGTGGCTGCCTGACGCAAAGTTCGGCTGCGAAGCCGCAAGGTCAGAACCCTGAATGTGACCGGGAGTTACGTGCGGCTTCGGCAGGTGCAACGACTCGTCAGGCCTCCGGCGCCTCAGTTTGCGCCCCGCTCACTGCAACTGCTCGGCGATCGAGCGGGTGCGCGAGGTCACGACCTCGCCGGTGTGCTTCGTCGAGACCGTCTCGATCAGCATCACCCAGCACTCCTCGACGGCCACCGGATTGTGCCGGACACCGCGAGGCACGACGACGAACTGCCCGGGGTCGAGCTGCACCTCACCGCCCTCGAGCTGGATCCGAAGTTGGCCGCGGATGACCAGAAACAGCTCATCCTCTGCCTCGTGGGCGTGCCAGACGAACCCCCCCTTGAGCTTGGCGATCTTGACGTACTGGTCGTTCACGCGTGCGATGATCTTCGGCGACCAATATTCGGTCACCTCGTCGAAGCGCGACTCTACACTAATCGGCGTGAGCATAGTGTTTCCCGATGGGTGGTGGCGGCCTGACGCAAAGTTCACCGGCGAGTGCTGGCTTCCCAGGCGCCAAGATGCTCGATCCGAATTGTTCTCGCCAGGCACACACGCGGTAGCCTGTGGGCGCTTGTCCGGCGCAACGTCTCGTTAGGGCTCAGCGGCGCGACTGCCAGCGGCGCGGATGGCGGCGACCATGCATCACAGCGACGACCGAGATGCCACGCCGGAGCACAACGTAGTACACGATGTACGGGAAGCGACGCAGTCCAACCTTCCGGATATCGTCCACTGCAACCGGGAACTGCTCCGGCGCGCGTTCGACCGCGGCGAAGGCCACCCGCACGGCTCGCAGGAATTCGTGGCCCAAACCCACGCTTCGGGCCTCATACCACTTGAAAGCCTCGGCGATGTCGGCCCGAGCAGCACGCCGAACGAACAAGCGCGGCGTCACTCGCCGCGCTCTGCAATCTCATCCAGCACTTGGTGAGCCGGTTCGCCGGGCTCGCCGTCAGCCTCTAGCTCGGCCCTGCGCCGGCGCAGCTCGGTGACCTGCTCGGCCGTCGGCCCCAAGCTCTGCGGCTCCAGGCTATCCCAGAGCTGCTCGGCGAGCTCGATGCGCTCCTCTGGCGTGAGGTGGCTGAAGTCGAGAATCGGAGAGGCCATAGCAATAAATTGACTCCACAATCGGGGCCGAGCAAGAGACCTCGTTGTAGCCCTAACGCAAAGTTCACTGGCAAGCGCCGGCTTTCCAGACGAGATGATGGTTGATCCGAGAGGATCTCGCCAGGCTCTCACACGGCAGCCCGTCCGCGCTTGTCCGGTGCAACGTCTCGTTAGGCGCTACGGCGGGAGCGAGGCTTGGTCGGCCCATGCTTGCGAATGATGCCCGCCACCGTGCGCAGCACCTCATTCACCTCAGCAGGATTCGAGAACACGGCTGCAACATCGGGATCCAGCACAACTACGTTCGTGCCGGCCGCATAGCGTTCAGCGTACTTGTTCCGCCGTCCCTCGCTGAAGTCGTACTCCGGCAGGATCTCCTCGCGGTTGTCCTCGCCGCTCGGGGTAGTTTTAGCGCGATCTTTCATAGTCAATTTGCTCCCTGCGGGTGGCCGGCCTAGCGCTGAAGAGGCGAATCGCCTCGCCGCGCTCGGTGAACATGACCGCGAGTAACCGCTGGCGATACGAATGACCGAGGAGCACAAGTCGCTCCTCGCCTACCGAGTGCCGCGGATCATTGACGATCCGACCAAGTGGATCCGCGAAAGCGGTCGCCGCCTCGTCAAACGAGACTCCGTGCTTCGCGACATTGCTCGCGGCCTTCTCTGCGTCCCACTCGAACGTGAGGGCCATGTAGTAAAGCTAAGTCCGGCCGTCATACTTCGGTATGCGCCTAACGAGGGTGTAGGAAAACCCTGCGTAGTGCAGTGTGCTGCACCGAGGCTGGGATGGCAATATCGGGTGTCTGGTGCGATACTGTTCCGAGCTCGTTCCTTCCATCCAGCCGCAGGACTCATGGCCCGCTACAAGTACATCGACACCAACCCGCGCCTTCTCCCCGTCGATCTCGCGCGACAACTGCTGCCTGGTACCTTCGAGCACGCAGTGAACCACCTCGTGGACTACGAGATCGACCTCTCGCACTTCGATGCGCGCTATCAGAACGACGAGACCGGAGCACCGGCATACCCGCCGGCCATGCTGCTCAAGGTCGTGCTCTGTGCGTACGCGCACGGGATAGTGAGCAGCCGCTCGATCGAGCGAGTCTGCCAGGAACACGTCACCTTCATCGCACTCTCCGGAGATACGGCTCCGCACTTCACCACCATCGCGAAGTTCGTCAGCACGCTGGGGGAGGACATAGCCAGCGTCTTCGCTGGGGTGCTCGCCGTCTGTGACGCCCAGGGCTTGATCGGGCGTGAGATGTTCGCCATCGACGGTGTAAAGCTCCCGAGCAACGCATCGAAGCAGCGGAGTGGGACGCGAGCGGACTTCGAGCGGCAGGCAGCGAAGATGGAGACGGCTGCCAAGGCGATGCTCGATCGCCACCGCGCCGAAGACGCTCGCTCGGTCGAGCCCGATCTGGCTGCGAAGGAAGCGAAGAGGATCGAGCGTCTCGAGCGCGATGCCAGAGAGTTGAGGGAATGGCTCGAAGTGCACCCGGACGATCGCCACGGCCCCACGGGTGGTGTGAGGAAGAGCAACCGCACCGACAACGAGAGCGCCAAGATGGCCACCGGCAAGGGCGTGATCCAGGGTTATACGGGAGTGGCCGCCGTCGATGAGAAGCATCAGATCATCGTCGAGGCCCAGGCGCATGGTACCGGTGCAGAGCAGGAGCTATTCTTACCGATCGTCACAGCCATCTCGCCACTGCTCGGCGAGCGGTCGCTGCTCACGGCAGACGCGGGCTACCACAGCGAGGCCAACTTGCGGGGGCTTTCGGTAATGGGGATAGACGCACTAGTGGCCGACAACGACATGCGCCGGAGGGATGAGCGCTTCGCCACGCAGGAGCGGCACCGAGAGGCGAAGAATCCGCTGCACGACAAGGGTGCACCCAGCAAGAAGCGGAAGCTCGAGGTATACCAGCCGAGTGACTTCACCTATGACGCCGCGGCGCGCACGTGCATATGCCCGGCCGGGAAGTCGCTTTATCGCTCGGGCAAGGCCCTGGTTACCAGGGGGCACGTGGCCGACCACTTCCGCGGTGCGAAGCGCGACTGCCTCCCTTGCAGCCACCGAGCGCGGTGCTTGCGCACGCCGGAGAAAACCGCGACTCGCCAGGTGGCCTTCTTTCATGGCCGAGTCGCCGAGAAGCGAGAGAACCACACCACTCGTATGAAGCGTCGTCTCGACTCGCCCGAAGGTCGAGCGCAGTACGCGAAGCGCTTCGGGACCGTGGAGCCGGTATTCGGAAATCTGCGCTACAACAAGGGGCTCGATCGCTTCACGCTACGCGGCCGGGAGAAGGTCGACGGACAATGGAAGCTCTTCTGCCTGGTGCACAACATCGAGAAGCTCGCACGTCTCCGCTACGCCGCGTAGCACCGAGAAGCCGATCCTCTACAAATCATTGACCAGTCCGCGCGCCACTCTCTGAGTGATGCTCTCGCCGAGTGCGAACGACGTCCGCAAGAGGGGTTATTCTACAGCCTCAACGCAGAGTTCACCGGCAAGCGCCGGTTCTCCATGCGCGAAGATGGTCGATCCGAGTTGGTCCCACCAGCCACTCACATGCACGCCCGTGCGCGCTTGTCCGGTGCAACGTCTCGTTAGGTGACCTGGTCGTGATGGCCGGTGTGCCCTTGGTAGTGTGAGAGTTACTCTCCACGAGCCGTGAAGCCGACAGCGAGTGCCGCTACCATGGTGACCCCGAACCCTGTCCAGAGTAGCGGGCTGGCCCAGCGGGGCGGCACGGACTGAATGCCGTAGATGAATCCTACGACGCCACAAGCGACGCCTAGTCCGAGCGCCGCGCGTGCGGCGATGCTCGCCGGCGTCCCGCTCGGACGCCACTTTAGCGAGAAGTGCTTCCGCTGTGCTGGATTAACAAGGAAGCGGAGACCGATGAGCGTTGCGCCAAGAAGGATGCCGAGGACTGCACCGAAGATATTGCTGCTCAACCAGTCGTGCATTCGCGATATCAGTGGTCACCTAACGCAAAATTCAGCAGTGGGCGCCGGCCCACCAGCCAATAAGATGCTCGGGCTACTCCTCACTCGCCAGGCTATCACATGGCGGAGGCGCGTTGCACGAAACCTGACGCTTGCTCGAGATGCCCGGGCCATCCACGCGGCGGGCCGGCGCATTCGGCTCGTGACGAGACAGGCTCGTGGAAAACCGACGCCAGTAGCCCTTCCGAACCGGTGAATTGTGCTCTCCCAGCGCGACGAGCCGCTTCACAATTCCTTGCCGTTTCTGCTCGTGTCGTGCTAACGCAAAGTTCACCGGCGAGCGCCGGCTATCCAGGCGAGATGATGCTCAATCCGAGAGAATCTCGCTAGGCTCTCACATGGCAGCCCCCAAGCGC
>DASSOX010000158.1:0-40496 GCA_035700125.1 Gemmatimonadaceae bacterium
TGTGGTCGGTTCTTCGAGTCGCGCCCTGGAGCTCATGCTCGGAGCGGTGGGGCTGGTGCTTCTCCTCGTGTGCGTCAACATCGCCAACCTCATGCTCGTGCGCGGCTCGGAGCGAGCGCGCGAGTTCGCGCTCCGTTCCGCACTCGGCGCCGGCGGCGATCGCCTCGTGCGACAGCTCCTCGCCGAGAGCATCACGCTCGCACTCGCCGGTGCGCTGGCTGGACTAGCCGTGGCCACTGCGGCGATGAAGCTCCTAGTTCGCCTCAGCGCGGGCTCCATTCCGCGTCTTGCCGACCTCTCGCTCGACCCCCGCGTGCTGGCGTTCTCTCTCGTGGCGGCCACCGCGAGCGCGCTGATCTTCGGCATCGCGCCAGCGCGGAAGGTCGCGCGGAGCCGCCCTGCCGATGTCCTTCGCGAGCAGGGTCGCTCTGCCACGAGCGGCGGCGCATCGAGCAGATTGCGCTCGGCGCTCGTCGTGGCGCAGGTCGCACTCGCATTCATGCTCCTGGCCGCAGCCGGAGTACTCCTCGCGAGCCTGCAGCGGCTGCGCGAAGTTCCGCTCGGAGTGAGGCCAGCCAATATTCTCGCCTTCGAGCTCAACCTCCCCGCCGCTCGTTACGACTCCACCGCACGCGCGCGCTTCCGCGAGCAGTACGCCGCAGCGCTCGAGCGCCTGCCGGGCGTTCGTGCCGCTGGTGGTATCAGCCGACTCCCGGCAACCGGGGCTTTCAACAGCTGGGGAGCGACCGCGCTCACCGGACCGCTCGCCGGAGAGTCGGGCGAATCCGGGAAGAGCTCCATCCCGGTGGAGGCGCGGGTCGTCGCCGGCGACTACTTCCGTGCCGTGGGAATCCCTCTCCTCACGGGACGGCTCTTCGATGCGCACGACGACGTACACGCTCCACGCCGTGTGGTCGTGAGCCATTCGCTCGCCGAACGTCTCTATCCCGGCACCGACCCCATCGGCCAGCGGCTGTACACGGCTGACTTCGAAGCGGAGATAATCGGCGTGGTCGGAGATGTAGCACTGGATGCGGAGGGGCGTCGGGCCGCGTACATCTACCACGCGCACCGGCAGTTCGCCGGCGATCGGAACTGGGCGCTCACTCAGGTGGTGTCCACTGCGGGGCCGCCGGAGGAGATCCTCCCCTCGGTACGCCGCGCGACCGCGGAGCTCGACCCGCAGCTCGTGGTGTACCGCCCCACGACGCTGGAAGCGGCGATCGGCCGCGGCACCGCTCAGCGACTCTTCACACTGCGCGTCCTTCTCGCGTTCGCGGGTGTTGCGCTCTTCCTCGCTGCACTCGGCCTCTTCGGCGTCCTCTCCTACGGTGTGAGACTGCGCAGTCGCGAGCTGGGAATCCGTATGGCGCTCGGCGCGGAGGCGGGTGCGATTCGAGGGATGGTGATCCGTCAGGGGCTGGTGCTCACTTCGATCGGCATAGCCGTGGGGCTCTTGGGCGCGATGGCGGCGTCGCAGCTCCTCGCATCGCTGGTCTTCGAGGTGAGCGCGCTCGATCCACGCGTGCTCGGAGCCGTGGCGCTGCTCATGGCGGCAGTGGCCGCGCTCGCGGCGTATCTCCCCGCGCGTCACGCAACGAGTCTCGATCCGCGGACGGTGCTTCAAGGTGAATGAAACGCCGGCGGCGCCGCCGGCGATCGCGCACTGACAGCATCTCGCCGACGGCGCCGCTCTCGCGCCGCGCACGCATCGCGTGGCCACCGACAGGTGGCCACGCGATAGCGGAAATCCGGAGGACGCTGGGAGGCCCGCCCCTGGCCGCTCGCTGGCGGCTCGGACCGCCAAGCGATATGATTGCCTCCTCCAAAGAACAATCTCGCACCGCGGCCTTCGTCTCGATACCGCGCCTCCCCCGCGAGCCCTCATGAACAAGTCGTACGACGAGCTGGCGACATCCCTTGCCGGACGCTACGTGCTCGAGCGCGAGCTCGGGCGCGGTGGGATGGCGACCGTCTATCTCGCTCACGACGTGCGGCACGACCGACCCGTCGCGCTGAAAGTCCTGCACCCCGATCTCGCCAACGCGCTCGGGCCCGAGCGCTTCGAGCGCGAGATCAAGCTCGCCGCGCGGCTGCAGCACCCGCACATCCTCACCGTCCACGATTCCGGTGAAGACGCCGGGCAGCTCTGGTTCACCATGCCCTACGTGGAGGGCGAAACGCTTCGCGATCGGCTGACCAGAGAGAAGCAGCTCCCCGTGGAGGACTCCGTCCGAATCGCCCGCGAAGCGGCCGACGCCCTCGACTACGCCCACCGTCACGGCGTGGTGCACCGCGACATCAAGCCGGAGAACATCCTCCTCGCCGACGGCCACGCGCTGGTGGCGGACTTCGGCATCGCCCGCGCGCCGGACGACGGCGGCGCGCATCTCACGCAGACCGGCACCAGCGTCGGCACCGCGGCCTACATGAGTCCCGAGCAGGCCGCGGGAGAGCGAGACGTGGATGGCAGGAGCGACATCTACAGCCTCGCCATCGTGCTCTACGAGATGCTCGCCGGTGAGACTCCGTTCGCGGCGCCAACCCCGCAGGCCACGATCGCCCGCCGCTTCACCGACACGCCCACGCCGCTCCGCGCAATTCGTAACACCGTGCCGGAGGCCGTCGAAGCTGCCGTTCAGAAAGCGCTGGCGCGCACCACCGCCGACCGCTTCGCCACCGCGCGTCAGTTCGCGGATGCGCTCGCGCCGGCGACGTCCACGCTGCACGGAGCCGCGGTTCCTTCCGGGTCGAAGCGCCGTCCCGTCACCTCGCCGTTCGCAATGCTGGCGATCGGCGTCCTGATCGGCCTCGGCGTGTTCTTCACCTGGAGGCAACATGAGCCGCCGCCGGCCGCCGCTTCCGACTCCGGCCTGCGCCGGCTCGCCGTTCTCCCGTTCGAGAACCTCGGCGACTCCTCCGATGCCTACTTCGCCGATGGTGTCACCGATGCCGTGCGCGGGAAGCTGACCGCACTCTCCGGACTCGAGGTGATCGCGCGCGCGAGCTCGGAGCAGTACCGCGGCCATGACAAGTCGCCGCAACAGATCGCCGACGAGCTGGGAGTGCGCTACCTCCTCACCGGGACTGTGCGCTGGGCGAAAGCACCTGATGGCACGAGCCGCGTTCAGGTAAGCCCCGAGCTGGTGGACGTCGGCGGCGGCACAGCGCGGAGCAAGTGGCAGCAGCCGTTCAACGCTCCGCTCACCGACGTGTTCGAGGTGCAGGCCGACATCGCCGGCAAGGTGGCAAGCGCGCTGGATGTGGCGCTTGGCGCGGAAGATCAGCAGCAGCTCGCCGAGCGACCCACGCGGAACCTGGCCGCGTACGATCTCTACCTGAAGGGAGAGGCGCTGGTTGGGAACGACCTCCCGAGCCTGCAGCGGGCGATCTCCCTTTACGAGCAGGCCGTGAAGCTGGATCCGGGATTCGGGACGGCGTGGGCCCGCCTCGCATACCGTCTCGCCATGGAGAACACGCGAACTAGCGCGGTGCCCCGGCTGGCCGCCATGGATAGCGCGCTCGCACGTGCGCAGGCGCTGGCTCCGCACACCGCTGCGACATACCAGGCACGTACCATGGTCGCCTTGGCGCGTAACGACACCGCGGCGATGAATGCCATCCTGAAGGAGGGCATCGCCCGCCACCCGGCCGACCCCGACCTGCTTCGCGGCATCGCCCTGATCCAACTGCGGGACCTCACCAATCGAGCACGGGTGGACTCCGGTCTCGCCAACATGCAGCGCGCGCTCACGGTGGACCCGCGCTCGGTCAGAACACTGCGAGCGCTCGGCGCTTCCTATGACGCGCTCCACCGTTGGCCGGAGGCGCGCGAGCAGTACCGGCGCGCGCTCGACGTAGCCCCCGGAGATCTCCGCTCCATCGAAGCGCTCACGTACACCTACCTTGCCGAGGGCGACCTGGCTGGCGCGCAGCGCGTGCTCGACGGCACGCCGCCGACGCTCGATCGAGAGCTACTTCTCGCGCAGACCTCCATCTACCAGGACCGCTACTGGATTCTCACCAGGGCGCAGCAGGACACGGTTCTGAAGCTCCCCGTGGCGCCCTTCGACGGCGATCCTGGATCCCGCGCGCTGGTGCGCGCCGAAATCCATCACCTCCGGGGCGACACGGCGCTCGCACGCAGTTGGGGCGACTCCGCGCAACGGTTGTTCGCTGCCGCTCTCCGTTCCAGGCCTTCAAATGCGGAATATCTGGGACTCAGGGGCCTCGCCCTGGCTTACGCGGGCCGACACCGGGAAGCCGCGCAGCTGGGCAAGGAAGCGATCACCGCGGCCCGAGGCGGTTCACGCATTGGAGTCCCGGAGTATGTCCAGAACCTGGCGGCCAGAAGCTTCGTCCTCGTCGGTGAATACGACGAGGCGCTCGATCTCCTCGAGCAGCTACACAACAAGATGGATTTCACCACCTCGGGCTGGCTCCGCATAGACCCCGAGTGGGTGCCGCTCCACGGCAACCCGCGCTTCGAGAAGCTCATCGCGGGAACCGCCTCGTGAGCGACACGCTCGAGTCCCTCCGCGCTGCGCTCGCCGATCGCTACAGTATCGGGCGCGAGCTCGGGCGCGGTGGCATGGCTACAGTATACCTCGCCCATGATCTGCGGCACGACCGCCCCGTCGCGCTCAAGGTCTTGCACCCCGATCTCGCCAACGCCTTGGGCCCCGAGCGCTTCGAGCGCGAAATCAAGCTCGCCGCCCGGCTCCAGCATCCACACATCCTTACCGTCCACGACTCCGGCGAGAGCTCCGGTCAGCTCTGGTTCACCATGCCTTTCGTGGATGGAGAATCGCTCCGAGACCGGCTGGACCGCGAGAAGCAGCTGCCCGTCGAAGACGCGGTGCGCATAACACGCGAGGCGGCGCAGGCGCTGGAGTACGCGCACCGCCACGGGGTGATCCATCGCGACATCAAGCCCGAGAACCTGCTCCTCACCGAAGATGGCAACACGCTGGTGGCCGACTTCGGGATAGCGCGGTCGCTCGCACCGGGTAGCCAGCAGCTCACCGAGACGGGTATATCGCTGGGCACGGCTGCCTACATGAGCCCCGAGTAGGCCGCCGGCGAGCGCGACCTCGACGCGCGGAGCGACACGTACAGTCTGGCCATCGTGCTCTACGAGATGCTCGCCGGAGAGACTCCCTTCGCCGCTGCCACTCCGCAGGCTACCATCGCGCGCCGTTTCACCGATTCTCCTACGCCACTGCGCGCCATTCGAGAGTCGGTGCCCGAGAGCGTGGAGCACGCCGTGCAGAAAGCGCTCTCCCGCACGGCCGCCGATCGTTTCACCAGCGCACGCGCCTTCGCCGACGCGCTGGGACCTGCGCTCACGACGGGCGTGCTCATCCCGTCGGGCGCATCCAGCGCGTCGGCCGCATCGGCTTCCACCGCGCCAGCACGCGGACTGCCACGCCGCCGGCTCCCGATCGTGCTCGCCACCCTGGCGCTCGGCTTCGCAGTGGGCCTCGGCCTCCTCTTCACCTGGCGTCACGATCGAGCAGCGGAGGCGGGATCCGCGGTGCGCCGACTTGCGGTGCTCCCCTTCGAGAACATCGGCGATTCGTCGCACGCCTATTTCGCCGACGGTATCACCGACGCCGTCCGCGCCAAGCTGACCGGTCTCACCGAGCTGCAGGTCACCGCCTCGAGCAGCTCGGACGAGTACGTCCATACCGACAAGAACCCGCGCGACATAGCGCGAGAGCTCGGGGTCGATTACTTGCCCACGGGTAAGGTGCGCTGGGCGAAAGGGACCGATGGAACGAGCCGGGTGCAGGTCAGCCCGGAGCTGATCAGAGCGTCCACCGCCTCCGCCGCCTGGCACCAATCGTTCGACGCTCCACTGACCGACGTCTTCCAGGTGCAGGCCGACATCGCCAGCCGCGTGGCCAGCGCGCTCGACGTCGCGCTCGGCGACAGCGCCAGGCAGCAGCTCGCCGCGCGGCCGACGGAGAATCTCGCCGCGTACGATGCCTACCTGCATGCCGAGGAGATCGTGCGGAGCGTGAGCGGCCTGACCGGGGTACGCCGAGCAGCAACCTATTTCGAGCGGGCCACCGCGCTCGACCCCTCCTTCGCAATTGCCTGGTCGCGGCTTTCGCAGGCGCACTCCTTCTTGTACCTGAACAGGCCCACAGCGGCCGACTCGGTAGCGGCGCTCATGGCCGCCGAAAGGGCGATGGCGCTGGAGCCGCAGGGGGCGGAGAGCCACTTCGCTATGGGTCGCTACTACCGGAGTGTTCTGGCAGACAACACACGAGCCGCGGCAGAGTACTCGGCCGGGCTCGAGGCGTCGCCCCGCTCCTCTAATCTCCTCCGCGGGCTGTCGGAAGTGGAGTCGACGATGGGCGAATTCGACTCCGCGGCAGCGCATCTGGAGCGGGCCGCTATGCTCGACCCGCGAGCCGCGGCGGTCCTCAACTCGCTGGGCGACGTTCTAGTGTCGCTGCGGCGATACGCGGAAGCCGAGTCGGCGTACGACCGGGCGATCGCACTCGCCCCGACCAACCTGTCGAGTCTGGAGGGGCGGGCGATGGTGGAGATCGCGCGGGGCAACCTGCCCGCTGCGCAGGCGGTGCTTGCCGCAGCATCGCCAGACATCGACCCCACCGCGCTCGTGGCGTACCTGGCTACCTACGAGGATCTCTACTGGCTGTTGACCGACCAGCAGCAGCAGCTCCTCCTACGGCTCTCGCCCGCCGCCTTCGACAACGACCGCGCACTATGGGCCGTTGTGCGAGCGCAGACGTACTGGCTGCGCGGCGATACGTCGCGCGCTCGCATCTACGCCGACACCGCGCGCATCGCCTTCGAAGATCAGCTCCGGTCGTCGCCGTCGGACGTGCAGCGTCGCGTATTCCTCGGCCTCTCGCTCGCCTACCTGGGACGCTATGACGACGTCATCAGAGAGGGCCAACGTGCGGTGTCGGAGCTCCCGATCGCCAAGGACTACTCCTTCGGCACTTACATCCAGCACCAGCTCGCGCGGATCTACCTGGTTGCCGGCAAGAACGAGAAGGCTCTCGACGCGATCGAGCCGCTGCTGAAGGTTCCCTATTTCTTGTCACCCGGCTGGCTGCGGGTCGATCCCAACTTCGAGGCGCTCCACGGCAACCCACGCTTCGAGAAGCTCATCGCCGGGGATTGAGCCGTATATTTCTTCCATGAGTGAAGCATTACCCCCCACCCGGCGCACTAACATGGTGGCTCGCGTCTACAAGCTCGGCGCCGAACCCGGCGATGACATCTCGAGCAACTCCACGCCAGAGGAGCGCCTCGCGATGGTCGTGGTGCTCACGCGGCGAATGTGGGCGCTCACTGGTCGGCCGATCCCATCGTATCGCCGGAGCGAGATCCCGGTGAGCATCGTGAGAAAGTGATACCGGACGACTGGAAGGATCTCCTCACAGCGCTTACCGCTACCGGCGCCCGATTCCTCATAGTCGGCGCCCATGCCATGGCAGTGCACGGGGTACCGCTCGGCACTCAGGATCTGGATGTGTGGATCGATCCGCAGCCGTCGAACTCGGAACGCGTCTGGCGGGC
Organism: Gemmatimonadaceae bacterium; assembly: GCA_035700125.1. Classification (GTDB taxonomy): domain Bacteria; phylum Gemmatimonadota; class Gemmatimonadetes; order Gemmatimonadales; family Gemmatimonadaceae; genus JADGGM01. The sequence continues at coordinate 7,564 of DASSOX010000158.1, forward strand.
CCTCGCTGACTTCGGCGCACCACTCGACGATCTCCAGATCTCGCTGGCTGACCTCGCACGACCCGACACGGTGATCCAACTCGGTCTGCCGCCAAACCGGATCGATCTCCTGACGACGCTCAGCGGGCTGCCAGACTTCCAGGCTGCGTGGGCCGATCGTGTCGTGCACCGGTTCGGCGAGATCGAGGTTCCCTTTCTGAGTCGATGCGTGGTCGATCTCAGGTCGCTCCCGGACCACTGTCCTTATTCCGCCGCTCGGCCGCTCTTCTCTCTGCTCTCTCGACGGCCTCTGCATCCCGCTTCTTAAGGGCCGCGGCGTTCTTATCGAAGCGAGGGAGTTGAGCTGGCGTCATCACCTTGCGCTTCTCCGCAATGGCTCGGACACGCAGCGCCAGGACCTGCGCATTGTGGGCCTTCACAGGTAGGGTCTGAGCGTTGAGGCGACCCTGCAATGCTCGGTAGCGGAGCGTGATGGCGTCGATCGAGTCCTGCTGCGCTTTGGTAAGCTCTATGCCATCGAAGAGCCGCGAGCGATAAAGCGGGACTTTTTCGCAGTTCGGGTGCGCCGTGCCGGGTCCACATGCCACCACTGGCCCCTTTGTCGCGGTGGCCTGAGCATACGTGCTCGTAGCCGCGACACTGAGGGCAGCCGCGACGGCTAGGATTCGAGTGGCTTCGTACATCGGGTCGCTCCTGGTGAGTTGAACGGTCGTGGCGCTGCGACAAACTTGGTGGCTTGCTGAGGTGCGGAAACCGCGATGGTTCTCTGCGCCGCAGCGGGCGCTCCACCCCGCATCATGGTTCGAGAGGTGCGACACCGCTGGTCGCACCGCCCGTGAGCCTAACCTTCCAATAGCGCGGCAGGAGGTCGAGCTGGGCCTCCGTTAGCAGCTTCCTGATTTGAGGGAGCCAGGCGTCCGTGGTTGACTGAGCGCGCTCCCTTGCCTTCCTGACGCGCGCCGCGATCTCGCTGTCCGGCACGGTGTCGCTGAGCTGCTCGATGTAGGCGGTCAACTTCGCCTGCGTAGAGTCGATCGCCTTCCGCCAGTGGCCCTCCATTACCCGCAAGCCGTCCACCTGATCCGGGCCCAATCGCAGCTTCTCACTCATGCGCAGGATGGCGGCGAACGGACTTCCCACCGGCAGTACGCGCGCTCGGGCTTCGGCGTCGTCTCGACTCTCGCGCGCCCGACGCGCCAGCGTTCGATTCTGCTGGGTTCTGAGCGATGGCCCGATAGGCATCCGTACGGAGACCCGGAGCTGTACTGGGCGGTGCCAGGCAGTTCCGCCGGGACGTCGACCGAAGCGTGGATTCACCTGGTAGCTGAACTCCCGCGCAGCCGGGTCGAAGGCGGTAGCCACGAGCAGCGTGGGGTCGGGAAGCCTCACGTCGCCCCAACCGCGCGCGTGCGCCGTCCCGTGCAGCAGCCGGTCCAGGCCCCCTGCGGCATTGAATATGTCGATGTTGATACCGCTCGCGTTGGGGAGCCAGGACGGCGAGAGCTCCAGCCGCAAATCGAGGGTGCTGCTCCACGGACCCGTGCAACTGTTGCGCGCGGCCATTCCACCGGCCTGACGTGCGACGCAGCGCCGCGCTGCCGCCGGAGCTCCGCGCAGTGCCGCGGCCATGCTCTGGCCCAGCGGAGAGGACGGCGACGGGATGAACGCGATATCGTTACTCGCGCCATCGCCGTTGACGTCGCCCGCCACGCGTGGCGTGTACCGCATCCCCGACATCAGAGTGCCGCGGGCCACGAGCCTCACCTTCTGGCTGAAGTTCATGTTGGCATACACGCTCAGCGTGTGCCGCGGCGCTGTGAGGGGGCCCCACACCACTGCTAGCGGGTCTCCTGCCGTGAGCCCACCGAACCCACGCGACTGCTCGCGCCCTCTCTGGTAGAGGTATTGCGCGTAGAAGTTGAACTTCTTCCCCTTGAAGAATCCCTTTCCCACCCTGAGTTGCGTGGCCACCACGTGCAGATCCGAAGTGGTCGCGAGCACCGGCCCGAAGAGTGGCGAGCGCCGCGATGCTCCGAGCGCAGTCGCGCCGGTAGTCGTGGCGATTGCCGACGCGGCTACATACACCGGCCTGTCCGCTTCTCCGGGGAGTACGAACGAGGGAGATGGCTGCAGGTTGAGGTCGATCGCGCCTCCCAGCTTGGTGCCTCGTGAATGGATGAGCGTTACGTATAGCTCACTCCACGTGATGTTGTGCCAGGTGAGCGCCGCGCGCCACTGAGACGGCGGACGGTAACGGTCGAACAGGGTGACGCTTGGGACGGCGCCGGTGACCGGCGCTCCGCCGCTCCCGTCGGTGCAGCTTCCGGGGATGTTCGCGGGATCATCTCCGTACTCCAGCCATTCGGGCGCCGGTACGGCATCGCCCGCACAGTCGAGCAACCGGGCCGCGGAGGGAAGGCCGGTAGCCTGTGATGCGGTGAGCGCCGTGCCGGCGCCGAGTCGCGACTGGAAGCGACCGAAAATGAGTGAGAGCCATCCGTTGGTCGACCGGGACGGGTACTCCTTGTCGAAGGGGCGTTCCCACTTCCACGCGATGCCGAGCCGGGGGCTCACGCTCGCCAGGCGCGGCAGCACATCGGTGCGCCTCCCGAAGAGCGAGTCGATCGCTGGATTGTAGCCAGTGGGAGCCGCGATACGTGCGAGGTCGAGCCGGAGGCCGTACTGCAACGTGAGCTCCTTGCTCGGCGTCCAGCGGTTCTCCACATAGAGCGCGCCGCGGATCCCTCTCGCTCGCTGAGCGGCCGCCGGCGTCCGGCGGGTGAAGCGCGAGGCGCGCCCGTCCTCGAGCGCCTCCAGCGACTCGAACTCGAACGTGCCGCGCTCGCCGTTCATCGGATCCTGCCAGAGGCGTTCGGTAAACAGCTCGCCGCCCACCCGATGCCGCTGCTTTCCGTCGAAGGAGAGCCAGGTGGTGGATGCGTGCGCCTGCCAGGTGAAGGTTCGCGAGTGCCCCGACGATGGATTGCCGCCAAAGGTGAGCCAGGTGAGCGCCGAGTCGCCCGAGGGGAGCTCGGAAAACACGCGCACGCGCGCTTCTGGCAGCGCGAGATAGGGCGATACCTGCGAATCGTAGATGTTGGCCGTCGTGGAGAGATCGGTGAGAAAGTTGTTCCCGATGTAGCGAGAGAACGCCGCGGTGAGGAACCCGCTGGTAACACGTGTGTGACCGCCGTACGAGGGAAGCGCGGAAGGCGAGGTAAACGCGCCGCCAGTGCCCGCGGTACCGAGGTTCGCATCGAAGCTGATCCTGGTCTCGGAGTCATTGTTTCCGAGGTCCAGATGTCCCATCCATGCCAGTCGCGTGGTGCTCTGGTGGCCGGGCATCGCCTCCACGGTGGCCGGAATGCCCGCTTGCGAGATTATACCGAGGAAGCGGTCGAGAGAGTCGGCCGCGAGGCCGAGCCGCGCGAGGCCGGCGGGCGTCGTGGGGAACTCCGGGAGTGGCGTAGTACTCCGGCCATATGTGAGCACCGATGTGAGATGCGCGGCGCCATCGAACAGTGGATCTGATGTCCATAGTGTCGCGTTCAGCGTGGAGCTTCGCGCACCCGCATCGGCGCTGGCGCGGTCCACCCACTTGAGCGCGGCTGGCGAAAGCGAGGCGGAAAGGTAGCGGAGGTGATACTGCTCGGCGCCGCCTACTTGCGCCGCGATGTGGCCGCCGCTGAAACCGCCCACGCTCGCGTCCGCAGTCGTCGATGTCATTCCTCCCCGCATGCCCACTGCATTGGGGAGCACCGCCTGAACGTCGGCGCCGTTCACACTCAACGAGTTCTCCGATGCATCGGCACCGAGCACCGAGTAGCGCCGCGGATCGAATTGCGACTCGAACTCGTCCCAGGGCGGGCGGACGTCGCTCTCGCCGCCGGTCGGTCCATCATCCACCGACGAAGCACCGCCCGTCCTTGGTGGGCGCGGCCGTTTGCGCGCCGTCACGGTCACCGAGTCGAGCTGTGCATCATCCATCAGACTTAGAGTCAGGTTGGCTGTGAGCACCTGCTCGTCGCCAGTACGGACGACGCGTACCGAGCCTGGCTCCATGAGGATGAAACGTGCAGTGACCACGTAGTCACCAGCGGAACCAGGGAAGAGGACGGTATACATCCCGTTCTCGTTCGTGGTCGCCTCGCGGGTCTCGCGGCTGTTTGACCGGCGCACGACGATGTACGCCCCGAAGACCGGTTGGCTGTCGGGGCCCGTGACCCGGCCGCGAATGATGTCCACGCGCTGCGGTTGCTGGGCGGCGAGGGATTTGACTGGCGCTAGGGCAATCCCGATGAGGAATATCCAGCGGGGCATGGTCTGACGTAACGCCATGTCATGGTGCGGAGGGCGAAATGAAAGCGAATACGTGATGTGGGATGACAGCTCAGCATTACGGATGCTGGCGTTGCACTTCCCTCGAGCCCAAGGCCGCGTCGATCAAACTTGTCGATGAGTTAAGTGACGCCGCAACCTTCGCGATCCCTACACAGGCTTCGCTCTCCGAGGTTCTCCTTGACAACGCGAAGTAGGCTCATCAACATCGTGGCGCTTCCGACGCGCGTTGATTAACGCACTCTTAAAATTCTTCCACGAGAACGTGCCGATGACCAGACAACGAGCTGTGTCACTCGTAGCGACAACCGTTCTTACCCTCATTGCCGCATCGATGTTCGCGGACACCCCACGGGCAGCTGCAGCATCTGACACGATACTTCGCGCGTCGAACGTAACGTTTGACGTTCACACGCCGTTGCCAATCGGACCGTGCAATGGTGAGATCTTTGCGCATGGGGCGCCTATTACGTACAGCTGGAATCCGATCGAGAACCGGTACTATTATGAGCTAAAATCCGGTAGCCTGGACGAAATGACGCTGAACACATCATGGAGCGGAACAACGATTACGCCGGGCGACTGGACGTGGACTGTTACCGCCACTGGGGCATGGGGCACGTCGGCGCCATCTCAGGAGTGCGACTACACGATCCTCGAACCATAGGTTTGGTACGCCGTCTTGCGCGAGATCTACGGGCTGGTTAGACCAGCCCGTATTAACTGGCGCTTCATGCCTCTGTTACCGTCTGGCTGGTCGGCCTCAACCAAAGAACTGTGGCCGGCTCATCGAAGGTTAGGTAGCCGAGGCCCAATGCTGGGAGGACTTGAAGGCCGTCGAAGAGGGGCGCTTTAGCGTCCCTCCAGATCGGAAATGCGCGATGCGGTATTCTGGCGGTCGTCTGCTGGCGTCGCCGCCCGCCGCGCGGCATGATTGCGCGCGAAGGAGCTCGAGGAGCGCTCCTTCGCGTGGCCGCGCTCTCCCCGCACGCCCCCATGAACTAACCGCACGACGAGCTGGCGAAATCCCTGGCCGGACGGTACCTGCTCGAGCGCGAACTTGGCCGCGGCGACATGGCCACCGTGTTTCTCGCGCGCCTACATGAGCCTCGAGCAGGCGGCCGGGAAGCGAGACGTGGATGGCAGGAGCGACATCTACAGCCTCGCCATCGTGCTCTACGAGATGCTCGCCGGCCAGTACGACGAGGCACTGGATCTGCTCGAGCGGCTCCACGACAAGGCCGATTTCACGACCTCTGGCTGGCTTCGCATCGATCCCGAGTGGACCCCGCTCCACGGCAATCCGCGCTTCGAGAAGCTGATCGCGGGGAGCTGATCGCCGCATCTCCGCTCGCACATCGTCAGACCCCCGCCACTCTCCTCTTGTACTCCGCCAGCGCCGCGTCCAGACGGTCGTGTGCGGTGGTGTCGCCCGGCACGTTGTGCGACGGGTGGATGTAGAGCTTCACTCCGCGACCGGCGAGGATCTCGGCCACCGTCGTGATGGTCATCCACACAACCGTCACGAACGCCATCGTCGACACCGGTCCAACCTTGTCCTGGTGCCCGGCCAGCACCACCGATGAGTCCCCCGCCGGCACGCGCGTGTCGATCACGACATCGGCGATGTCGAAGAGCTTCTTCCCCGACGGATGCCGCGGCGTGCTCCTCTCCGCCTGCTCGGCCGAACCGGTGGCTACCACCTTCATCCCCAGCTCCTTCGCCCGCAACGCAACGTCGATGTTCACGTTGTTGATCCCCGTGTGCGAGAAGATCCACATCGTGTCGCGCGGATCGAAGTCGTACGACTTCATGATCGCGTTACCGTAACCCTCGGCGCGCTCGAGAAACAGGAATTGATGGATCCCCATCTCGCCCGTGATCCGAGTGAAGAAGGTGAGCGGCAGCTCCACCATCGGATGGAACCCAACGAAGCCGCCGATGCGCGGGTACATCTCCTCCACCGGAATGGTCGCGTGTCCGCAGCCGAAGGTGTGTACCCAGCGCTCGGCTTCTATCGAGCTCGCCATGAGCTCCGCCGCGGCGCGGATCTGCGGGAGCTGCGTCGCTTCTATGTCGTTCATTACCGCTCGCGTGTTGGCGAGCCACTGCTGTGCAAGCATGAGTCCTTTATAGGTATGAGGGCTTGAACCGGCGAATGCCTTCACCGGTGTACCGTCGTGCGGGATGAATTGCCGGATACTGGGGAGACGATGTCTCCTGAATCACGCGGTCGCTGGCCGAGAGGCGAGCCGGCGAGTCACCACGAGGAGCAGCGCCGCGAGGAGCACGAGCGCCGTCGGTATGATGAGGAAGGAGCCGCGCAGCCCGTACACCGCACCGAGCGCACCCGTGGCGTACGGTAGCAACATACCACCTATGAGCGCCATCACGATGACGACGCTGAACGCCGTCCCCGATAGCTGCTCGTAACGGTCACCCACGAAGCCGAGCACCACGGGGAAAGTAGCAGCGAAGCCGCAGCCGAGGAGGAACACGCCCGCGCCGGCCGCAACCACACTCTCCGTGCCGAGCAGAAGGAACGCACCCACGAGCGCGACCGCGAGGCAGCCGAGCAGCACCCGCGCGGGCGACGCGCGCCGGAGCAGCCAGCCGAGCGCGAGACGCATGAGCATCATCCCCAGCCAGTAGAGCGAGAGGAAGCCGAGCGCGCGCTGACCCGCGAGCCCCAGCTCCTCCTGGAAGTAGGTAGCTGTCCAGCCGCCCACGGTGATCTCCATCCCACTTTCCAGGAAGAGCATCATCCCCATGAGCAGGAGAACCGGATCGCGGATCAGCCGCCCCGCTGCGGCGAGCGGGAAGCCCTGCGCCTGCTTGGGCGCGGGGAAGCGCGCGACCGCGGTGACTACCAGCGGAACGAGCACCAGCACCGCCACGGCTGCGATGAGCGTGGAGTACGAGAAGCGACCGAGAAGGAGCGCGAGCGCGAAGGGAACTCCCACCGCGCCCACACCGAAGAACACTCCGAGCAGACTGAGGCCGGCGCTCCGCTCGCCCGCGCTCACGTCCGCGACGAGCGCATTGGTGCCTCCGTTGATCACGCCCCCGCCGAGGCCCACGAGTACGATCGCGACGCGCAGCCAGGTCAGAGTGGGCGCGTAGGCGATCCCCGCGAGGCCGAGCGCGATGAACGCCGCAGCCACCACCAGCACGCGTTTGTAGCCGCGCAGGTCCACGATCGGCCCGAAGAACACCGACCCGACGAGGATCCCGAAGCTCATGAGCACGAAGAGCGCTCCCGCGGCGTTCTTGTCGATGCCGAAGCGCTCGACCAGCGACGGCAGCACCGCGCCGAGGGTGGTGAGGACGATCCCGAAGGCGAGCATCCCCAGACACGCCACCGTGAAGAGGACGCCGCGACTCGACGCGTCCGCGCTGGTCCGCGCGCTCGTCATCATAGCGTTGGCGTGGTGGGGTGCGCGCCGCGATGCGCGGCATCGTCCCGCATGGCCGGCGTGTCAACGCTGCCAAGAAGCGCGAGCCGCGCGGCGCCGTAGAGTCCCGCGTCGCCACCGAGCTCGCTCGCCACGAAGCGCGTCTCCTTCACCGCGATCGGCTGCGCCCAGCGAACCGCTTCTTCCTGGATGCGATCGAGGAAGCGCGCGGCGGGGCCGAAGACGCCTCCGCCGAAGACTATCACCTCGGGGTCGAAGAGACTCACGAGATTCGCGGCGGCCATCCCCCAGAACGCGATCGCATCGTCGAGTACCCCGGTGGCGATCACGTCGCCCTTTTCGTAGGCCGCGAAGATCTGCTCGGCGGTGAGCGCCATCGGGTCCACCTTCCGCAGATCGCCATCGTAGCCGCTGTCACGGGCGAGCCGCTCGCGCGCTACCTTCGCGAGCCCCGGCCCGGAGGCGTGGTACTCGAAGCAGCCGCACGACCGGTACTCCTCGCGGAAGGGGCGGTCGAGAGCCAGCCAGCCGATGGCGCCGCCGATGTCGCCGTGGCCGCGCAGGACGCGGCCGTCCACCATGATTCCGGCACCGATCCCCGTGCCCACCGCCAGGAAGATCGCATGCCGCGTGCCGCGTGCCGCGCCGCGCCATACCTCACCGAGTATGTAGCCCGCGCGGTCGCTGTCTATCACTACCGGAGTATCCGGTGCCACCACGCGACGCAGCTCCTCGAGCAGCGGGTAATCGTCCCAACCCGGGATGTTGGGGGCCCACACGGTTCCGCGCTCCGCGCGGTAGATCCCCGGGACCGTGACTCCCACGCCACCCGTCGCCCCCTCGCAGTGTTGTGTGACGAGCGACGCCACTTCGGCACCGGTACGGCCATCGAGAGGAACGCTGTCGCGATGCAGGAGCTTCCCGCCCGCATCGAAGATGGCGGTTGCGAGCTTGGTTCCTCCGAGGTCCAGAGCGATTACCGGCATATCTGCTGCTTGCGTGAGGCTGGCGGATCGAAAGCCGAGGCGTTCCGACGGCGACGACCGGAGCTATTCGTGCGACGCCGAGAGTATAGGGAAGCGGGCAGCCGCTCGCCAGCGGGAGCGCCCTCGCGGGTCACCCGAGCAACGCGGCCGGGATGGTGGGGAGCGGCGAGCCCGCCAGCGCTCGCGCGAGCGTGGCACGCAGGCATACCGGCGAGCCAGCGCGACTCATCTTGACTTGTATTACATCCGGACTAGATTGTAACACATGAAGGATACGCACCTCACCCTCCGTCTGCCGCTCGAGCTGGCGCGCGTCCTCACGCGTCGCGCACGCGATCGCGGAGTGCCCAAGTCGCTCGTGGCACGGGAGGCGGTAGCGCTCTATCTCGGCACCGCTCCCGAAGCCGGCGCGGCTCCGCCGCTGACAGCACGGGAGCTGGCCGCGCGCTGGCCCGAGTTGCCGCGCCTCGGTGCCGACGATGCGGCGACAATGGAGCGCGACATAGTGGAGGGCCGGGCTGCCCTGCCGGCGGCGCGCGACCCGTGGGATTGATTCTCGACACTTCCGTTTTCATCGCCGGTGAGCGAGGCACCCTGCGCCTGCCAGCGTTCCTCGAGGCGCATGCCGAGGAGGCCGTGTCGATGGCGGCGATCACCGCGTCGGAGCTGCTGCATGGCTATCACCGGGCGAAGGACGCCGGCACCCGCGCACGACGCGCCGCCTTCGCCGAGGCGCTGCTCAGCGTAGTACCTGTTCTCCCCTTCGGCGTGCTCGAGGCCAGACAGCACGCAGAGCTCTGGGCGGGACTGATGAGGAAGGGAACCGTCATCGGGCCGCACGATCTCATGATCGCGGCCACGGCCCTCGCTCACGGCGACACGCTCGCCACGCTGAACAGAAAGGAGTTCAAGGTCGTGAGCGGGCTCCAGCTCGCGCGCCTCGAACCCTATATGGTGCGATGACTCTCATCTCCGCCGCCGTACTGCTCTTCTTCGTGATGGACCCGCTGGGGAACGTACCGTTGTTCCTGACGGCGCTCCGCCACGTGGACCCGGCCCGCAGCCGCACGGTGATCGTGCGCGAGCTGGTGATCGCGCTCGTGATAATGGTGGTCTTTCTCTTCGCGGGCCGCTACATCCTGGAGATGCTCCAGCTATCCCCCGCCGCGCTCACGGCCGGTGGGGGTTTCATACTGCTGCTCATCGCGCTCAGGATGATCTTCCCCACCAGCGAGCACTCGCTGCGCGAGGAGGTGCGCGAGGAACCGTTCGTGGTCCCCCTCGCCATTCCCTACACCGCGGGACCAGGCATGCTCGCCACAGAGCTCCTCTTCATGACGCGCGAGCCCCACCGCTGGCCGATCTGGCTCGGCGCCGTGGCGCTGGCGTGGCTCGCCTCGGCCATCATTCTCTATTTCTCGAGCCACCTGCGCACCATCCTCGGCGAGCGCGGGCTCACGGCCGTGGAGCGGTTGATGGGGATGCTCCTCGTCATCGTCGGCGTGCAGATGCTCATGGCGGGCGTGGTGGAGTATCTGCGCGCCTGAGGCGCTCCGCTACCGGGCACGCGGAAATGGAACGCGGCTACTCGCCTATGCGGCGTATCACCCTGCACGGATTGCCGGCCGCGAACACGCCCTCGGGGATGTCGCGCGTGACCACGCTCCCCGCGCCGATGACCGTGCGCGAGCCGATGCGCACGCCCGGTGTGATGATCGCGCCGCCACCCACCCACACGTCGGCTCCGATACCCACCGGCTTGCCGAACTCCCTCCCGCGCCTTTCCTGGGCGTCGAGCGGGTGCATGGCGGTATAGATCTGCACTGCGGGACCGAAGAGCGTGTAATCGCCGATGCGCACGTGGCAGACGTCGAGCACCACACAGTTGAAGTTGAAGAAGACGCGCTCGCCCAGCTCGATGTTCGAACCGTAGTCGCAGAAGAAAGGCGGCTGCATCCATACCGAGTCGCCGCCGGCACCGAATAGCTCCACGAGCAGCCGGCGGCGCTCTTCCTTCTCGCTCTCGCGCGTTGCGTTGAGCGCCCAGCAGATGTCGCGTGCACGATCGCGCGCGGCCACGAGCACGGGGTCGAGGGGATCGTAGAGCTCCCCCGCGATCATCAACTCGCGTTCGCTGGGCATCTCAGGCGTGGGTTCCCGGCAGCGGGCACGCATCGACCGATGCGTGAGCGCTGGACGCTCCCGCGGAGACCGCGGCCGTCACGCGGCGCTCCCCTGCGGGAGCAGTCGCGCGATCCACGCGCGCGCGGCTTCCAGCTCGCCCTCGGTCACGGCGTGGCCGCCCGACTCCCAGTGAACCGTCACGTCGGCGCCGGCATCCCGAAGTATCCCGGCCAGTCGCTCCACCTCGTCGGGTCGCACCATTGGATCGTTCCTGCCTGCGCCGATGAACACCGAAGTTCCCTCGAGATCCGGAGGCGACTCCGGCTCGAAGGGCACCATGGGGCTCAGCAGCACTGCTCCTCGCAACACACCGGGCCGCCGCAGCATGATGCTCGCAGCGATGTTGGCGCCATTCGAGAAACCAACCGCGACCATCCCGTGCGCATCGAGGCCGTAGTTCCGCTCGGCCGCCTCCACGAAGTCCGCCAGCTCCTCGGTGCGAAGCTTCAGATCTTCCTGATCGAACACACCCGCGGCGAGTCGGCGGAAGAAGCGCGCGGCACCCTGCTCGAGCACCTTCCCTCTCGGGCTCAGCATCGCGGCTCCCGGAAGGAGCGCGCGACCGAGCGGTACCATGTCGTTCTCATCGCCTCCGGTGCCGTGCAGAAGCAGAAGCGTGGTGCTCCCCGCCAGCTCGCCGCCGCTCGAGGGCGGGATGTAGCGGTGCACGAAGTCGAGCGCATCGCCGCTCACATCCTCCGGCCCGGTGGATTCCGCGAACACGGAAGTCCCGCCCGCGGAGACACCCAGATGGATGCGCGGTAGAATCGCCTCGATCTCGGCGCGCTGCGCCTCGTACTGGGGAGGGAGCATGAGCCGCTCGCCGAGCCGCTCCACCGGCTCGTCGATCGCGAACCCCGGCTGTTCGGTGGCCAGCTCGTACAGCACGCCACCAGGCTCTCGGAAGTAGACCGAGTGGAAGTACATCCTGTCGATCACCGGCGTCGGCCGCATCCCGGCGGCCACCAGGCGCTGGCGCAGCGCGAGCTCGTCGGAATCGTCTCCCACGTTCCACGCCACGTGGTGCACCGTGCCGGCGCCGCCGGTTCCGCGGGGGAAGCCGCCGACATCACGCACATCCACCAGCGCGCCGGGACCGCCGTCGCCAGTCGCGTAGCGTCGCGTGCCATTCTCTTCGCGCACCTCGCGGAAGCCGAGCGAGTCGATGAGTGCGCGCTCCGATGGATCGCCGTTCTCCACCCAGAGAGTCACGTGGTGGAAACCGTGGATGGCGTTCTCGTGTGCGATCCCGGGCGCTCCGTCCCAGGCCGGCCGCGACTCCGCCTCCTCGCTCGCCACGAGCTCGAGCATCAGCCCGTCGTGATCCTTGAACGCTATCACCTGCTCGGTGCCGGCACCCGGGGTCGATCGCTTCGCGGGTCCGGCGTACTGCACGCCGTGGCGCAGCAGACGCTCCACCCAGAAGCCGATCGCACTCGGCAAGATCGAAAACGAGACTACCGCCACCTGCCCCGTCCCCTGTCTTCCGCGGCGAGCGCCGGGCCAGGGGAAGAAAGTCATGATGCTCCCCGGCGTCCCGACTTCGTCGCCGTAGTACAGGTGGTAGGTCTGTGGATCGTCGAAGTTCACGGTGCGCTTCACGAGCCGGAGCCCGAGCAGTCCCGAGTAGAAGTCGAGGTTGCGCTGCGGATCGCTCGCAATCGCGCTCACGTGGTGGATTCCGTGTATAGTCGCCATGGAGGACTCCGTGGGTGGGGTCGAATGCCGGGGTCAGGTCTTGCATCGTGCATCGGCTGGCTCGAGCCAGCCGATGCACGATGCAAGACCTGACCCCGGCATTCGACCCCACCCACGGAGTCCTCCATGGCGACTATACACGGAATCCACCACGTGAGCGCGATTGCGAGCGATCCGCAGCGCAACCTCGACTTCTACTCGGGACTGCTCGGGCTCCGGCTCGTGAAGCGCACCGTGAACTTCGACGATCCACAGACCTACCACCTGTACTACGGCGACGAAGTCGGGACGCCGGGGAGCATCATGACTTTCTTCCCCTGGCCCGGCGCTCGCCGCGGAAGACAGGGGACGGGGCAGGTGGCGGTAGTCTCGTTTTCGATCTTGCCGAGTGCGATCGGCTTCTGGGTGGAGCGTCTGCTGCGCCACGGCGTGCAGTACGCCGGACCCGCGAAGCGATCGACCCCGGGTGCCGGCACCGAGCAGGTGATAGCGTTCAAGGATCACGACGGGCTGATGCTCGAGCTCGTGGCGAGCGAGGAGGCGGAGTCGCGGCCGGCCTGGGACGGAGCGCCCGGGATCGCACACGAGAACGCCATCCACGGTTTCCACCACGTGACTCTCTGGGTGGAGAACGGCGATCCATCGGAGCGCGCACTCATCGACTCGCTCGGCTTCCGCGAGGTGCGCGAAGAGAATGGCACGCGACGCTACGCGACTGGCGACGGCGGTCCCGGCGCGCTGGTGGATGTGCGTGATGTCGGCGGCTTCCCCCGCGGAACCGGCGGCGCCGGCACGGTGCACCACGTGGCGTGGAACGTGGGAGACGATTCCGACGAGCTCGCGCTGCGCCAGCGCCTGGTGGCCGCCGGGATGCGGCCGACGCCGGTGATCGACAGGATGTACTTCCACTCGGTCTACTTCCGAGAGCCTGGTGGCGTGCTGTACGAGCTGGCCACCGAACAGCCGGGGTTCGCGATCGACGAGCCGGTGGAGCGGCTCGGCGAGCGGCTCATGCTCCCTCCCCAGTACGAGGCGCAGCGCGCCGAGATCGAGGCGATTCTACCGCGCATCCATCTGGGTGTCTCCGCGGGCGGGACTTCCGTGTTCGCGGAATCCACCGGGCCGGAGGATGTGAGCGGCGATGCGCTCGACTTCGTGCACCGCTACATCCCGCCCTCGAGCGGCGGCGAGCTGGCGGGGAGCACCACGCTTCTGCTTCTGCACGGCACCGGAGGCGATGAGAACGACATGGTACCGCTCGGTCGCGCGCTCCTTCCGGGAGCCGCGATGCTGAGCCCGAGAGGGAAGGTGCTCGAGCAGGGTGCCGCGCGCTTCTTCCGCCGACTCGCCGCGGGTGTGTTCGATCAGGAAGATCTGAAGCTTCGCACCGAGGAGCTGGCGGACTTCGTGGAGGCGGCCGAGCGGAACTACGGCCTCGATGCGCACGGGATGGTCGCGGTTGGTTTCTCGAATGGCGCCAACATCGCTGCGAGCATCATGCTGCGGCGGCCCGGTGTGTTGCGAGGAGCAGTGCTGCTGAGCCCCATGGTGCCCTTCGAGCCGGAGTCGCCTCCGGATCTCGAGGGAACTTCGGTGTTCATCGGCGCAGGCAGGAACGATCCAATGGTGCGACCCGACGAGGTGGAGCGACTGGCCGGGATACTTCGGGATGCCGGCGCCGACGTGACGGTTCACTGGGAGTCGGGCGGCCACGCCGTGACCGAGGGCGAGCTGGAAGCCGCGCGCGCGTGGATCGCGCGACTGCTCCCGCAGGGGAGCGCCGCGTGACGGCCGCGGTCTCCGCGGGAGCGTCCAGCGCTCACGCATCGGTCGATGCGTGCCCGCTGCCGGGAACCCACGCCTGAGATGCCCAGCGAACGCGAGTTGATGATCGCGGGGGAGCTCTACGATCCCCTCGACCCCGTGCTCGTGGCCGCGCGCGATCGTGCACGCGACATCTGCTGGGCGCTCAACGCAACGCGCGAGAGCGAGAAGGAAGAGCGCCGCCGGCTGCTCGTGGAGCTATTCGGTGCCGGCGGCGACTCGGTATGGATGCAGCCGCCTTTCTTCTGCGACTACGGTTCGAACATCGAGCTGGGCGAGCGCGTCTTCTTCAACTTCAACTGTGTGGTGCTCGACGTCTGCCACGTGCGCATCGGCGATTACACGCTCTTCGGTCCCGCAGTGCAGATCTATACCGCCATGCACCCGCTCGACGCCCAGGAAAGGCGCGGGAGGGAGTTCGGCAAGCCGGTGGGTATCGGAGCCGACGTGTGGGTGGGTGGCGGCGCGATCATCACACCGGGCGTGCGCATCGGCTCGCGCACGGTCATCGGCGCGGGGAGCGTGGTCACGCGCGACATCCCCGAGGGCGTGTTCGCGGCCGGCAATCCGTGCAGGGTGATACGCCGCATAGGCGAGTAGCCGCGTTCCATTTCCGCGTGCCCGGTAGCGGAGCGCCTCAGGCGCGCAGATACTCCACCACGCCCGCCATGAGCATCTGCACGCCGACGATGACGAGGAGCATCCCCATCAACCGCTCCACGGCCGTGAGCCCGCGCTCGCCGAGGATGGTGCGCAGGTGGCTCGAGAAATAGAGAATGATGGCCGAGGCGAGCCACGCCAGCGCCACGGCGCCGAGCCAGATCGGCCAGCGGTGGGGCTCGCGCGTCATGAAGAGGAGCTCTGTGGCGAGCATGCCTGGTCCCGCGGTGTAGGGAATGGCGAGGGGGACCACGAACGGTTCCTCGCGCACCTCCTCGCGCAGCGAGTGCTCGCTGGTGGGGAAGATCATCCTGAGCGCGATGAGCAGCAGTATGAAACCCCCACCGGCCGTGAGCGCGGCGGGGGATAGCTGGAGCATCTCCAGGATGTAGCGGCCCGCGAAGAGAAAGACCACCATTATCACGAGCGCGATCACCAGCTCGCGCACGATCACCGTGCGGCTGCGGGCCGGGTCCACGTGGCGGAGCGCCGTCAGGAACAACGGTACGTTCCCCAGCGGGTCCATCACGAAGAAGAGCAGTACGGCGGCGGAGATGAGAGTCATCGCACCATATAGGGTTCGAGGCGCGCGAGCTGGAGCCCGCTCACGACCTTGAACTCCTTTCTGTTCAGCGTGGCGAGCGTGTCGCCGTGAGCGAGGGCCGTGGCCGCGATCATGAGATCGTGCGGCCCGATGACGGTTCCCTTCCTCATCAGTCCCGCCCAGAGCTCTGCGTGCTGTCTGGCCTCGAGCACGCCGAAGGGGAGAACAGGTACTACGCTGAGCAGCGCCTCGGCGAAGGCGGCGCGTCGTGCGCGGGTGCCGGCGTCCTTCGCCCGGTGATAGCCATGCAGCAGCTCCGACGCGGTGATCGCCGCCATCGACACGGCCTCCTCGGCATGCGCCTCGAGGAACGCTGGCAGGCGCAGGGTGCCTCGCTCACCGGCGATGAAAACGGAAGTGTCGAGAATCAATCCCACGGGTCGCGCGCCGCCGGCAGGGCAGCCCGGCCCTCCACTATGTCGCGCTCCATTGTCGCCGCATCGTCGGCACCGAGGCGCGGCAACTCGGGCCAGCGCGCGGCCAGCTCCCGTGCTGTCAGCGGCGGAGCCGCGCCGGCTTCGGGAGCGGTGCCGAGATAGAGCGCTACCGCCTCCCGTGCCACGAGCGACTTGGGCACTCCGCGATCGCGTGCGCGACGCGTGAGGACGCGCGCCAGCTCGAGCGGCAGACGGAGGGTGAGGTGCGTATCCTTCATGTGTTACAATCTAGTCCGGATGTAATACAAGTCAAGATGAGTCGCGCTGGCTCGCCGGTATGCCTGCGTGCCACGCTCGCGCGAGCGCTGGCGGGCTCGCCGCTCCCCACCATCCCGGCCGCGTTGCTCGGGTGACCCGCGAGGGCGCTCCCGCTGGCGAGCGGCTGCCCGCTTCCCTATACTCTCGGCGTCGCACGAATAGCTCCGGTCGTCGCCGTCGGAACGCCTCGGCTTTCGATCCGCCAGCCTCACGCAAGCAGCAGATATGCCGGTAATCGCTCTGGACCTCGGAGGAACCAAGCTCGCAACCGCCATCTTCGATGCGGGCGGGAAGCTCCTGCATCGCGACAGCGTTCCTCTCGATGGCCGTACCGGTGCCGAAGTGGCGTCGCTCGTCACACAACACTGCGAGGGGGCGACGGGTGGCGTGGGAGTCACGGTCCCGGGGATCTACCGCGCGGAGCGCGGAACCGTGTGGGCCCCCAACATCCCGGGTTGGGACGATTACCCGCTGCTCGAGGAGCTGCGTCGCGTGGTGGCACCGGATACTCCGGTAGTGATAGACAGCGACCGCGCGGGCTACATACTCGGTGAGGTATGGCGCGGCGCGGCACGCGGCACGCGGCATGCGATCTTCCTGGCGGTGGGCACGGGGATCGGTGCCGGAATCATGGTGGACGGCCGCGTCCTGCGCGGCCACGGCGACATCGGCGGCGCCATCGGCTGGCTGGCTCTCGACCGCCCCTTCCGCGAGGAGTACCGGTCGTGCGGCTGCTTCGAGTACCACGCCTCCGGGCCGGGGCTCGCGAAGGTAGCGCGCGAGCGGCTCGCCCGTGACAGCGGCTACGATGGCGATCTGCGGAAGGTGGACCCGATGGCGCTCACCGCCGAGCAGATCTTCGCGGCCTACGAAAAGGGCGACGTGATCGCCACCGGGGTACTCGACGATGCGATCGCGTTCTGGGGGATGGCCGCCGCGAATCTCGTGAGTCTCTTCGACCCCGAGGTGATAGTCTTCGGCGGAGGCGTCTTCGGCCCCGCCGCGCGCTTCCTCGATCGCATCCAGGAAGAAGCGGTTCGCTGGGCGCAGCCGATCGCGGTGAAGGAGACGCGCTTCGTGGCGAGCGAGCTCGGTGGCGACGCGGGACTCTACGGCGCCGCGCGGCTCGCGCTTCTTGGCAGCGTTGACACGCCGGCCATGCGGGACGATGCCGCGCATCGCGGCGCGCACCCCACCACGCCAACGCTATGATGACGAGCGCGCGGACCAGCGCGGACGCGTCGAGTCGCGGCGTCCTCTTCACGGTGGCGTGTCTGGGGATGCTCGCCTTCGGGATCGTCCTCACCACCCTCGGCGCGGTGCTGCCGTCGCTGGTCGAGCGCTTCGGCATCGACAAGAACGCCGCGGGAGCGCTCTTCGTGCTCATGAGCTTCGGGATCCTCGTCGGGTCGGTGTTCTTCGGGCCGATCGTGGACCTGCGCGGCTACAAACGCGTGCTGGTGGTGGCTGCGGCGTTCATCGCGCTCGGCCTCGCGGGGATCGCCTACGCGCCCACTCTGACCTGGCTGCGCGTCGCGATCGTACTCGTGGGCCTCGGCGGGGGCGTGATCAACGGAGGCACCAATGCGCTCGTCGCGGACGTGAGCGCGGGCGAGCGGAGCGCCGGCCTCAGTCTGCTCGGAGTGTTCTTCGGTGTGGGCGCGGTGGGAGTTCCCTTCGCGCTCGCGCTCCTTCTCGGTCGCTTCTCGTACTCCACGCTCATCGCAGCCGTGGCGGTGCTGGTGCTCGTTCCGCTGGTAGTCACCGCGGTCGCGCGCTTCCCCGCGCCCAAGCAGGCGCAGGGCTTCCCGCTCGCCGCAGCGGGGCGGCTGATCCGCGATCCGGTTCTCCTGCTCATGGGGATGATGCTCTTCCTGGAAAGTGGGATGGAGATCACCGTGGGCGGCTGGACAGCTACCTACTTCCAGGAGGAGCTGGGGCTCGCGGGTCAGCGCGCGCTCGGCTTCCTCTCGCTCTACTGGCTGGGGATGATGCTCATGCGTCTCGCGCTCGGCTGGCTGCTCCGGCGCGCGTCGCCCGCGCGGGTGCTGCTCGGCTGCCTCGCGGTCGCGCTCGTGGGTGCGTTCCTTCTGCTCGGCACGGAGAGTGTGGTTGCGGCCGGCGCGGGCGTGTTCCTCCTCGGCTGCGGCTTCGCTGCTACTTTCCCCGTGGTGCTCGGCTTCGTGGGTGACCGTTACGAGCAGCTATCGGGGACGGCGTTCAGCGTCGTCATCGTGATGGCGCTCATAGGTGGTATGTTGCTACCGTACGCCACGGGTGCGCTCGGTGCGGTGTACGGGCTGCGCGGCTCCTTCCTCATCATACCGACGGCGCTCGTGCTCCTCGCGGCGCTGCTCCTCGTGGTGACTCGCCGGCTCGCCTCTCGGCCAGCGACCGCGTGATTCAGGAGACATCGTCTCCCCAGTATCCGGCAATTCATCCCGCACGACGGTACACCGGTGAAGGCATTCGCCGGTTCAAGCCCTCATACCTATAAAGGACTCATGCTTGCACAGCAGTGGCTCGCCAACACGCGAGCGGTAATGAACGACATAGAAGCGACGCAGCTCCCGCAGATCCGCGCCGCGGCGGAGCTCATGGCGAGCTCGATAGAAGCCGAGCGCTGGGTACACACCTTCGGCTGCGGACACGCGACCATTCCGGTGGAGGAGATGTACCCGCGCATCGGCGGCTTCGTTGGGTTCCATCCGATGGTGGAGCTGCCGCTCACCTTCTTCACTCGGATCACGGGCGAGATGGGGATCCATCAATTCCTGTTTCTCGAGCGCGCCGAGGGTTACGGTAACGCGATCATGAAGTCGTACGACTTCGATCCGCGCGACACGATGTGGATCTTCTCGCACACGGGGATCAACAACGTGAACATCGACGTTGCGTTGCGGGCGAAGGAGCTGGGGATGAAGGTGGTAGCCACCGGTTCGGCCGAGCAGGCGGAGAGGAGCACGCCGCGGCATCCGTCGGGGAAGAAGCTCTTCGACATCGCCGATGTCGTGATCGACACGCGCGTGCCGGCGGGGGACTCATCGGTGGTGCTGGCCGGGCACCAGGACAAGGTTGGACCGGTGTCGACGATGGCGTTCGTGACGGTTGTGTGGATGACCATCACGACGGTGGCCGAGATCCTCGCCGGTCGCGGAGTGAAGCTCTACATCCACCCGTCGCACAACGTGCCGGGCGACACCACCGCACACGACCGTCTGGACGCGGCGCTGGCGGAGTACAAGAGGAGAGTGGCGGGGGTCTGACGATGTGCGAGCGGAGATGCGGCGATCAGCTCCCCGCGATCAGCTTCTCGAAGCGCGGATTGCCGTGGAGCGGGGTCCACTCGGGATCGATGCGAAGCCAGCCAGAGGTCGTGAAATCGGCCTTGTCGTGGAGCCGCTCGAGCAGATCCAGTGCCTCGTCGTACTGGCCGGCGAGCATCTCGTAGAGCACGATGGCGAGGCTGTAGATGTCGCTCCTGCCATCCACGTCTCGCTTCCCGGCCGCCTGCTCGAGGCTCATGTAGGCGCGCGAGAAACACGGTGGCCATGTCGCCGCGGCCAAGTTCGCGCTCGAGCAGGTACCGTCCGGCCAGGGATTTCGCCAGCTCGTCGTGCGGTTAGTTCATGGGGGCGTGCGGGGAGAGCGCGGCCACGCGAAGGAGCGCTCCTCGAGCTCCTTCGCGCGCAATCATGCCGCGCGGCGGGCGGCGACGCCAGCAGACGACCGCCAGAATACCGCATCGCGCATTTCCGATCTGGAGGGACGCTAAAGCGCCCCTCTTCGACGGCCTTCAAGTCCTCCCAGCATTGGGCCTCGGCTACCTAACCTTCGATGAGCCGGCCACAGTTCTTTGGTTGAGGCCGACCAGCCAGACGGTAACAGAGGCATGAAGCGCCAGTTAATACGGGCTGGTCTAACCAGCCCGTAGATCTCGCGCAAGACGGCGTACCAAACCTATGGTTCGAGGATCGTGTAGTCGCACTCCTGAGATGGCGCCGACGTGCCCCATGCCCCAGTGGCGGTAACAGTCCACGTCCAGTCGCCCGGCGTAATCGTTGTTCCGCTCCATGATGTGTTCAGCGTCATTTCGTCCAGGCTACCGGATTTTAGCTCATAATAGTACCGGTTCTCGATCGGATTCCAGCTGTACGTAATAGGCGCCCCATGCGCAAAGATCTCACCATTGCACGGTCCGATTGGCAACGGCGTGTGAACGTCAAACGTTACGTTCGACGCGCGAAGTATCGTGTCAGATGCTGCAGCTGCCCGTGGGGTGTCCGCGAACATCGATGCGGCAATGAGGGTAAGAACGGTTGTCGCTACGAGTGACACAGCTCGTTGTCTGGTCATCGGCACGTTCTCGTGGAAGAATTTTAAGAGTGCGTTAATCAACGCGCGTCGGAAGCGCCACGATGTTGATGAGCCTACTTCGCGTTGTCAAGGAGAACCTCGGAGAGCGAAGCCTGTGTAGGGATCGCGAAGGTTGCGGCGTCACTTAACTCATCGACAAGTTTGATCGACGCGGCCTTGGGCTCGAGGGAAGTGCAACGCCAGCATCCGTAATGCTGAGCTGTCATCCCACATCACGTATTCGCTTTCATTTCGCCCTCCGCACCATGACATGGCGTTACGTCAGACCATGCCCCGCTGGATATTCCTCATCGGGATTGCCCTAGCGCCAGTCAAATCCCTCGCCGCCCAGCAACCGCAGCGCGTGGACATCATTCGCGGCCGGGTCACGGGCCCCGACAGCCAACCGGTCTTCGGGGCGTACATCGTCGTGCGCCGGTCAAACAGCCGCGAGACCCGCGAGGCGACCACGAACGAGAACGGGATGTATACCGTCCTCTTCCCTGGTTCCGCTGGTGACTACGTGGTCACTGCACGTTTCATCCTCATGGAGCCAGGCTCGGTACGCGTCGTCCGTACTGGCGACGAGCAGGTGCTCACAGCCAACCTGACTCTAAGTCTGATGGATGATGCACAGCTCGACTCGGTGACCGTGACGGCGCGCAAACGGCCGCGCCCACCAAGGACGGGCGGTGCTTCGTCGGTGGATGATGGACCGACCGGCGGCGAGAGCGACGTCCGCCCGCCCTGGGACGAGTTCGAGTCGCAATTCGATCCGCGGCGCTACTCGGTGCTCGGTGCCGATGCATCGGAGAACTCGTTGAGTGTGAACGGCGCCGACGTTCAGGCGGTGCTCCCCAATGCAGTGGGCATGCGGGGAGGAATGACATCGACGACTGCGGACGCGAGCGTGGGCGGTTTCAGCGGCGGCCACATCGCGGCGCAAGTAGGCGGCGCCGAGCAGTATCACCTCCGCTACCTTTCCGCCTCGCTTTCGCCAGCCGCGCTCAAGTGGGTGGACCGCGCCAGCGCCGATGCGGGTGCGCGAAGCTCCACGCTGAACGCGACACTATGGACATCAGATCCACTGTTCGATGGCGCCGCGCATCTCACATCGGTGCTCACATATGGCCGGAGTACTACGCCACTCCCGGAGTTCCCCACGACGCCCGCCGGCCTCGCGCGGCTCGGCCTCGCGGCCGACTCTCTCGACCGCTTCCTCGGTATAATCTCGCAAGCGGGCATTCCGGCCACCGTGGAGGCGATGCCCGGCCACCAGAGCACCACGCGACTGGCATGGATGGGACATCTGGACCTCGGAAACAATGACTCCGAGACCAGGATCAGCTTCGATGCGAACCTCGGTACCGCGGGCACTGGCGGCGCGTTTACCTCGCCTTCCGCGCTTCCCTCGTACGGCGGTCACACACGTGTTACCAGCGGGTTCCTCACCGCGGCGTTCTCTCGCTACATCGGGAACAACTTTCTCACCGATCTCTCCACGACGGCCAACATCTACGATTCGCAGGTATCGCCCTATCTCGCGCTGCCAGAAGCGCGCGTGCGCGTGTTTTCCGAGCTCCCCTCGGGCGACTCGGCGCTCACCTGGCTCACCTTTGGCGGCAATCCATCGTCGGGGCACTCGCGAACCTTCACCTGGCAGGCGCACGCATCCACCACCTGGCTCTCCTTCGACGGAAAGCAGCGGCATCGGGTGGGCGGCGAGCTGTTTACCGAACGCCTCTGGCAGGATCCGATGAACGGCGAGCGCGGCACGTTCGAGTTCGAGTCGCTGGAGGCGCTCGAGGACGGGCGCGCCTCGCGCTTCACCCGCCGGACGCCGGCGGCCGCTCAGCGAGCGAGAGGGATCCGCGGCGCGCTCTATGTGGAGAACCGCTGGACGCCGA
Organism: Gemmatimonadaceae bacterium; assembly: GCA_035700125.1. Taxonomy (GTDB): domain Bacteria; phylum Gemmatimonadota; class Gemmatimonadetes; order Gemmatimonadales; family Gemmatimonadaceae; genus JADGGM01. The sequence continues at coordinate 30,232 of DASSOX010000158.1, forward strand.
GCAAGGAGCTCACGTTGCAGTACGGCCTCCGGCTCGACCTCGCACGTATCGCGGCTCCCACTGGCTACAATCCAGCGATCGACTCGCTCTTCGGGAGGCGCACCGATGTGCTGCCGCGCCTGGCGAGCGTGAGCCCCCGGCTCGGCATCGCGTGGAAGTGGGAACGCCCCTTCGACAAGGAGTACCCGTCCCGGTCGACCAACGGATGGCTCTCACTCATTTTCGGTCGCTTCCAGTCGCGACTCGGCGCCGGCACGGCGCTCACCGCATCACAGGCTACCGGCCTTCCCTCCGCGGCCCGGTTGCTCGACTGTGCGGGCGATGCCGTACCGGCGCCCGAATGGCTGGAGTACGGAGATGATCCCGCGAACATCCCCGGAAGCTGCACCGACGGGAGCGGCGGAGCGCCGGTCACCGGCGCCGTCCCAAGCGTCACCCTGTTCGACCGTTACCGTCCGCCGTCTCAGTGGCGCGCGGCGCTCACCTGGCACAACATCACGTGGAGTGAGCTATACGTAACGCTCATCCATTCACGAGGCACCAAGCTGGGAGGCGCGATCGACCTCAACCTGCAGCCATCTCCCTCGTTCGTACTCCCCGGAGAAGCGGACAGGCCGGTGTATGTAGCCGCGTCGGCAATCGCCACGACTACCGGCGCGACTGCGCTCGGAGCATCGCGGCGCTCGCCACTCTTCGGGCCGGTGCTCGCGACCACTTCGGATCTGCACGTGGTGGCCACGCAACTCAGGGTGGGAAAGGGATTCTTCAAGGGGAAGAAGTTCAACTTCTACGCGCAATACCTCTACCAGAGAGGGCGCGAGCAGTCGCGTGGGTTCGGTGGGCTCACGGCAGGAGACCCGCTAGCAGTGGTGTGGGGCCCCCTCACAGCGCCGCGGCACACGCTGAGCGTGTATGCCAACATGAACTTCAGCCAGAAGGTGAGGCTCGTGGCCCGCGGCACTCTGATGTCGGGGATGCGGTACACGCCACGCGTGGCGGGCGACGTCAACGGCGATGGCGCGAGTAACGATATCGCGTTCATCCCGTCGCCGTCCTCTCCGCTGGGCCAGAGCATGGCCGCGGCACTGCGCGGAGCTCCGGCGGCAGCGCGGCGCTGCGTCGCACGTCAGGCCGGTGGAATGGCCGCGCGCAACAGTTGCACGGGTCCGTGGAGCAGCACCCTCGATTTGCGGCTGGAGCTCTCGCCGTCCTGGCTCCCCAACGCGAGCGGTATCAACATCGACATATTCAATGCCGCAGGGGGCCTGGACCGGCTGCTGCACGGGACGGCGCACGCGCGCGGTTGGGGCGACGTGAGGCTTCCCGACCCCACGCTGCTCGTGGCTACCGCCTTCGACCCGGCTGCGCGGGAGTTCAGCTACCAGGTGAATCCACGCTTCGGTCGACGTCCCGGCGGAACTGCCTGGCACCGCCCAGTACAGCTCCGGGTCTCCGTACGGATGCCTATCGGGCCATCGCTCAGAACCCAGCAGAATCGAACGCTGGCGCGTCGGGCGCGCGAGAGTCGAGACGACGCCGAAGCCCGAGCGCGCGTACTGCCGGTGGGAAGTCCGTTCGCCGCCATCCTGCGCATGAGTGAGAAGCTGCGATTGGGCCCGGATCAGGTGGACGGCTTGCGGGTAATGGAGGGCCACTGGCGGAAGGCGATCGACTCTACGCAGGCGAAGTTGACCGCCTACATCGAGCAGCTCAGCGACACCGTGCCGGACAGCGAGATCGCGGCGCGCGTCAGGAAGGCAAGGGAGCGCGCTCAGTCAACCACGGACGCCTGGCTCCCTCAAATCAGGAAGCTGCTAACGGAGGCCCAGCTCGACCTCCTGCCGCGCTATTGGAAGGTTAGGCTCACGGGCGGTGCGACCAGCGGTGTCGCACCTCTCGAACCATGATGCGGGGTGGAGCGCCCGCTGCGGCGCAGAGAACCATCGCGGTTTCCGCACCTCAGCAAGCCACCAAGTTTGTCGCAGCGCCACGACCGTTCAACTCACCAGGAGCGACCCGATGTACGAAGCCACTCGAATCCTAGCCGTCGCGGCTGCCCTCAGTGTCGCGGCTACGAGCACGTATGCTCAGGCCACCGCGACAAAGGGGCCAGTGGTGGCATGTGGACCCGGCACGGCGCACCCGAACTGCGAAAAAGTCCCGCTTTATCGCTCGCGGCTCTTCGATGGCATAGAGCTTACCAAAGCGCAGCAGGACTCGATCGACGCCATCACGCTCCGCTACCGAGCATTGCAGGGTCGCCTCAACGCTCAGACCCTACCTGTGAAGGCCCACAATGCGCAGGTCCTGGCGCTGCGTGTCCGAGCCATTGCGGAGAAGCGCAAGGTGATGACGCCAGCTCAACTCCCTCGCTTCGATAAGAACGCCGCGGCCCTTAAGAAGCGGGATGCAGAGGCCGTCGAGAGAGCAGAGAGAAGAGCGGCCGAGCGGCGGAATAAGGACAGTGGTCCGGGAGCGACCTGAGATCGACCACGCATCGACTCAGAAAGGGAACCTCGATCTCGCCGAACCGGTGCACGACACGATCGGCCCACGCAGCCTGGAAGTCTGGCAGCCCGCTGAGCGTCGTCAGGAGATCGATCCGGTTTGGCGGCAGACCGAGTTGGATCACCGTGTCGGGTCGTGCGAGGTCAGCCAGCGAGATCTGGAGATCGTCGAGTGGTGCGCCGAAGTCAGCGAGGGCCCGCCAGACGCGTTCCGAGTTCGACGGCTGCGGATCGATCCACACATCCAGATCCTGAGTGCCGAGCGGTACCCCGTGCACTGCCATGGCATGGGCGCCGACTATGAGGAATCGGGCGCCGGTAGCGGTAAGCGCTGTGAGGAGATCCTTCCAGTCGTCCGGTATCACTTTCTCACGATGCTCACCGGGATCTCGCTCCGGCGATACGATGGGATCGGCCGACCAGTGAGCGCCCACATTCGCCGCGTGAGCACCACGACCATCGCGAGGCGCTCCTCTGGCGTGGAGTTGCTCGAGATGTCATCGCCGGGTTCGGCGCCGAGCTTGTAGACGCGAGCCACCATGTTAGTGCGCCGGGTGGGGGGTAATGCTTCACTCATGGAAGAAATATACGGCTCAATCCCCGGCGATGAGCTTCTCGAAGCGTGGGTTGCCGTGGAGCGCCTCGAAGTTGGGATCGACCCGCAGCCAGCCGGGTGACAAGAAATAGGGAACCTTCAGCAGCGGCTCGATCGCGTCGAGAGCCTTCTCGTTCTTGCCGGCAACCAGGTAGATCCGCGCGAGCTGGTGCTGGATGTAAGTGCCGAAGGAGTAGTCCTTGGCGATCGGGAGCTCCGACACCGCACGTTGGCCCTCTCTGATGACGTCGTCATAGCGTCCCAGGTAGGCGAGCGAGAGGCCGAGGAATACGCGACGCTGCACGTCCGACGGCGACGACCGGAGCTGATCTTCGAAGGCGATGCGCGCGGTGTCGGCGTAGATGCGAGCGCGCGACGTATCGCCGCGCAGCCAGTACGTCTGCGCTCGCACAACGGCCCATAGTGCGCGGTCGTTGTCGAAGGCGGCGGGCGAGAGCCGTAGGAGGAGCTGCTGCTGCTGGTCGGTCAACAGCCAGTAGAGATCCTCGTAGGTAGCCAGGTACGCCACGAGCGCGGTGGGGTCGATGTCTGGCGATGCTGCGGCAAGCACCGCCTGCGCAGCGGGCAGGTTGCCCCGCGCGATCTCCACCATCGCCCGCCCCTCCAGACTCGACAGGTTGGTCGGGGCGAGTGCGATCGCCCGGTCGTACGCCGACTCGGCTTCCGCGTATCGCCGCAGCGACACTAGAACGTCGCCCAGCGAGTTGAGGACCGCCGCGGCTCGCGGGTCGAGCATAGCGGCCCGCTCCAGATGCGCTGCCGCGGAGTCGAATTCGCCCATCGTCGACTCCACTTCCGACAGCCCGCGGAGGAGATTAGAGGAGCGGGGCGACGCCTCGAGCCCGGCCGAGTACTCTGCCGCGGCTCGTGTGTTGTCTGCCAGAACACTCCGGTAGTAGCGACCCATAGCGAAGTGGCTCTCCGCCCCCTGCGGCTCCAGCGCCATCGCCCTTTCGGCGGCCATGAGCGCCGCTACCGAGTCGGCCGCTGTGGGCCTGTTCAGGTACAAGAAGGAGTGCGCCTGCGAAAGCCGCGACCAGGCAATTGCGAAGGAGGGGTCGAGCGCGGTGGCCCGCTCGAAATAGGTTGCTGCTCGGCGTACCCCGGTCAGGCCGCTCACGCTCCGCACGATCTCCTCGGCATGCAGGTAGGCATCGTACGCGGCGAGATTCTCCGTCGGCCGCGCGGCGAGCTGCTGCCTGGCGCTGTCGCCGAGCGCGACGTCGAGCGCGCTGGCCACGCGGCTGGCGATGTCGGCCTGCACCTGGAAGACGTCGGTCAGTGGAGCGTCGAACGATTGGTGCCAGGCGGCGGAGGCGGTGGACGCTCTGATCAGCTCCGGGCTGACCTGCACCCGGCTCGTTCCATCGGTCCCTTTCGCCCAGCGCACCTTACCCGTGGGCAAGTAATCGACCCCGAGCTCTCGCGCTATGTCGCGCGGGTTCTTGTCGGTATGGACGTACTCGTCCGAGCTGCTCGAGGCGGTGACCTGCAGCTCGGTGAGACCGGTCAGCTTGGCGCGGACGGCGTCGGTGATACCGTCGGCGAAATAGGCGTGCGACGAATCGCCGATGTTCTCGAAGGGGAGCACCGCAAGTCGGCGCACCGCGGATCCCGCCTCCGCTGCTCGATCGTGACGCCAGGTGAAGAGGAGGCCGAGGCCCACTGCGAAGCCGAGCGCCAGGGTGGCGAGCACGATCGGGAGCCGGCGGCGTGGCAGTCCGCGTGCTGGCGCGGTGGAAGCCGATGCGGCCGACGCGCTGGATGCGCCCGACGGGATGAGCACGCCCGTCGTGAGCGCAGGTCCCAGCGCGTCGGCGAAGGCGCGTGCGCTGGTGAAACGATCGGCGGCCGTGCGGGAGAGCGCTTTCTGCACGGCGTGCTCCACGCTCTCGGGCACCGACTCTCGAATGGCGCGCAGTGGCGTAGGAGAATCGGTGAAACGGCGCGCGATGGTAGCCTGCGGAGTGGCAGCGGCGAAGGGAGTCTCTCCGGCGAGCATCTCGTAGAGCACGATGGCCAGACTGTACGTGTCGCTCCGCGCGTCGAGGTCGCGCTCGCCGGCGGCCTACTCGGGGCTCATGTAGGCAGCCGTGCCCAGCGATATACCCGTCTCGGTGAGCTGCTGGCTACCCGGTGCGAGCGACCGCGCTATCCCGAAGTCGGCCACCAGCGTGTTGCCATCTTCGGTGAGGAGCAGGTTCTCGGGCTTGATGTCGCGATGGATCACCCCGTGGCGGTGCGCGTACTCCAGCGCCTGCGCCGCCTCGCGTGTTATGCGCACCGCGTCTTCGACGGGCAGCTGCTTCTCGCGGTCCAGCCGGTCTCGGAGCGATTCTCCATCCACGAAAGGCATGGTGAACCAGAGCTGACCGGAGCTCTCGCCGGAGTCGTGGACGGTAAGGATGTGTGGATGCTGGAGCCGGGCGGCGAGCTTGATTTCGCGCTCGAAGCGCTCGGGGCCCAAGGCGTTGGCGAGATCGGGGTGCAAGACCTTGAGCGCGACGGGGCGGTCGTGCCGCAGATCATGGGCGAGGTATACTGTAGCCATGCCACCGCGCCCGAGCTCGCGCCCGATACTGTAGCGATCGGCGAGCGCAGCGCGGAGGGACTCGAGCGTGTCGCTCACGAGGCGGTTCCCGCGATGAGCTTCTCGAAGCGCGGGTTGCCGTGGAGCGGCACCCACTCGGGGTCTATGCGGAGCCAGCCCGAGGTGGTGAAATCCATCTTGTTGTGTAGCTGCTCGAGGAGATCGAGCGCCTCGTCGTATTCACCGACGAGGACGAAGCTTCTGGCCGCCAGGTTCTGGACATACTCCGGGACTCCAATGCGTGAACCGCCTCGGGCCGCGGTGATCGCTTCCTTGCCCAGCTGCGCGGCTTCCCGGTGTCGGCCCGCGTAAGCCAGGGCGAGGCCCCTGAGTCCCAGATATTCCGCATTTGAAGGCCTGGAACGGAGAGCGGCAGCGAACAACCGTTGCGCGGAGTCGCCCCAACTGCGTGCGAGCGCCGTGTCGCCCCGGAGGTGATGGATTTCGGCGCGCACCAGCGCGCGGGATCCAGGATCGCCGTCGAAGGGCGCCACGGGGAGCTTCAGAACCGTGTCCTGCTGCGCCCTGGTGAGAATCCAGTAGCGGTCCTGGTAGATGGAGGTCTGCGCGAGAAGTAGCTCTCGATCGAGCGTCGGCGGCGTGCCGTCGAGCACGCGCTGCGCGCCAGCCAGGTCGCCCTCGGCAAGGTAGGTGTACGTGAGCGCTTCGATGGAGCGGAGATCTCCGGGGGCTACGTCGAGCGCGCGCCGGTACTGCTCGCGCGCCTCCGGCCAACGGTGGAGCGCGTCATAGGAAGCGCCGAGCGCTCGCAGTGTTCTGACCGAGCGCGGGTCCACCGTGAGCGCGCGCTGCATGTTGGCGAGACCGGAGTCCACCCGTGCTCGATTGGTGAGGTCCCGCAGTTGGATCAGGGCGATGCCGCGAAGCAGGTCGGGGTCGGCCGGGTGGCGGGCGATGCCCTCCTTCAGGATGGCATTCATCGCCGCGGTGTCGTTACGCGCCAAGGCGACCATGGTACGTGCCTGGTATGTCGCAGCGGTGTGCGGAGCCAGCGCCTGCGCACGTGCGAGCGCGCTATCCATGGCGGCCAGCCGGGGCACCGCGCTAGTTCGCGTGTTCTCCATGGCGAGACGGTATGCGAGGCGGGCCCACGCCGTCCCGAATCCCGGATCCAGCTTCACGGCCTGCTCGTAAAGGGAGATCGCCCGCTGCAGGCTCGGGAGGTCGTTCCCAACCAGCGCCTCTCCCTTCAGGTAGAGATCGTACGCGGCCAGGTTCCGCGTGGGTCGCTCGGCGAGCTGCTGCTGATCTTCCGCGCCAAGCGCCACATCCAGCGCGCTTGCCACCTTGCCGGCGATGTCGGCCTGCACCTCGAACACGTCGGTGAGCGGAGCGTTGAACGGCTGCTGCCACTTGCTCCGCGCTGTGCCGCCGCCGACGTCCACCAGCTCGGGGCTTACCTGAACGCGGCTCGTGCCATCAGGTGCTTTCGCCCAGCGCACAGTCCCGGTGAGGAGGTAGCGCACTCCCAGCTCGTCGGCGATCTGTTGCGGCGACTTGTCATGGCCGCGGTACTGCTCCGAGCTCGCGCGCGCGATCACCTCGAGTCCGGAGAGTGCGGTCAGCTTCCCGCGCACGGCATCGGTGACACCATCGGCGAAGTAGGCATCGGAGGAGTCGCCGAGGTTCTCGAACGGGAGAACGGCGAGCCGGCGCAGGCCGGAGTCGGAAGCGGCGGCCGGCGGCGGCTCATGTTGCCTCCAGGTGAAGAACACGCCGAGGCCGATCAGGACGCCGATCGCCAGCATTGCGAACGGCGAGGTGACGGGACGGCGCTTCGACCCGGAAGGAACCGCGGCTCCGTGCAGCGTGGACGTCGCCGGCGCGAGCGCATCCGCGAACTGACGCGCGGTGGCGAAGCGGTCGGCGGTGGTGCGCGCCAGCGCTTTCTGAACGGCAGCTTCGACGGCCTCCGGCACGGTGTTACGAATTGCGCGGAGCGGCGTGGGCGTGTCGGTGAAGCGGCGGGCGATCGTGGCCTGCGGGGTTGGCGCCGCGAACGGAGTCTCACCGGCGAGCATCTCGTAGAGCACGATGGCGAGGCTGTAGATGTCGCTCCTGCCATCCACGTCTCGCTCTCCCGCGGCCTGCTCGGGACTCATGTAGGCCGCGGTGCCGACGCTGGTGCCGGTCTGCGTGAGATGCGCGCCGCCGTCGTCCGGCGCGCGGGCGATGCCGAAGTCCGCCACCAGCGCGTGGCCGTCGGCGAGGAGGATGTTCTCCGGCTTGATGTCGCGGTGCACCACGCCGTGACGGTGGGCGTAGTCGAGGGCGTCGGCCGCTTCGCGGGCGATTCGGACGGAGTCCTCCACGGGGAGCTGCTTCTCTCTGGTCAGCCGATCGCGAAGCGTTTCGCCCTCCACGTAGGGCATGGTGAACCAGAGCTGCCCGGCGTCTTCACCGGAATCGTGGACGGTGAGGATGTGCGGGTGCTGCAGCCGCGCGGCGAGCTTGATCTCGCGCTCGAAGCGCTCGGGCCCGAGCGCGTTGGCGAGATCGGGGTGCAGGACTTTCAGCGCGACGGGTCGGTCGTGCCGCACGTCGTGAGCGAGATAGACGGTCGCCATCCCACCGCGCCCGAGCTCGCGCTCGAGCACGTAGCGTCCGGCAAGGGATGTCGCCAGCTCGTCGTACGACTTGTTCATGAGGGCTCGCGGGGGAGGCGCGGTATCGAGACGAAGGCCGCGGTGCGAGATTGTTCTTTGGAGGAGGCAATCATATCGCTTGGCGGTCCGAGCCGCCAGCGAGCGGCCAGGGGCGGGCCTCCCAGCGTCCTCCGGATTTCCGCTATCGCGTGGCCACCTGTCGGTGGCCACGCGATGCGTGCGCGGCGCGAGAGCGGCGCCGTCGGCGAGATGCTGTCAGTGCGCGATCGCCGGCGGCGCCGCCGGCGTTTCATTCACCTTGAAGCACCGTCCGCGGATCGAGACTCGTTGCGTGACGCGCGGGGAGATACGCCGCGAGCGCGGCCACTGCCGCCATGAGCAGCGCCACGGCTCCGAGCACGCGTGGATCGAGCGCGCTCACCTCGAAGACCAGCGATGCGAGGAGCTGCGACGCCGCCATCGCGCCCAAGAGCCCCACGGCTATGCCGATCGAAGTGAGCACCAGCCCCTGACGGATCACCATCCCTCGAATCGCACCCGCCTCCGCGCCGAGCGCCATACGGATTCCCAGCTCGCGACTGCGCAGTCTCACACCGTAGGAGAGGACGCCGAAGAGGCCGAGTGCAGCGAGGAAGAGCGCAACACCCGCGAACGCGAGAAGGACGCGCAGTGTGAAGAGTCGCTGAGCGGTGCCGCGGCCGATCGCCGCTTCCAGCGTCGTGGGGCGGTACACCACGAGCTGCGGGTCGAGCTCCGCGGTCGCGCGGCGTACCGAGGGGAGGATCTCCTCCGGCGGCCCCGCAGTGGACACCACCTGAGTGAGCGCCCAGTTCCGATCGCCGGCGAACTGCCGGTGCGCGTGGTAGATGTACGCGGCCCGACGCCCCTCCGCATCCAGTGCTACATCTCCGACCACGCCGATTATCTCCGCTTCGAAGTCAGCCGTGTACAGCCGCTGGCCGATGGGGTCGGTGCCGGGATAGAGACGTTCGGCGAGCGAATGGCTCACGACCACACGGCGTGGAGCGTGTACGTCGTCGTGCGCATCGAAGAGCCGTCCCGTGAGGAGAGGGATTCCCACGGCACGGAAGTAGTCGCCGGCGACGACCCGCGCCTCCACCGGGATGGAGCTCTTCCCGGATTCGCCCGACTCTCCGGCGAGCGGTCCGGTGAGCGCGGTCGCTCCCCAGCTGTTGAAAGCCCCGGTTGCCGGGAGTCGGCTGATACCACCAGCGGCACGAACGCCCGGCAGGCGCTCGAGCGCTGCGGCGTACTGCTCGCGGAAGCGCGCGCGTGCGGTGGAGTCGTAACGAGCGGCGGGGAGGTTGAGCTCGAAGGCGAGAATATTGGCTGGCCTCACTCCGAGCGGAACTTCGCGCAGCCGCTGCAGGCTCGCGAGGAGTACTCCGGCTGCGGCCAGGAGCATGAATGCGAGTGCGACCTGCGCCACGACGAGCGCCGAGCGCAATCTGCTCGATGCGCCGCCGCTCGTGGCAGAGCGACCCTGCTCGCGAAGGACATCGGCAGGGCGGCTCCGCGCGACCTTCCGCGCTGGCGCGATGCCGAAGATCAGCGCGCTCGCGGTGGCCGCCACGAGAGAGAACGCCAGCACGCGGGGGTCGAGCGAGAGGTCGGCAAGACGCGGAATGGAGCCCGCGCTGAGGCGAACTAGGAGCTTCATCGCCGCAGTGGCCACGGCTAGTCCAGCCAGCGCACCGGCGAGTGCGAGCGTGATGCTCTCGGCGAGGAGCTGTCGCACGAGGCGATCGCCGCCGGCGCCGAGTGCGGAACGGAGCGCGAACTCGCGCGCTCGCTCCGAGCCGCGCACGAGCATGAGGTTGGCGATGTTGACGCACACGAGGAGAAGCACCAGCCCCACCGCTCCGAGCATGAGCTCCAGGGCGCGACTCGAAGAACCGACCACA
>DASSOX010000159.1:0-8665 GCA_035700125.1 Gemmatimonadaceae bacterium
CGGAGAAGATGGCTACTACGATTATGGCCCAGCCAAATCCCAGGACGGCGAGGTTGCCGGCGTGCTCCGACGGTGCCGGGTAGTCGCCCAGCCAACTTATGATCGCGAGACCTACGAGCCACGCCACGACCCAGCTTCCCGAGCGGAACTCGAGCGGAGGCGTGGTCTCACGGTTGCGCGCCTCGTGGATGACGAGCACCACGTAGCCAATCAGCACGGCGATGAAGAGCTTCCAGTCTGTGGCCCAACCCGACCAGTACACGATCAGATTGGAGGAGAGAAAGCCGAGATATGCTATGAGAGTCGCGGCAGGGAGCCGGAAGGGGCGCGCCTGCCGCGGGATCTGCTTTCGCATCGCGACGAGCGCCAAGGGACCGGAGCCGAAGGAGAGCACGGTTGCCGACGTGACGAACCCCACCAGCTTCTGCCACCCCGGGAAGGGGAGGAAGAAGATCAGCCCGACCACGAAAGTCACGATCACGCTCACCCAGGGGACGCCGCGAGCGCTCACCTTCGCGAGCGCTCGCGGTGCGTTCCCGTTGCGCCCCATCGCGTACGAGATACGCGCGGTGACGGTGGTGTAGATGAGCCCCGTGTCCGCCGGCGAGATGAAGGCGTCGACATAGAGGAGCACCGCCAGCCAGCTCAATCCCATCACCCCCGCGAGCGCGGCGAGTGGCCCGTAGGTGGCGGCCATGTTGTTCATCCCGCCCGTGAAGCTCGTCCCGATGTTCGCCCAGCCGTTGCGCAGCGCCTCCGACGGTAGTGCTCCGATGAACGCCGACTGAAGCGCGATGTACAACACGCCTGTGATGAGCACCGAGCCGATGATCGCGATCGGCACGTTGCGCTGCGGATTGCGTGTTTCGCCGGCGAGCTCCACTCCCTGACGGAAGCCGAGATAGGAGAACACGATCCCCGCCGTCGCGATGGAAGAGAAGACTCCCGACCATCCGTACGGCATGAAACCGCCCGCCAGCTCGTGGCTGAAGTTCACTCCGTGAAACACAGTGAGGATGAACGACACGATGACCACGACGATGATGGCGAGCTTCCACCAGACCATCGCGTTGTTGAGCCGCGCGAACCAGCGGATCCCCACCACGTTTATGAGGCTGAACAGCGCGAGCATCGCCGCCGCCACGGCGAAGCCGGCGCCGGTCAGCACTGGCACTCCGCTGTCGAGGCGCTGCAGCCAGGGGAGGTAGTTGGTGGCGTACTGCAGTGCCGCTTCCACCTCGATGGAGGTGGTCGATGCCACCGCCAGCCAGGTGATCCACCCGAGCGTGTAACTCGCGAACGAACCGAAGGCGTAGTGCGGAAAGCGCACCACGCCTCCAGAGACGGGGAACATGGTCCCGAGCTCGGCGTAGCAGAGCCCGATCAGAATGATCATCACTCCGCCGATCCCCCATGCTATCACCGACGCCGGGCCGGCGATCTGCGCGGCGCTCAGTGCACCGAACAGCCATCCCGACCCGATGATGGAGCCCACCGCCGTGAAGAGGAGACCGATGATGCCGATGTCGCGTCGCAGGCGGTGGTCGTCGGCGGCTTCACGGTGGATGACTGCGCCAGTATCTGCCATTGTCTCCTCTGGGGCCAGCGATGGCGCGCCCGGTCGCCGGAGGGGACTTCCCCGGCCGCTACGGGTGTGCGCCCACATGGTTGTACTCGGATCATTGCCGCGGTACACGCCGAGCACAAGCCGAAATGCATGGGATCACATATATTTTCGTGCCAGACCCCTGGCCGGGTCTGCCAGGCCCCGTCGAACGGTCTGGCCGGCCAGTGCGTAGCCTCCATCGGGCTGACACGCATCCATCGCAGGGTCGTGACAGCCGGGAACTCATTTACTACCTTTTACTGATGCCCGGCGTGCTTCGCTCATTTCGCCGCCCTCGCTCGCGTCTCCTCGTTCTGGCCGCCTTCCTCGCGTTGGCGACCCAGAGCGTGGCTACGCTGCTGGCGCCGGCGGCCGAGGCACGGGCATCCCGCAGCGCTCCCGCGCACGTGGAGAGCGGCGGCACCCACCAGCATCACGCGCACAATCCGGCCGACTGCGCCGCCTGCATCGCGCTGCAGCTCACCCCGGTCCCGCAGACGCCGGCGCGCGGCAGCGAGATAGTAGCCGAACGGAGCGCGATCAGTCCGCCCCCGGCGCTGCACCTCGCCAAGGCGAGTCGGTTCGACGACCGAAACTCCCGAGCACCACCGATCCCCTCCATACCGCTTCGGTAGTTCGCGTTACCGATAGCAAACCGCCGTGTGTGCATCGCACACGCGCGGCTCACTCGCGCCGCATCCACCGCTCGACGCCGGCGGCAGCGACGCGCACCTCCATGCCATCACGGCCGGAGGCGCAGCGTCCAGCCAGCCAGGCGACGAATCCGCGGCGCGGGTCCACCACCAACGGTATGGTCAGAGGGGGTTCATGCACGCGTACATGCTCGTTGTTGCATTCGTACTGCCATGGGGTCTGCCATGGGGTGGGTCGCCCCATGCGCAGGAGGCCGGCACCGCGCGATCGTCGCTCGCGGCCGGCGACACCACGGCGGGCGCACTCGTACTCACGCGCGAACAGGCGGTTGACAGCGCCCTCGCGCACAACCCGCAGCTCCGCGCCTCGCGCGAGCAGATAGCCGAGGCGCGCGCACGGGTCAGCGAAGCTACCGCGCTCCCCGAGCCGCAGCTCGGCCTCAGCATGGAAGACGAATCGCGGGTTTTCACGCCGGCTGCCGGCGGCACGAAGGAATTCGGGCTGGGGGTCACGATCCCCTTCCCCACGAAGCTCTATCTGGCCGGGAAGGTGGCCGGAACCGACGTGGATGCCGCCACGCTCTCGTACGCGCAGTCGCGCCAGTTCGTGGCATCGCAAACGGTGCAGAGCTACGACGCGCTACTGGTTGCGCTCCGACACGGCGACAACCTCCGCGAGGCCAAGCGGCTCGCCGACGACTTCCTGCAGAAGACCCAGGCGCGCTACAACGCCGGGACGGCCGCCGGCATCGACGTGATCAAGGCGAAGGTGGAAGTATCGCGCGCCGAAAACGATCTCATCGCGAACGAGCGCGACGTGGCCAACACGCGTGCGGCGCTGAACCGGTTGATGGGACGCCTCCTCGGAGCAGAGATCGAGACAGCCGACACCCTCGCAGTGCCCGAGGCGATTCCATCCGTAGAAGTGCTCGAGCAGCGAGCGCTCCAGGCTCGCCCGGAAGTGCGGAGCATGGCCGCGGCGAGGCGCGGTGCGAGCGCGGCCACGTCGCTCGCTGGCCAGTACTGGCTTCCGGATATCAGCGTCACGCTGTCAAAGGACTTCGCTGCTGGCGCCGTCGGAGCGCCGTACACCACCGAGATCGGCTTCGGCATTCCACTCTTTTTCTGGCAGCATCACAAGGGTGAGGTGTCGGAGTCGCGGCACCGCGAGCTGGAGCTGGCCGCGGCCAGTCGCGATCTGAGCGCCCAGGTATCGCAGGAGGTTCGCGCCGCTCACGCCGCCGCGAGCACATCGCTGCGGCAGGTGGCGTACCTGCGCGACGAGCTGCTCCCGGAGGCACGCGAAGCGTATCGCATCGCGTCCACCAGCTACGGCCTGGGCGGCTCATCCGCTCTCGAAGTGCTGGACGCCCAACGCACCCTCCTCGACGTCGAGAGCCAGTACACCGACGCACTCGGTGCCTCCAACGATGCCCGCGCCCAGCTCGAGCTGGCCGTCGGTGCACCACTCGACTCGACCTCCACTCCCCGAGAGCCATGAGAACGATCAACAGAATATTGAGCGCCCTCGCCGTTGGCATCACGGTCGCATCGGGCGCAGGCTGCGGCTCGAAGGCCGACGCCGATTCCGTTACTTCGCTACCCGATTCGAGCCGGAGGGATTCATCGGTAACGCTCCCCGCCGAACAGCGCGAGCGCATCGGGGTCGCCGTGATCGAGCCGTCGTCCTTCCACAGAATCGTGCAGACCACCGGCACGGTGGAATACGACGGCGATCAGTCGACGCAGATCCTCGCACCGATTTCGGGCCCTGTGACCCGGATCCTGGTGCAACCCGGGGTGCGGGTGCACCGTGGCGAGGCGCTCGCCTATGTATCGTCACCCGACTTCGCCGATGCGGTCGCCGACTACCGTAAGGCGCGCGCCACCGCGGTGAACGCGCAGCGTGTCGCGGACCTGGATGCGCAGCTCTTCAAGAACGACGCGATCGCGCGGCGCGACCTCGAGCAGGCGCAGACCGATGCCATCTCCGCCGCCGCGGATCGCGACGCCGCGCTCCAGCGACTCCAGGCACTGGGAGTGGATGACGCCACACTCGGCGAGCTGCAGGCCGGTCATGCGGCAGAAGTGGTGCGCGGAGTAATCCGCTCCCCGATAGAGGGAACGCTGGTCGAGCGCACCGTCACGCCCGGACAACTACTCGAAGCAGGCTCGACGCCGTGCTTCACAGTGGCCGACATCTCGGCAATGTGGGTGATGGCCAACGTGTTCGAGTCCGACCTCGCCTCCGTGCATGTGGGCGATGCAGCCACGGTCGTCACCAACTCTTCTCGCGAACCCATTGCTGGCAGGGTGGACAACGTCGCCGCCTTCGTGGATCCGAGCACCAAGGCCACTGCAGTGCGCATAGTGGTGCCCAACCGCGGCGGCCTGCTCAAGAAGGACATGTACGTGAACGTGGGCATCCGCTCGCACGACCAGAGCAAGGGACTCCTCGTGCCCGTCTCCGCCGTGCTGCGCGACGAGGACAACCGCCCCTTCGTGTTCATCCAGGATTCAGCCGGGCGCTACGAGCGGCGCAACGTGGATCTGGGCTCGCGGATAGACGAGCGCTACGAGATAAGCAGCGGGCTGCGGGCCGGCGATCGCGTGATCTCACGCGGCGGGCTCTTCCTGCAATTCGCGCAGAGCCAATGAGCGCCACCGACATCCCGCCGCGGCTCGGCGAGCAGCCCGAATACAACACGGCGCCAGCGGGGCGCCGCCCGTCGCTGATCAATCGCATCGTAGCGACATCTCTCACGCAGCGATTCCTCGTCGTGCTGCTGGCTGTGATCCTGGTGGCCGCGGGGATCTGGAGCTTCACACGCCTCCCGGTGGATGCGTACCCCGACCTCTCACCACCCATCGTGGAGGTGATCACGCAGTGGCCGGGTCACGCCTCGGAGGAGGTCGAGCGGCTCATCACCGTTCCGGTGGAGGTCGAGATGAACGGCCTCCCCAACCTGCACGTTGTGCGGTCGGTGTCGCTCTACGGCCTCTCCGACGTGAGCCTCACATTCGACGACGGCACGGATCTCTACTTCGCGCGCCAGCAGGTGTTCGAACGGCTCCCCGATGTGGAGGTGCCCGACGGGGTCTCGCCGTCGGTGGGCCCGCTCTCATCGCCTTCGGGACTGGTGTACCGCTACGTGCTGCAGAGCCCCGACCGCTCGCCGATGGAGCTCAAGAACATCAACGACTGGGTAATCACCAAGGCGTACAAGTCGGTGCCCGGCGTGGCCGAGGATTCGCCGCTCGGCGGTGAGACCATGCAGTACCAGGTACTCCTCGACCCTACCCGGCTCGCCGGATCAGGGCTCTCGGTTGCCGACGTTGGAAACGCGCTCGGAGCGAACAATGGCAACGCCGGCGGCGGCTTCTACTCCGAGGGAGGCCAGTTCTACTACGTGCGCGGGCTGGGACGCGTGCACGACGTGGAAGACATCGGCAACATCGTGGTCGCCGTGCACGACGGCACTCCGATTCTCGTGAAGGATCTGGGGCAGGTGGTGATCGGTCACGCGCCGCGGCTCGGGCAGTTCGGCTTCGACAGCACCGACGATGCCGTAGAGGGCGTGATCATGATGCGAACGGGCGAACAGGCGCAAACAGTGCTGCAGGGCGTGGAGGCGAAGACACGAGCGCTGAACGACTCCGTGCTCCCGAAGGATGTCAAGATCCATCCCTTCTACGACCGGAGCGATCTCGTCGCTCTCACCACCCACACGGTGGAGGGCAACCTTCTGCGCGGGATCGTGCTGGTGGTGGTGGTGCTGATCTTCTTCCTGTACGACTGGCGCTCCGGCCTGATCGTGGCGGCCACGATCCCGTTATCGCTCCTTTTCGCTTTCATCGTACTCGACGTACGCAGCATCCCGGCGAATCTGCTCTCGATAGGCGCCATCGACTTCGGCATTCTTGTTGACGGAGCGGTGGTGATGGTGGAGAATATCTACCGCCAGCTCGCGCTGCGGCACGGCACGCAGTATCGATTGCGCGACGTCATCGTGCAGGCGGCGGCCGAGGTCGACCGGCCGATCTTCTACGCGGTGGCGGTGATCATAGCCGGCTTCCTTCCGATCTACGTACTCTCCGGGCCGTCCGGTCGCCTGTTCCGTCCGATGGCCGACACCACGATCTTCGCACTCGTAGGCTCGCTTCTCGTCACGCTCACGCTGATCCCGGTGCTCGCTTCGTGGCTGTACAGGAGCGGCGTGAAGGAGCGGCGGAATGCGGTCTTCGAGTGGATAAAGGGAGTCTACCGCCGAGGGCTCGATGCCGCGCTGGCGCACCCCTGGGTCGCGATATTCGGCTCCACGGCGGTCTTCGTCGTCTCGCTGCTCTTCATCCCGTTCATCGGAGCGGAGTTCATGCCGCACCTGGATGAGGGCGCGCTCTGGGTTCGAGCGACGATGCCGTACACCATCTCGTTCGACGAGTCGTCGAAGATAGTGCCGCAGATCCGTGCGATCCTGAAGTCCTTCCCCGAGGTCACGGTGGTGGGCTCCGAGCACGGGCGCCCCGACGACGGCACCGATGCCACCGGCTTCTTCAACGCCGAGTTCTACGTGGGGCTGAAGCCGTACGATCAGTGGAAGGGGAAGATCCACGACAAGGCCCAGCTCATCGATGCCATCAACGAGAAGCTGCAGATCTTCCCCGGAATAATCTTCAATTACACCCAGCCGGCCGAAGACGCCGTGGATGAGGCGGAGACAGGGCTCAAGAGCGCGCTCGCCGTACAGGTATTTGGGAGCGACCTGCACGTTCTCGAGAGGAGCGGCGTGGAGATCAAGCAGGTCCTCGAGCACGTTCCCGGGATCACCCACGTGACCGTGGTGCAGGAGCTCGGTCAGCCTGCGCTCACGATCACTCCCGACCGCGCGAAGATAGCGCGCTACGGAGTGAACGTCGCCGATGTGAACGGACTGATAGAAGCAGCCGTCGGCGGCGCCGCGGCGACGGAGGTAGCGCAGGGAGAACGGCTCTACGATCTCGTGGTGCGGTTGCAGCCGCAGTTCCGCCAGACCCCGGAGCAGATCGGCGACATCCCCGTCGCCACGCCTGGCGGACAGCAGGTGCCGCTCAAGGATCTGGCGAACATCCAGGTGTCGAGCGGTGCGTCGTTCATCTACCGCCAGGACAATTCGCGCTTCATCGGCGTGCAGTTCTCGGTGGAGGGACGCGACCTGGCGAGCGCGGTCCACGATGCTCAGCGGGCGGTAGCGGCGGCGGTGCCCGTTCCCTCGGGCTACCGTGTGGAGTGGGGCGGCGAGTATAAGGAGTACACGGCGTCACGGCAGCAGCTCCGCATCATCCTTCCGCTCACCGTGCTCCTGATCTTCCTCCTGCTCTTCGCGCTCTACAGCAACTTCAAGTTCCCGCTGATAACCGTGATCGGAGTGGTACTCTCCGCGCCTGTGGGCGGACTGGTGGCACTGCTGGTGACTGGAACGCCCTTCTCCGTCAGCTCGGGGATCGGCTTCCTCGCCCTATTCGGCGTCTCGGTGCAGACGGCAGTGGTCTACATCTCCTACGCGAACGAGCTGCGGCAGGGCGGAATAAGCATCATGGAGGCCACGCGCGAGGCAGCTCTGCTGCGACTGCGGCCGATCATGATGACCGCGCTGGTTGCCGCATTCGGCCTTCTCCCCGCCGCGCTCGCGCACGGTGTGGGCTCCGATTCGCAGCGTCCCTTCGCGCTCGTGATAGTCGGCGGCATGTTCTCGCGCCTCCTGATCAGCGTTTTCCTCATGCCCGCGCTCTACGCCGTGGTTGCACGACCGGGCGACCGGCTGGAGGTGTGATTCGTGCGAGCGTGCTGACGCGGCTATCTTGAAAGTTCAATCCGGCGCGGCCCGACTCCGGCCGCGCCGCCTCACGATCGCACCGAGGAGCCCGTCATGCCCGCATCGCCGTTCACCGTCGGACTGATTCAGCAAGCCGTCAGCGAGAACGCGGACGCCACCGTGGATGCCGCCGAGCGTGGCATCCGCGAGGCGGCCGGTCGCGGCGCGCAGATCATCTGCCTGCAGGAGCTCTTCAACGCTCCGTACTTCTGCAAGGTGACCGACGCCGAACGCTTCGACCTCGCCGAGGCGATCCCCGGTCCCACGGTGGAACGGATGCAGCGGCTGGCGGCGGAGCTCGCGGTGGTGATCATCGTTCCGATCTTCGAGCGCCGCGGGGCCGGCCTCTATCACAACTCTGCTGCCGTGGTGGATGCCGACGGCTCGATGCTCGGCACCTATCGCAAGATGCACATCCCCGACGACCCGCTCTACCACGAGAAGTACTACTTCACGCCGGGCGAGATCTACCAGCACGACGAGTCGAAGCCGCCGTCGGGCTTTCGTGTATTCCGCACTCGCTATGCGACGATCGGTGTGTTGATCTGCTGGGA
>DASSOX010000160.1:0-7039 GCA_035700125.1 Gemmatimonadaceae bacterium
TGGGTGGCTCGTGGAGCCGTTCTTTCCGCTTGTAGAGTCATGCGACTGCATGCCGAAGCTCCGGGCGCGCAGGGGCCGCGTCGGGGCGGCGGATAAGGGTCCACGCGGCTCAGTCCGCGGGACGGGAGGTACGTGCTGGATGGTGCAAGCAAGTGGCGCGCCCCTGCCCGCTTTCGGAGTGATGGTCGTTGCAATAAGATCCGAATCATTACCTTTCCCTTCTCCCACAACTCGCCGATTACCATGCCCACCGTACGAGTCACACTGTTAGCCCTCATCTTCGCCACCGCCATGCCCGTGACAGCGGGGGCGCAGCGAGCCCCGGCCAGAGCCACCGCGCGCGCCTCGGCGGCCGACACCGGCAGGATCCCCACGGCCGCGACCGCTCCGGCGCCGGCGGAGCCCGAAAGCGTGGTGACGCACCATTCGATCACCGTGGGCGGCCAGCGGATCGACTACACCGCGAGGGTGGGCAACATCATCCTGCGCGACACCGCTGACGAGCCGATCGGCAGCCTCTTCTATACCTCGTACACCAGAGATGGGGTGAAGGATGCCACCCGCAGGCCGATCACCTTCGCGTACAACGGGGGGCCCGGCTCATCGTCCATCTGGGTGCACATGGGCGCCTTCGGCCCTCGCCGGGTAGACATTCCCGACACCACGCACGCTGCGCCGCCCCCGTACGACCTGGTGGACAACCAGTACACGATCCTCGACAAGACCGACCTGGTCTTCATCGATCCCATCGGCACGGGTTTCTCCAAGCCGATCGGCAAGGGGAAGGGGAAGGATTTCTGGGGCGTGGACCAGGATGCGCGATCGCTCGCGCAGTTCGTCAGCCGCTACCTCGCTCAGAACGAACGCTGGAACTCGCCGCGCTATCTGCTCGGCGAGTCGTACGGCACCACGCGTTCGGCGGCGCTGGTGAACTACCTGCAGGGCCGCGACAACATGGACTTCAATGGCGTGATTCTCATGTCGGCGGTGCTCGACTTCCAGACGATCACCTTCGATCCGGGGAATGACGAGCCGTACATATTGTATCTGCCATCGTATGCGGCGGTGGCATCGTACTTCGGAGCGCTCCCGCAGAAGCCGGCGAGTCTGACGTCGTTCCTCGATGAGGTGGAGCACTTCGCGACCACCGATTATGCGACTGCGCTGCTGGCGGGGTCGAAGCTCTCTCCGGCGCGGCGTGACTCGATCCTCGATCGGCTGCAGCGCTATACCGGGTTGAGCAGGGATTACCTGGACAAGGCCGATTTGCGCGTGGACCCGGGCGAGTTCGAGAAGGAGCTGCTTCGCGAGCACGGTGAGGTGGTGGGGCGGCTGGATGCACGCTACACCGGCCCCACGGGCGATTTGCTCGCCCAGCGTGCGCCGTACGACCCGCAGTCGGCCGCCATCAGCTCGTCGTATACGTCGTTGTTCAACCACTACCTGCACACCGAGCTGGGCTTCGGGAAGGACAAGCAGTACGTGGTGAGCGGTCGCGTGCAGCCGTGGGACTGGACGCACGGACAGAGCCGCGGCTGGCCGGGCCACACGAACGTCGCGGTGGATCTCGCCGAGGCGTTGCAGCGCAACACGCACCTGCACGTACTGCTGAACAGCGGGCTCTACGATCTGGCCACGCCGTATTATGCGGCCGAGTACACCATGGATCATCTGGGGCTGCCAAAGGAGCTGCGCGATCACATCGAGATCGTGGAGTACGATGCGGGACACATGATGTACGTACACCCGGAATCGCTGGCGAAGCTGAAGGCGAGCATCGCGTCGTTCATCGATCGGACCTCCAATACGAGTGGGTCCGGCGCGGCCGTGGCGGGTGGGCGGTGAGGGGGCAGATAGATTCCATCGCATGAGGGATGGAGAGGTAGAGTTCGAGCGGTTGGCGGAGTTTGTACGCGGGGGGAACGTGGTAGTTCTCTCAGGAGCCGGCATCTCCACGGAATCGGGAATTCCAGACTACCGCGGGCCGGAGGGGAAGCAGCGGGTGACGCCGATGATGTACCAGGAGTTCGTGGGTGCGGCCGCGAACCGGCAGCGGTACTGGGCGCGGAGCTTCGTGGGGTGGCGGCGCTTCGCCGCGGCGGAGCCGAACGCCGGGCACTACGCCGTAGCCGAGTTGCAGCACGCTGGTCTGCTGAACGCGATCATCACGCAGAACGTGGACGGTCTGCACCAGCGAGCTGGCGCGCACGACGTGCTCGAGCTGCACGGTTCGCTCGCGCGGGTGGTGTGCCTGAACTGCGGCAACCGTTCCAGTCGCCTGGAGCTGGAGGAGCGCCTGAGAGTGGCGAACTCGGACTTCGTCGCCACGCCGCACGAGATCCGACCCGACGGCGACGTCGTGCTCGACGACGATGAAGTGCGACGCTTCCAGCTCGTGCGCTGCCTGGTGTGCGGCTCCGATCTTCTCAAGCCCGACGTCATCTTCTTCGGCGAGTCGGTGCCGAAGGAGCTGGCGCTGCGCTGCTTCGCCGAGGTGGAGCGGTCGGATCTGCTGCTCGTGCTGGGATCATCGCTGCAGGTGATGTCGGGCTACCGCTTCGTGCTGCGCGCCGCGGAGCTCGGGATTCCGGTAGCCATCGTGACGCGCGGAATCTCGCGCGGTGACGAACAGGCCAGCATCCGCATCGATGCGCCGTTGGGCGAGACCCTCAGACGTCTAAGGGTGCTCACGGCCGGTCAACCGGGAGTCCGCTCGGTACGGTTGCCGGAATGACGTGCGAAAGATCGCGCGCCGCGTCGTCGGTGAGGGCGCTCATGTACGACAGGAGCTTGTCCACGACGTCGGGTGTGAGTACCACTCCGGTGAGCAGCGTGTCGCGGTTGGCGAGGATGTCCTGCCGATTGTTGGTCATGAGCAGCGCCTGAAGCGATGCGTCGAGCTCCCTCGGGTCGAAGTCGAGGAGCTTCTTGTCCGACTCGCTGTAGTGCTCGATGAACGAGCGGAGCGTGGTGTACGCACCGTCGTGGCCGTAGGGCGCCGTCAGCTCCACGTTGCGCAGCGGTGAGCTGCGGAAGCGGTACTTGTCGGCGGGGTCGCCCGTGACGTTCATCCGGCCGAAGTCATCGTCGAGCGCGGGGCCGTTTCCCTCGCCCGGGCCCATCTGCACCACGGCCACATCGTGGAACTTGTCGTCGCTGAACGTGGAGCCGTTGTGGCAGGTGGAGCACTTGGCCACGAGGAATGCCTCCGCGCCCTCGAGCTGCTGCTGCGAGAGTGCGTCGTCGTCGCCGGCGAGGAAGCGATCCCATGGCGTGTTGGTGAACGTCATCTGATCCACGATGAATCCGGCGATTGCGTTGGACGCGTACGCGAAGTTCATGTCGTCGAACTTCACGCCCGGGTATGCCGCCTCGAACATGGTGCGGTACTCGGGAATCGCGCCGAGCCGCTTCATCAGGTCCGACCAGATGAGATCAGCGCTGTCGTCGGGGATGTCGGAGAGCTCGTTCCCCGACTGGCCGCGCATCTCGGTGCGAGCGAGGACCGGAAACATCGGCTGAGCGGAGAGGGATCCGAACTCGAATACCTTCGTCATGGCGGGCGTGAGCTGCGCGCCGGCGGGTGTGTGGAACTTGCCATCGTCGCCGACCTCCACACGGCCATCCCAGAACATGTGCCGGAGCGCGCCGAGGTTGAACATCGCGGGGGCGTTGCGCGGGATGAGCGTGCCGTCGGGGTGGGTGCGTGCGGGGCCGAGCCCACTGCCGCCGGCGCCAATCGAGAGGCTGCGACCATCGCCGGTGGAGAAGGCGGGGAGGTGGCAGCTCGTGCACGAGACGTCGTGGTTACCGCTCAGGACTTTGTCGAAGGCGAGCGCCTGCCCCAACTGGACGAGCGCAGAGCGAACGGGCGCCGGTCTCTGAAAGGGTACGACCCCACGCGCCGCCGCGAGCTCGCGAATGAGCCGTGGAGTGGCGGGGTCCATGGGTGGAGCCACCGCGCTGACCTGGTCGCTACATCCCGCGAGCGCAGCGGCCATCACCACTGCCACTGCGCTCACGCTCCAGCTCCTGCGATACATGGCGACCTCCATTCCGATTTGCGTGCTGCGGTCCACGAGCGCGGGGCGCAGTAGGGGGGTAGCTGTTTCCCACGCTCGATGAATAGATCGGAATCGGGTGGTGAGAGGCGACAGGCCTCCCCGCTCGCGCGGGGATGACGGCGCTGGCTTTCGCGGGGATGACGGAGGTAGTTATAATCGTTGCCGCGCGGGTGGCCCTCGCAGGAGGTTGAACATGGCGTCCATCGATCGTGAGCGGTGGTCGGAGCTGGAGCCGCTACTCGACCATGCGCTGGAGCTGCAACCGCTGGAGCGGCAGTCGTGGCTGGTGGAGCTCCGTACGCGCTCGGCGGAGCTGGCCGCCGAGCTGGAGGCGATCCTCGACGGAGAAGCGGACGCGGACGAGCGCGGGTTTCTCGCGCCGGCGCTCGGCGCGGAGCTGGCGGGGATGGAGCTCGGCGGCTACACGATCGAGCGGCCGCTGGGGAGAGGCGGGATGGGATCGGTGTGGCTCGCGCGTCGCACCGATGGACGCTTCGAAGGCGTGGCGGCGGTCAAGCTGCTCAATCTCTCCCTCCTCGGGCCCGGCGGGCGTGCGCGCTTCGAGCGCGAGGGCTCGGTGCTCGCACGTCTCGCACACCCCAACATCGCGCGGCTCCTGGATGCGGGGGTGACTCCCGCTGGACAGCCGTATCTGGTGCTCGAGCACATCGAAGGGAGACCGATAGACGAATACGTGGCCAGCCGGGCGCTCCCTGCCGAGGAGCGACTGCAACTCTTCCTGCAGGTGCTCGCCGCGGTGGGGCACGCACACGCGAACCTGATCGTTCACCGCGACCTCAAGCCGTCGAACATCCTCGTCACCGAAGACGGCACGGTGAAGCTGCTGGACTTCGGGATAGCCAAACTCCTCGCTGGTGATGGCGGGCGCCGGCTCGAGGCGCTGACGATGGACAGCGGCCGGGTGCTGACTCCAGAGCACGCGGCGCCGGAGCAGGTGAGTGGCGGCGCAATCACGACGGCCACCGATGTCTATCTGCTCGGCGTTCTACTCTACCTGCTGCTGTCGGGTCGCCATCCCACGGCGGAGGGATGCACGTCGCCCGCCGACGCGGTACGTGCACTGTTCGAGGTCGAGCCCACGCGGCTGAAGCTGGGCGACCTCGATACCATCGTACGGAAGGCGCTGCGCAAGGAGCCGGGCGAGCGTTATCAAACGGTAGCGGAGCTGGCCGACGATGTATCGCGCTACCTCCGATACGAACCGGTGAGCGCGCGCGGGGCCTCGGTGCGCTACCGCGTGGGGAAATTCGTGCGCAGGCACAGGGCGGGCGTGGCCGCCGCGACGTTGGCGATGGCCGCACTTCTCGCCTCCACGGTCTTCTCCATGCATCAGATGCGCGTGGCGAGGTCGGAGCGCGACGCGGCGGTGTTCGCGCGCAAGCGCGCCAACGCGCAGGTGGAGTTTCAGACACTGTTGATGTCGCAGGTCGGGGATGGCCCGATCACCATGCGCGAGATCCTCGAGCGCAGCAGGAGAGCGCTCGAGCGACAGTACGGCGCGGACCCGCGCTTCCTCGCATCGCTCCTCGCGCAGCTCTCGGAGCGCTACGCGGAGCTGGGCGACAGCAAAGTTCGCGGTTCGCTGCTCGTGCGGGCGGACTCGCTGGCTGTGGCGAGCGGGGATCACGACGTGCTGACGCAGGTTCGCTGCTACGCCGCCGACAACCTGCGCACGGAGGGCCTCTATCCCGAAGCGGAGCACGCGATGGAGCGGGCCGATTCGATGGTCGACTCGAGAACCGACCCGCGCGTGAAGGCGAGCTGCCTGCAGGTACTCGCCGATCTGGACAACGAGGCGGGGCCCGGCGGACGCGCCCTCCCCGCCATCCGTAGAGCGATCGCCATTCGCGACAGTCTGGGCGACACGCGCGACATGGGATACGTGGGGATGATCTCCACTCTGGCGTACTCGCTCGACAGAGGGGGGCGGCCGCGCGCGGCGGTGCCGATCTTCGCTCGAGCGGCGGCGATCCTGGACAGCACCGGCCGAGGGGAGACGATCGCGCGCGCGATAGTGGATCACGACATGGCGGGCACTTACATGGAGCTGGGAGAGACCGCCTCCGCGGAGCGGCTCTTCCACGAATCGCTAGCGCGCGTAATGCGAAGCGACCCGGCCGGGCAGCTCCCGACGCAACCGCTCATCCACTACGCACACGCCGCGCTCTTCGACGAGCATGTCGACTCGGCCGAGAAGTATTTCTCGATACTGGCTCGGCAATCACGAGCGGCGAACAATTCATACTGGGAGGGGCGGGCGCTCTTCGGGCTCGCGCGGGCGCAGCTCCGTCTCGGCCACGGCGTCGACGCGCGGCGCAGCATAGCGAGGTTCGAGCAGATCGAGCGCCAGGGGCGCATTGGCAGCGTGGACGACGAGATCACCGACGGACGAATCCTCGATGCCTGGCTCGCCCTCGCCCGGTCCGATACGGCCACGGCGCACAAACTCGCGACGGAAGTGCTGAAGGATAACGGATACTTTGATGGAAAGCGACGAAAGATCTTTCGGTCCGCGATGATTCTCGCGGCGGAAAGCGCGCTCGCGTTGGGAGACGCGAGAGGGGCGCTGCAGTATGCGCAGTCGGCGGGTGAGATAGCGACAAGCGATTCGCTCTGCGCGACTCGAAGCGCGTTCGTGGGCGAAGCGCGATTGATGGAGGGCCGCGCACGGCTGGCGTTGGGCGATTCATCCGCGGCTCGCGCCGACTTCCAGCATGCCCTGGGAGCGTTGCGCTACGGCGCGGGCGCGGACCACCCTTTTACGATCGAAGCCGAGAGGCTCCTCGCCCTGGTGGAGTCGGATCTGAAACCGTAGGCCGTGTCGAGGCCGTGAAAGGCAACTTCATCCCCGCGAAGGCGGGGACCCATGTTGCTCAACCGAACATGGGTCCCCGCTTTCGCGGGGATGACTTTGGTATGGATCCCCGCTTTCGCGATAAAGGGAGTTCAACCCC
>DASSOX010000161.1:0-11207 GCA_035700125.1 Gemmatimonadaceae bacterium
CTGACCCCGCCGTTGCTCACACCGGGAAGAGGATCTCGCGGTACTTGGGAAGCGGCCAGTATTCGTCGGACACCATCAACTCCAGCGCGTCGCAGCTCTCGCGGACCGCGCCCATCGCGGCCTTTCCATCTCCGGCAAGGATGCGCGCCTGCGCCTCGAAGTCCTCATGCAGCGAGTTCACGCACTCCGCGATCTTGCCGAGCATCACCCGCCGCTCGTGCAGCAGACCGATCGCCTCACCCAGCGCGTTGGCGGCGTCCACCTGCGGGATCACCGTGATGCCCGCACTCCGCGCCTGAGCAGCGCCCGACGCGAGCGTGCCGTGATACTGCATCGCCGCCGGAAGAATCATGGTGTCCACCATCTCCTGGAGCGTGTTGATCTCGATGAGGAGATCCTTCGCGTAGCGCTCCATGCGCACATGGTAGCGCGACTCCAGCTCCTCGGCGCTGAGTATCCCGAGCTTCGAGAACAACTCGCGCGACGTCTCGGACACGAGCTGCTCCAGCGCCTCCGGCGTGTTGCGCAGGTGCGGGAGGCCGCGACGCTCCGCCTCCTCCACCCAGTCCTCGGAGTAGTTGTTCCCCTCGAAGCGCACGGCCGCCGTCTCGCGGAACACCTCGCTGACCACGGCAAGAGCCGCGGTCGGGATCTCGCTCGTCTTCTCCAGCTCCTCGCGCAACCGCGCGGTGAGCTCTCCCAGCGCCTCGGCTACCGCGGCGTTGAGCAGCGTGACCGGAAGCGCGGGAGACTGGGACGCACCAGCCGCGCGAAACTCGAACTTCATCCCGGTGAAGGCGAGGGGTGAGGTGCGATTGCGGTCGGTCATGTCCTTCTGGATCTGCGGAAGCTTGGCCACACCGAGCCGTAGCATCGCCTGTTCGGCGTTGCGAACGGTGCGCCCGTTGGCGATGTCCTCGATCACCCGTGTCAGCATCTCGCCCATGAAGACCGAGATGATCGCGGGCGGCGCCTCGTTGGCGCCCAGTCGGTGATCGTTCCCCGAGTACGCGATCCCCGCGCGCAGGAGACCAGCGTGTCTGTGAACCGCCTTCAGTACCGCCGCGAGCAGGAGTAGAAAGCGGATGTTCTGGTAGGGCGTCTTCCCCGGCTTCAGCAGGTTGACGCCATCCAGCTCGTTGTCCGCGGCGATGGCCATGGACCAGTTGCAGTGCTTCCCCGAGCCGTTGATTCCCGCGAAGGGCTTCTCGTGCAGCAGAACCTGCAGCCCATGGCGCAGCGCGACCTTCCTGAGCGCGGCCATCACGAGCTGGTTGTGGTCCACGGCGACGTCGCTCTCCTCGTAGATCGGCGCCATCTCGAACTGGCAGGGCGCCACCTCGTTGTGCCGCATCACGATCGGAACGCCGAGCTTGTAGAGCTCGTGCTCCACCTCGGAGATGCACGCCTGGATGCGCTCGGGGATTCCACCGAAGTAGTGGTCCTCGAGCTGCTGCCCACGCGGCGGTGGCGCGCCCACCAGCGTGCGACCCGCCATCACGAGGTCGGGACGGAGCGCGAAGTGGTCACGGTCTATGAGGAAGTACTCCTGCTCGGTGCCGAGCGTGGTGTAAACGCGGTAGACGCCCGTGTCGCCCAGCAGCTCGAGCAGCTCTATTGCACGCTGCGAGAGCACGTCGGAGCTGCGGAGCAGCGGCGTCATCTCATCGAGCGCTTCACCGTTGTAGCCGATGAACACCGAGGGGATGCAGAGAGTGCGCGCGCCGGCGTACTCGATGATGAAGACCGGGCTCGCCGGATTCCACGCCGTGTAGCCGCGTGCTTCCCAGGTCGCACGGAGTCCGCCCGAGGGGAAGCTCGACGCATCGGGCTCGCTCTGGATGAGCTGCTCGCCCGAGAACGACTCCACCGGCTCGAAGTTCTCGTCGAAGGAGAGAAAGGCCTCGTGCTTCTCGGCGGTGAGCCCCGTCTGCGGCTGGAACCAGTGCGTGAAGTGGGTGGCTCCGCGCGAGATCGCCCACTCCTTGATAACCTGCGCGACGGCGGGTGCTACCTCCACGTCGAGATTCTTTCCGTGCTTTATGGAGGAGACGAGCTTGGCGTAGACGTGATCGGGCAGCTTGGCGCGCATCTGCGGCGCGCCGAAGGTGTTGATGCCGAAGTACTCGGAAACTGGGTGCGGGCGGGCGCCGTCGCCGTTGGTGTTGTTGGTCGGCGCGAGTCGCGCGGGCCTGGACGTGATGGCCTGGATGGCGCGTTCACGAGCGGTGAGGCCGGTCGCGGTCATGGGGTCGGGTGCTCCCTGTTGGCTAGGATGTACAGCGGCGCCGGCGGTGCTCCATTGGCACTCGGCGCTCGCTGGTGCTACATGCAATGTGCGCACGGGGCAATAATAGCGAGTCGAAAGAGCAAAATCCAGCCCTGAAAGTGCGGAACGTCACAAGGAATCTGCAGAATTCGCAAAAATCCCTGGACGCAACGCTTTGCTGCGCCGCCCGCCATGCCGACGGCCGGAGTCCGGTACCGCGTTGCACAGCGCCGGGGTCTCTCGTCATTCGTTTCAGAGAACCGAACAGGTCCGTCGCTCCTCCAAAGCTATTCGCTCTGCTTGGGCCGAACGGGCCGCTTCTCCCCGCGAGAGCGGGTACCGTCATCCCTCGGGAAGGCGGGTGCCCCGCGAAAGCGGGAATCCATGTTGCTCGACTGAACGTGGATTCCCGCTTTCGCGAGGATGACGGAGAGCCCGCTTTCGCGGCCATGACGGACCTCCTTCCTTCCTCATTCCTTTCTTCACGTGAGATCTCGCTCGATCCTCTCGATATGCTGCCTCGTGGTAAGCGCTTGCGGCGGCGGCTCGAACGGTTCAATACTCGTCGGCGCGGCGGGGCCGTACTCCGAGCGGACCGGAGACATGACCAGGAAGGGGATCGAGCTCGCGGCCGCCGAGATCAACGCCGCGGGCGGAGTGCGCGGCCGGAAGATCGAGCTGGTGGAGCGCGACGACAGCGGGAGCGGGAGGCGAGCCGCGGCCGTCGCCGAAGAGTTCGTGGCGAACCCCGAAGTGGTAGGCGTGGTCGGTCACGTCACCTCCGGCGCCATGGTCGCTGCTGCCAAGGTTTACGATGGCAATCTCGCCGCCATCGGCACGGCTACCACGTCGCCTCAGCTCACCGGAATCTCGCCCTGGGTCTTTCGCGTCAGCTCGAGCGACTCGATAAACGGCACGGTGATCGCCCGCTTCGCCAACGCGCTCGGACGCAGGCGCGCCGCGATCATCTACGAGAACGACAGCTACGGACGCGGGCTCGCGGCCGCTTTCCGGCAGACTTTCAAGGGTGCGATCGTGAGCATCGACCCGATCACTGCCGACATCACCGACGCCGAGCCGTACATCTCCTATTACAAGCAGGTCGCTCCCGACATCGTCTTCGTGGTCGGGCTCGAGATATCGGGGCTGAAGATCCTGCGCGAGGCGCACCGACAGAATCTCGCCGCCGACTTCGTGGGCGGTGACGGTTGGATCGGAATCATCTCCGACACCGCGCTCGCCGAGGGCACGTACGTGGGCACCACCTTCACGCCCGAGGATCCGAGACCCGAGGTTCGGAAGTTCGTGGAGACTTTCGAGAAGCGCTACGGGACCACGCCCGACATGGATGCCGCGACCGGCTATGACGCCATGAACGTCATGGCGCGCGCCATCGAGGGGGCCGGCACCGATCGCGCAGCCATTCGCCGATACCTCGCCTCGTTCGACGCCGCCAACGCCTACCACGGCGTCACCGGAGTGGTGCGCTTCGGCGCCGACGGCGATCCTGTGGAAGCACCTTACAAGATCACTCGCATCCACGATGGCGCTTTCGTCCTCGCGGAGGCGTCGCGATGAGATTCAATCCGGCGCACACCATCCGCGGGCGCCTCCTGCTCGGATTCGGCCTCGTGGTGCTCCTCCTCGTGGCGGCGGGTATCGTGGGCCGCGCTTCGCTCTCCAGCACCGCCGCGACGGTGGGCGACGTGCTCCAGGACATGCAGGTGGAGAACTCGCTCTCCTCGCAGCTCTCCGCCAACATCGCGCGCGCGCTCGACGCCGCCAACGGCTACATCACCTCGTACGACAGTAGCGCCGCGAGCTCCTTCCGTCGCTACGGCTGGCAGGCGCACCTCGTGCAGCGCGAGATGAACGACCACCCCGGTCAGACCGCCGAGGAGATCGGGCTCATCTCCGAGATTGACAGCCGCCTTTCCGATGTGGAAGTGCGCTACAATCTCGCGCACCGACTCCTCGACCTCGGCCGCGCTCCCGCGGCGCTCGCGCAGGCCGCCGCCGCGCGCCCCAGGGTGGACACGCTGATGGCGCAGATAGACCGTCTGGGGCAGCTCAAGGGGAACCGCCTGGAGAGCACGGCGGCGGAGCTCGAGCGCGATGCGTCGCGTCGTTCGCTGATCTTCGCCATGCTGGTGATAGCCGCCCTCGGAATGGCGACCACGATCGTGCTGCGTACCGTGCGATCCATAGACCGGCCCTTGCGCGCGCTGGTGGATCATGCGCGCCAGCTCAGCTCCGGCGACCTCACGGTGCGCACCGCGCAGCCGATGCCCGAGGAGTTCCAGCAGCTTGCCGACGCGATGAACCAGACTGGCGAGTCGCTCTCCACCGTGGTGTCGGTGGCCACGGGAACGGCTACGCAGGTCGCCGGCTCCGCTACCGAGCTGGCCGAAGCGTCGGCGCAGATCTCCGACGCGGCCGGGCAGGTGGCGACGGCCATGGCCGACGTCACCTCCGGCGCCTCCACACAGGTGCAGCAGATCCGCGAGATCGACTGCGCGCTGCAGGTGATCCGGCAGCACGCCGAGAGCATCCGCGCGGGTGTGGCCGACGTCACCTGCCTGGCGCACGAGATCGAGGAGTCGTCGGGCGCCAAGAGGTCGGAGCTCGAGCTGGCGTTCGGGATCCTCCTCGACATCAAGACCACGGTAGAGGGCGCGGCCGGCGAGGTGCGCGACCTGAACGAGGCCACCACTACGATCACGACGTTCGTGGACACGGTGCGCGGGATCGCCGACCAGACGAACCTTCTCGCGCTCAACGCCGCGATCGAGGCTGCCCGCGCGGGCGAAGCTGGTCGCGGCTTCGCCGTGGTGGCTTCCGAGGTTCGCAAGCTCGCCGAGCAGGCGCGCTCGGCGTCGAGCACGATCGTGGAGCTCACGCGCTCGATCACCGATCGGATGGCCCGCACGTCGCAGGCAATGGAAGATGGCGTCATGCACGTGGGCGAGATCGAGCGCGCCGCGCGCGAGGTGGACAGCGCCCTCGCCCTGATTGCCTCCTCCTCCAGCCGCACTCGCGAAGCCGCGAACGGTGTGAGTTCCGCCGCCGAGGAGAACCTGGTCGCGGTAGACCAGGCCGCCGGCGGCATGACCGCCATAGCCCGTGTGGCCGAAGCCCACGCATCCGCCGCCGAGGAGGTGACGGCGTCGAGCGAGGAGCAGAGCGCCGCCTGCGAAGAGATGAGCGCCACGGCGACGACGCTGCATCGTGGCGCTACCCAGTTGAGGGAGCTGGTGGCGGGGTTGAGGGTGGAGGGGGGATAGGAGAGAAAGCAGAGAGCAGAAAGCAGAAAGCAGTGAACTACCTCGGGGGGTGAGGGCCTACCCACGGGAGCCGTTCACTGCTTTGTGCTTTCTGCCTTCTTGTTCCTTGCATCTCCTCATTGTATTCCTTACAATAGCCCAAACAGTATACAAAACCGCCCATCCATCGGAGGGTCCGTGTACCCCGTCGTGCACCGCTTCGCTGCCGCTGCGGCGGCTGTCGCCCTGTTCGCCACGCAGGCGCCGGCGCAGGCTTCCACGGCCAAAACGCGCGAACGCACGAGCGCCAGCGCGCAGAAGAATCCACTCGCCGGGCTCGATCAATATGTAGAACGCGCCATGAAGGAGTGGCACGTTCCCGGGCTCGCGATAGCGATCGTGAAGGACGACTCCGTGGTGTACTCCAAGGGGTTCGGCGTGCGCGAGCTGGGGAAGCCGGATCGCGTGGACAGCCACACCATCTTCGCCATCGGCTCCAATTCGAAGGCCTTCACGTCGGCCGCCGTCGGCATCATGGTGGATCGGAAGAAGATGCGCTGGGACGACAAGGTCACCAGCTACCTGCCGAACTTCCAGCTCCACGATCCCTACGTCACCCGCGAGATAACCGTCCGCGATGCGCTCTCGCACCGGAGCGGACTCGGTAGACAGGGCGACATGCTCTGGTATGGGACCAGCTACGACCGCGACGAGATCCTCCGCCGCACGCGCTTCCTCGAGCCCAACTCGAGCTTCCGCAGCCAGTTCGGCTACTCCAACATCATGTTCCTCGCCGCAGGCCAGTCGACGGCCAAAGCGGCCGGCGAGCGCTGGGACGACGTCATCATCTCCGAGATCTTCCGCCCGCTCGGGATGAACGAAAGCAGCACCAGCACCGACAGCCTTCGCGGCAAGCCCGACGTCGCCACGCCGCATCTCATAGCTGGCGCCAACGCAGCGCCCATCCCCTGGCGCAACCTCGACAACATGGCGCCCGCCGGCTCGATCAACTCCAGCGTGGCCGACATGACCCACTGGATCAGGATGCAGCTCGACACTGGCGTGTACGCTGGCAAGAAGATCATCAGCGCGAAGTCGTTGTACGAGACGCACTCGCCGCAAACGATCATCGCCTCGCCACCCGACACGCTCTTCCCCTCCAACCACTTCTCCAGCTACGGGATGGGGTGGGTGCTGCAGGACTACCGCGGCCGCGAGCTGGTGTGGCACAACGGCGGAATAGACGGGATGCTCTCCGAGGTTCGGCTCGTCCCCGAAGAAAAGCTCGGCCTCGTGATCCTCTCGAACGCCGAGGGGCACAACATGAACCCGGCCATCGCCTACCGCATCATCGACGCCTACCTCGGAGCGCCTCCGCGCGACTGGAGCGCGATCTTCCTCGCGCAGCAGAAGCAGGGGGAGGCGCTGCAGGCGGAGATGGAAAGGAAGATGGAAGCCGCGCGCGCGAAGGACTCGAAACCGTCGCTCGCGCTCGATCGCTATGTGGGCACCTACGCCGACAGCATGTACGGTGAGGCGACCGTGAAGCTCGAGAGCGGGAAGCTGGTGGTCCGCTACGGCCCCGCCTTCACGGGCGATCTGGAGCACTGGAACTACGACACCTTCCGCGCGAGCTGGCGCGACAAGCGGCTGGGTAAGAGCTTCATCACCTTCGCCCTCGACGCCCGCGCTCGGGTGAGCGAGATGAAGGTCGAGGGCTTGGCCGACTTCGCCGCAGTCCGCGATACCACGAGCCGTACCGCCTCCAGGTGACCCAGATGCGATTCACGAACGTATTCACGGTGCTTCCCGCTCAGACGTCATCCCCGCGAAAGCGGGGATCCATGTTCGGCCGGCGTAGATGGATCCTCGCTTTCGCGGGGATGACAGCACCCGCTGTCGCCTTCTGCATCGCTACGGCAACCGCACCCACGGCCGCAGCGCAGGGCACCGCGCCCGCGGCGAACTACCAGGCGGTGGCGGCGAAGCTCCAGCCATTCATCGAGCACGAGATGCGGAGCAAGAATCTCCCCGCCATCTCGATAGCGCTCGTGGACGACCAGAAGATCGTCTGGTCGCAGGGCTTCGGCTTCGCCAACCCGGAAGACAGCGCGCGCGCCACGGCGAAAACCATCTACCGAGTGGGAAGCGTCTCCAAGCTCTTCACCGATATCGCCGTGATGCAGCTCGTGGAGCAGGGGAAGCTCGATCTCGACGCGCCGGTCTCACGCTACGTGCCGTCATTCCACCCCGACAACCCCTTCGGCGGCGAGATCACCCTCCGCGAGCTGATGTCGCACCGGTCGGGGCTCGTGCGCGAGCCGCCCGTCGGCCACTACTTCGACGACGGCTCCCCCACGCTCTCGCAGACCATCGCGAGCCTCAACGACACGAAGCTCGTTTACGCGCCCAACACGAAGACCAAATACTCGAACGCCGCGATCGCGCTCGTGGGCGACGTACTCGCCACCGTACAGAAGCAGCGCTTCGAGAGCTACCTGAAAAAGGCCGTGCTCGATCCCGCCGGGATGTCGAGCAGCGCCTTCGCCCGCAACGAAGTCCCCGAGCGCCAGATCGCCAGCGCGTACATGTGGACGCTCGACGGGCGCACCTTCCCCGCACCCACCTTCGATCTCGGGATGGCGCCCGCGGGGAGCATGTACACCACGGTGGATGACCTGGGCCGCTTCATGAGCATGCTCTTCGCCGGCGGTCGAGGCGCGAAGGGTCAGGTGCTGAAGCGCGCCACGCTCGAGGACATGTGGAAGCCGCAGTTCGCCAAGCCCGGTCAGAAGATGGGCTACGGGATCGGCTTTGGCCTCTCGGAGCTGCGCGGCCACCGAGTGGTGGGGCACGGCGGTGCCATCTATGGCTTCGCCACAGAGCTCGCCGCGCTCCCCGACGACAAGCTCGGCGTCGTGGTGGTCACCACGATGGATGGCGCCAACACGGTGACGAGTCGCATAGCCGACGCCGCGCTCGACATGATGCTCGCGAACCGCGAGAAGCGCGCGCTCGAAGCTCCCGACACCACCAACGCGCTCCCCGCCGGCATGGCGCACCGTCTCGCCGGCCGCTACGGCACGGGCGATGCCGCGGTGGACCTCGTCGCGATAGACGATGAGCTCTTCGTGGATCCGGTGCGCGGCGGGATGCGCGCGCCGCTCCGGATGCTCCGCGACACGCTCATTGTAGATGGCCGGCTCGGCTATGGCGCGCGCGTCGCCACGCTCGGCGACGCGATCGTCGTCGGCAAGGACACGCTGAAGCGCGTGCAGCTCGGCATGCCCGCGCCGGCGTCCGAGCAGTACCGCGGCCTGATCGGCGAATACGGCTGGGACTACAACACACTCTACATCCTCGAGCGCGATGGAAAGCTCGAGGCGCTCATCGAGTGGTTCTTCCGCTACCCGCTCGAGGAGGTCTCGAAGGGAGTCTACAAGTTCCCCAACTGGGGACTCTACGACGGCGAGCAGGTGGCGTTCGATCTCGACGCCAACGGTCGCGCGAGGGCGGTGCGGGCGAGCGGCGTCACCTTCCCGCGACGCGCCACCGGCCCGGAGGACGGCTCGCAGTTCCGCATCACGCCCGTCAGGCCGGTAGCCGAGCTGCGGAAGGAAGCGCTGGCGGCCACCCCTCCGAAGGAGAAGGGCGACTTCCGCAAGAGCGACCTCGTGGAGTTGGTGAAGCTCGATCCCAGCATCAAGCTCGACATCCGCTACGCGAGCACCAACAACTTCATGGGCACGCCGATGTATACCGAGGGTCGTGCCTTCATGCAGAGGCCCGCGGCGGAGGGCGTAGCACGCGCCAACGCGTGGCTGAAGGAGCGCGGCTACGGGCTGCTCATCCACGATGCGTATCGCCCCTGGTTCGTGACGAAGATGTTCTGGGACGCCACGCCCGAGGACAAGCACATCTTCGTCGCCAACCCCGCCGAAGGCTCGCGCCACAACCGCGGCTGCGCGGTGGACCTCACGCTCTACGATCTCTCCACCGGCAAGCCGATCACCATGGTTGGCGGCTACGACGAGATGACCGGCCGCAGCTACCCCGACTATCCCGGCGGCACCTCGCTGCAGCGTTGGCACCGCGCGCTCCTGCGTCAGGCGATGGAGATGCAGGGCTTCACCGTGTACGAAGCCGAGTGGTGGCACTTCGATTACAAGGATTGGCGCCACTACGGGATCGGAAACCAGACCTTCGAGGAGCTGGAGTCGGGCGAGAAGAGCGTGGGCGGCGCGAGCGGCGAGATCGTGCGCCCCGGCACCACGGGGAAGGCGCCCAAGGGCTTCGATGCGTACGCCGAGAAGGCGCTGCGCGACTGGCGCGCACCTGGCGCGGCGATCGCGGTAGTGAAGAAGGATTCCGTGATCTTCGCGCGCGGCTACGGCGTGCGCGAGCTGGGCAAGTCCGATCCGGTGGATGCCAACACCATCTTCGGCATCGCATCCACCACCAAGGCGTTCACCGCGGGCGCGCTCGGAATCCTGGTGGATGAAAAGAAGATGGCGTGGGACGACCCGGTGACGAAGTACCTCCCCTGGTTCCAGATCGAAGGGCCGTACATCACGCGCGAAGTCATGGTGCGCGATCTTCTCACGCACCGAACCGGCCTCCCACGCGGCGACCGTCTCTGGTACGCGTCCGGATTCAGCCGCACCGAGGTGCTCCACCGCGT
This sequence comes from Gemmatimonadaceae bacterium, assembly GCA_035700125.1. Taxonomy (GTDB): domain Bacteria; phylum Gemmatimonadota; class Gemmatimonadetes; order Gemmatimonadales; family Gemmatimonadaceae; genus JADGGM01. The sequence goes on from DASSOX010000161.1 coordinate 10,214, forward strand.
GCGGCGCCTGGAGCCCAGCTGGAGCTTCCGCTCGCACTACGGCTACCAGAACATCATGTTCATGGCCGCGGGCGACGTGGCCGCGGCAGCGAGCGGGATGAGCTGGGACGACCTCGTCAGAGCCAAGATCTTCACCCCGCTCGGGATGACGCGCACCACCACCACTATCCGCGCACTCCCCGCGATGAAGGACGTGGCGATGCCGCACGAGCTGCGCAACGACACCGTCTACGTCATCCCCTGGCGCAACATGGACAACCTCGGCCCCGCCGGCTCCATGAACTCCAGCGCCAACGATCTCGCGCAGTGGCTCCGCATGCAGCTCCACGACGGCGTCTACGCGGGGAAGCGCGTGATGAGCGACTCCGTGGTGGAGGAGATGCACACGCCGCAGACCGTGATCCGCATGAGCGATGAGTCGAAGAAGCTGTACGACGACACGCACTTCATGGCGTATGGACTCGGTTGGTCGCTGCGCGACTACCACGGCCGTAAGCTCATCACGCACGGCGGCGTGATAGACGGGATGCGCACCGAGATCGGCATGGTACCCGAAGACAGCCTGGCGATCGTGGTGCTCGCGAACCTCGACGGCACCAACCTTCCCACGGCGCTCCTCTACCGAGCGCTCGACGCCTACATGGGCGCGCCCGAGCGCGACTGGAGCAAGCTTCTGATCGATGCGCGCGACAAGGCGGACGCCAAAAGCGACAGCACGCGCAGGAAGTTCGAGTCCGAGCGCGTGGCCAACACCAGGCCATCGCTCCCGCTCGAGAGCTACGCGGGTGTGTACTCCGACAGCATGTACGAGGACATCGAGGTGAAGTACGACGGCAAGGCGCTCGTGGCCACGATGGGTCCGTCGTACACCGGCGATCTCTCGCACTGGCACTTCGACACCTTCAAGGTCACCTGGCGCGATCCATCGCTCGGCAGCTCCTACTTCACCTTCGTGCTCGGCGCTGACGGGAAGGTGAAAGAGCTGAAGATGCAG
>DASSOX010000162.1:0-2557 GCA_035700125.1 Gemmatimonadaceae bacterium
GCGCGAAGTTCGCCCGAAAATCGCGGACGCCATCCGGCGTGGTCGTGGCGGAGTCAGTCGCTGCCATCGTCAGCGATGCCGATAGGTACTGCTCCGCGGCGAAGCCCGGGCCGCTCGTAGCGTTCTGAATCCACTCACCAGCGAAGCGCACCGCGGCGGGGAGGATGGCCACCGCGATCGCCACCTCGATCACCACCAGCGCAGTCCACGTCCGTCCCATGCGAACCGTGGCGTGACCACCAGGCAACCGCTGCAGGCTGAGCTGCACGCGGCGGCCGGTCAGCTGCAGCCCGGGGACCACCCCGATGATGAACGCACCGACGACGGCGAGTATGAGGAGCCAGACGAGCGTCGTGTCGGATACCTCGAAGCGGAGCCAGAATGGAACCAGGCGTACGCCTACCTGCGCGAGCATGACATCCAGTCGCGACGCGATCCCCCACACCAGAATGAGACCCACGACGGCACCGAGCGCCGAGAGCACCAGTGCTTCGCCGAAGAGCTGCGTGACTATGCGACCGCGGCTGGCACCGAGAGCGCTGCGTACGGCGATCTCGCTCTGCCGCGTCGCGGTTCGTGCATAGACCAGAATCGCGATGTTGATGCAGATGACGACCAGCAGCAACGCCATGAACAGCCGGGTGGTGCGGAGCGCCAGTATTGCGTCCGGGTCATCGAGCTCGAACCACGATTGTGAGAACGGCATCACTCGTGGACGCAGCGTCGCGTGAGTGTCGGGGTGCGCCTTCGCGATGCGCGATTCCAACGTCGCGATCTCCGCCTGCGCCTGCGTGAGCGTCGCGGTCGGCGCGAGCCGTCCGAAGGCGAAGAGTGGAGGGCCTTCCAGCCAGTCGTAGCCCAGCGAGTCGAGTCGCAGCGGGACCCACAGATTGAAGTCGACCGGGAAGGCGAACCCCTCCGGCATCACACCGACTACCGTATGCGGTTCGTCACCGAGCTTCACGGTGCGACCTATGATACCCGAGTCTGCCGCGAAGCTGCCGCGCCACACGTCGTAGCCGATCACGACGACCGGCGGCGCACCAGGACGCTCGTCGTCGTCCACGAGATAGCGTCCCAACAGCGGCTTTACGCGCGCAACGCGGAATCCTGCAGCGCTCATCTCCACGCCGCGCCCCACTTCCGCCCCGCCATCGGCGGTGACGATGTTGCGGACCGCGGGGGTGAACGCGCCGACGTCCTGGAGCGTCCGCATCCCGCGCCAGGCGGCAATGTCGCGAAGTATCTTGCGCTCGGGGTGACGTGAAGCCACGTCCCAGAGCTGAATGCCGACGATCCGATTGCCTTCGTTCAGGGGCAGCGCATCGGTGGTGATGAGTGAGATCACCGTGGACCCTCCGGCTCCGACGGCGATCGCCACACCAAGCGCGAACGCGCTCACCAGCGTGAGAAGCGGATACTTGACCAGCATTCGGGCGCCGAGCTTGACGTCCAGCCACGAGAAACGCAGCGAGTCGAGCCACCGGAGGCCGCGCGCCTCGCGGCCGAGCGCCGTGTACTGGTACGTCCCACCGAACTCCGCTCGCGCCGTCCGTTCGGCCTCGGCCTGCGAGAAGCCCGAGCGCACCAGGTCTGCCGTGCGCATCTCGATATGCTGCTCGAACTCCTCCCGCATCTCGGCGTCGAGGGAGTGCGTGCGCGCTACGCCACGCCAGAGCGAGCGCACGCGCGAGAGCAAGGTGGCGATCATCAGGCTTCGAGTGGCTTGGCCGCGAGGGCGCGCGCGATCGCATCGACGAGCTGGTTCCAACTCGCCGTCTCCTCGCCGAGCCGCTTCCGGCCGGCGGCCGTGAGCCGGTAGTACCTGGCCCGCCGGTTGTTGTCAGAGGTGCCCCATTCGCCCGCGATCAGGCCCTGGTGCTCGAGTCTGTAGAGCGCCGGGTAGAGCGCCCCTTGCTGGATCTCGAGCGCACCGCCGGAGATCTGCTCGATGCGGAGCAGCACGCCGTAGCCGTGCAGCTTGCCGAGCGACACCGCTTTGAGGATCAGGATGTCGAGGGTGCCGGGGAGGAGCTGCACTTTCCGGGTCAACGGTCTCTCCTAGTATGCTTAGGAGAGAGTATTCAGCGTCGGCCCCGACCTGTCAAGAAGGTCATGGAGCTCCCGCAGGTGAGATGGACCGGATGTCGCCATGGATACGGATGCCGCGCATCGGCATCTTTCGCAATCCGCTTGCAACGCGACCTTGGCGCTGCCTGGACTCACCCACCCTGCTGCCTGGAGTGCTGTACACCATGCCTACTCGCCGTGATCGGGACCTGGAGCGGACCTACTCCCGTGCACAGTTCGTCGCGAAGCTCCGCCGGCTTGCCGACGCCCTGGAGGAAGGCGCGCCGTTCAGCATCCAGGTGGCCAACGAGCGACTGCGAATCCCGGCAGACGCAGAGTTCAACATCGAGCATGAACGCTCCGGTGGAGTGCAGGAGCTGGAGTTCCAGCTCCGCTGGGCCGTTCCGGGGGCTTGAACACGAGAGGGCGGACGACCAGCGCGGCTCGGCCAGCGCGAGAGTAAGGGAAGTCATCAGCCCGCAGTAAG
>DASSOX010000163.1:0-7624 GCA_035700125.1 Gemmatimonadaceae bacterium
TCCGGCGGCACGTTCACGCCCGCTCCGAGACTCTCGCTCAGCAGCCGGCTCATCGTGGCGAAGCGCATGATGCCGCCCACCAGCGTGAACTCCGGCTCCATCTGCACACGCTTCATGAGCTGCACCGATCGCTGCACGAGCGACTTCATCGCGCCGTGCATGATGTCGCCCGGCGACGCGCCGGCACTCACGTGGTTGATCACCTCGCTCTCGGCGAAGACCGCGCAGACGCCGGAGATGGGCACCGTCTTCACCGACGCATCCACCAGCGGACCGATCTCCTCGATTCGATAGCCCAGGTAGCGTGCAGTCTTCTCGAGGAAAGCACCGGTACCGGCCGCGCACTTGTCGTTGAGACGGAACGAGCGCACGCGGCCGTGCTCATCGAGACGCAACGCCTTCATCGTCTGCCCGCCCACGTCGAGTACGGTTCGCGTGTCCGGGTAGAAGTAGCGCGTCCCCCACGCCTGCGCCGTGAGGTCGGTGACCTGCACATCGCGGAAATCCACCATGCTCCGGCCGTAGCCGGTGCTGCACACGTATGCCAGCGACTCGCGCTCCACGCCGGCCGCGTCGCACGCCTGCGTCAGTGCATCCGCGGCCGCTTCCGCGAGGCGGAAGCCGGTGGGCTTGATGCCGGTACCTAGGAGTCTGCCGTCGTCGTCGAGCACCGCCGCCTTGGCGTACGTGGATCCGATGTCCACTCCCGCTGTGAGTCTCATGTTGCACCTCCGGCCCGTACGGCCTCCGTGCCCTCGCCGGCCCGCGCGCGCTCGAGCGCGATGATCGCGGCGCCGAGGGCACCCATGTAGTGCGACTCATCGCTGATGTTGAGCTTCTTCCCCAGCGCCTCTTCCAGCACCGGCGCCATCGCCTGGTTGCGCGTGACGCCTCCGGTGAAGGTGATCTCGTCCTCGATCCCCACGCGGCGGAGGAGCGCGATGCTGCGCGTGGCGATGCTCCGGTGCACGCCGAGGAGGATGTCGTCGATCTTCTTCCCCTTCGCCAGCCAGGAGAGCACCTCGCTCTCAGCGAACACGGTACAGGTAGTGGTTATGTTCACCGGCTTCTGGCCCCCCAGCGCGCGCGTCCCCAGCTCATCCATCGGGATTCCGAGTGCCGCCGCGGCCGACTGCAGGAAGCGACCGGTGCCCGCAGCGCACTTGTCGTTCATGCAGAAGTCCAGAACATCGCCGCCAGGCTGGATGCGAATCGCCTTGGTGTCCTGCCCGCCCATGTCGAGCACCGTGCGGGTGCCGGGGAACATCTCGGCCGCGCCGCGCGCGTGGCAGCAGATCTCGGTGACCTGCGAGTTGCCGAAGGTCACCTTGTAGCGCCCGTAGCCCGTGCCGATGACGTACGCGACGTCGTGCTCGGTGATCCCGGCTTCGGCGATCGCCATGTCGAATGCCGACTGCGCCGCCGTGACGACGTTGGCGCCGGTGGGAATCAGCGAGCGGCCGACGATCCGCCGCGTCTCGTCTATCACCACCGCCTTGGTCTGCGTGGAGCCAACGTCCACGCCGCCTGCATGCAGCATCGCCATCCCTCCTCGTTCAGGCAGGTATCAGGCAGGTACTCGAGTGGCGCTCGCGTCCGGGCCGGCAACCGGCGCTTCCTGCGCCCGCCGCCGCAGCCGGCGCGAGTTCAGTCCCTCGAAAAAGGCATCTATGCGGTTCTTGAGCTGCGCCTCGGACACCACACGCTGGTCCATCATGTCGGATTCGATGTAGAGACACTGCACATCGCGCTGCTGCAGCACCACGCGGCGGCTGTCGGCGAGCCCGGTGGACACCGTACGGCAGCTCTTCACCGGGTGGTACACGACGCCGTCGGCGTGGAACACGTCTATCGCCTCGAGCAGCGCGCGGTCGTGGAACATCATCGCGTCGGTGGCCGCTCGCACGCTGCGCAGCACGCCTTCGGCGAGACTCTCGATGGGGCGATCGAGATCGTACTCGAAGCCCAGGTTCATTCCACCCGCGGCGAACCAGAGATAGGTGCTGCTCACGAACGACCCGCCCCATTCGGCGAAGAGCTCGTGGAAGCGGCGGAAGATCGGATAGCACGGAACGCCGACGAAGATGAGCCGGTGCTGCTCGTCCTCGATGGCACTGATGCCGTGCGCCGCCTTGTATTCCATCTCCTCGACGAGCCGCTCGAAATAGAGCGCGCCCTCGGGAGTCCCGCGCAATGCGTTCGCCACGCCCAGGTACACGGTTCCGTCCATGAGCGCGTTGAACACGGACGGCGTTCCCCGGTTTAGCTCCAGGATCCTCGCCCACGCGCGCGTCATCCGGTTCGTGTCGTGGAGCACCTGGCGGAAGCGGTCCATGTCGAGCGGGCGCCCCGTGAGCGCCTCGAGCTGCACGATGAGCTCGCGAAGCTGCTGCTCCACGAAGCGGCGGTCCGATTCGAGCGCGGCATCGTCGAGCTGGCCGCTCGTCGCGGCGCTGCGCGAGGCGGGGACGTCCACGGTCACCAGCGGGATGTGGTAGAAGCGATCCCAGATCTCGGCCCACTTGAGGTAGGTGTTGCAGGCGTTGGTGAGCACCGCGATGCTCGGGCGCGGGATGCGGCCCATGGGGTGGCGGCCGTCCTGCAGTTGCATGGCGACGTCCGCCTTCACGTAGCCGCAGACATCGGGCGAGTACCCGTAGTCCTCGGCCACGGTCAGGAACTCTCCCGACACTTTCTTCACCGCCGTCTGCAGCGAGTTGATCTCGGGGAAGACGATGTGCAGGTCGAAGGCGCGCAGGAGCTCTGCCAGACTTCCCATCACGAACACGTACGCCGCCTGCTCTCCGTTCTCCGCGGCCTGGCCCAGGCGCATGAACCACTGTGCGAAGAGATACTTGCCCTCGCGCAGGCCGCGGCCGACGATCTCCTCTCCCGTTACTGCTGCGGTCATTGCCCCCTCCAGAGTGTACCGCCGCCAGGCGGCTCACTCGAACAGGATGTTCTCCGCGAAGGTCTCGAGCTGGATCTGCAGATGCTCGAAGCCGGTCATCTTCTCCTCGAACTCGGTCACGAAATACGGCATGCGCTCCGTGTCGAGCTCTTTCATGTACGCCACCTGCTCGTCGAGGCCCGGCTCGCACATCTTCGCCGCGGCCACGATGGCGGCATCCGCCCGCGACTCGCGGATGCGGCGCAGGAGCATCTTCTCCTTGGGCTTGCGCAGGTCGTGCTGCACCGGGCTGTACGACGAATGGTCCAGATACGCTTCGGCCAGCGCGAGCAGCGGATCGGGCGTATCGGTGGGCGCATCTTCGAGGATCCAGCGCAGCCCGATCAGCAGGTCATCGTCTACCACGTAGCAGAACTCGGCGATCGCGCGCAGGAGGTCGAGCGGTGGCTGCTCGCAGAAGCCGCCCTCGAAGACGACGCGGATCTTGTCCTGGCGCCGGTGGGAGCGGGCGGTGATGCGCGGAATGAGACGTCGAAGCAGCTCGTTGTGCTCCTCGCGCCGTATCAGGCCGCCCACCGCCACGAGCACGTAGGCTTCGTCCACCGGGAGGAGCCAGGGCGTCTCGCGCTTCACCGCGTACAGCTCGCGCAGCAGCCGCCGGTTCTCGTTGTAGATGGCCATCGAGCGTCGCAGCGCTTCGTCGCTCACCTCGAAGCCGCTCACCGCCTCGATGTCGCCGAGCACTCTCGCGTACTCGTTGCGCAGGTACTCCGGCGCGTGTGCGGAGTTGGGGTTCTGCGGGAGATAGAGGATCTGCGAGGGGTAGGGGAGATTCCTCGCCCAGAGTCCCGCCAGGTTGCGCGCGGCATCGCAGATCGGATGGGTGACGAACATGTCGAGCTCCAGCCGCTTCGTGAGCGCGAGCTCGAGCGAGCTGCGCAGGATGGAGCAGAGGTACGAGCCGAAGTGGGAATCGGCTTCGCGCCGATCCATCTGCCCACCGCGCACCTTCACGGGGAGCATTCCCGCAGCGTGCGCCAGCTCCTCGGGGAAGTAGACCTGAAAGTGCCCCAGCACCTTTCCTCCGGCCTCGCGCCAGCGGTGTACCGTGGGCATCTCGGCGTCCTCCACGACCTCGCGCAGCGCCGCCAGCGCTTCATCCAGCGGTGCGTCAGGGGAGAGGTCGAGGAGCGTCATCGTCTCGTTCATAAACGTGGTGCTCATGTCTCACGCCTCCCGCCAGGCCGGGGCCCGCTTCTCCACGAAGGCCGCCAACCCCTCGTGTGCATCTTGGAGCTGCATCAGGTCGTTCGCGTACAGCGCTTCGGCGTGCGCGACCGCATCCGCCACAGGCATGCCCGCACACTCGACGATCGCCCGCTTGGCGAGCCGCTGCACCGGTCCGCTCAGGCGCGCCAGCTGCGACAGGTACTCCTGTACGGCGGAATCGAAGTCGTCGTCGGATACGACACGCGTCACCAGACCCGCGGCGAGCGCCTCTTCGGCGGAGAGGGTGCGCCCGGTGAGCACCAGCTCCATCGCGCGCTGCCGGCCGATGAGCCGCGGCAGGATGGCCGCGGCGAATGGAGGAAACACTCCGAGCCGTATCTCGGGTTGCCCGATCGCGATGCCTTCGCGCGCCAGCACCAGGTCGCATGCGAGAAGCAGCTCGCAGCCGCCGCCGACAGCCGCTCCGTGGACGACCGCCACGGTCGGGCAGGGAAGTCCGTGCAGACGTAGAAGTGAGCCGTGGAATAGCTCGAGCATCCGCGCCACGCGATCGTCGGCGTGGTCGGCCACATCCACTCCCGCGCAGAACGCCTTCCCGTTCCCCGAGAGCGTGACGAGCTTCACCGAATCGTCGGCGGCGAGCTCGCCGAGCATGCCATGCAGCTCCTCGAGCATCGCGATGGTGAGCACGTTGAGCGGCGGGCGGTCGAGCACCAGTCGCACCACCGAACCGTCGCGGACGACGCGTATCGCACCTCGATCAGCGGCGACGGCCGGCCCCGCATTGGCAGTCATGGACCGATCCTGCAGGCGTCCGCCTGCTCGATCGCGGCGGGGGACGGCGTCTCGCTCGCGCGCGACGGAGCACCATCCAGGCGCGCGCCGCAGCTCCCGCAGAAGTCGAAGCCGCTCGGCAACCCTTCCGCGCCGCACGCCGGGCAGTCGCGCGCGTAGGGACCCCATACGAACTCGGTGCTTCCACCTTCGGCCGCTCTCCGTCGCAGCTCGGCCACCCGCGCCGGACGCTTGTCGACGAAGGCGCGCATCCCTTCCCACGGCTCCACGCTGTTGAAGTGCAGCGCCAGCCAGTCGCGCCCGTGACCGATGGTCTGATGCCAGGCCAGCTCCTTCCAGAAGTTGACCTGCTGCTTGGTGTAGCGGGTGCACTCGGGGAACTGCTGGAGAAGCGCTCCCGCGAGCTCTGCCACCGCCTGGTCGAGACGCACGAGCGAGATCGCGTAGCCTTCCTCGCGTCGCTGCGCCCTGCGGATCTGCTCCGCGCTCGCAAACTCGATGAACTCGCCGTCCTTCGTCACAGACGGCACCACGCGGTTCACGAGCCCCCACTCCAGCGCCTGGTACGGAGTGACGCGTCCGTTGAGGAGCAGCATCTCCCGCGCGCGCCTGTCTCCCACGTGAAGTGGAAGCCATTGCGTAGCGCCACCGGCTGCCACGCTCCCGACCTTCGTGCCCACCTGTCCCACCCACGCGTGCTCGGCGATCACCGCCAGGTCGCACGCCATCTGACTCTCGTTCCCGCCGCCCACCGCCATCCCGTTGATCCGCGCGATCACGGGCTTGCCGCTGTTCATGATGCTCTCGAGGTACGCGCGGAATAGACCCATGTACTTCCAGTAGTCGCGCGGCCGCCTGGTGTACTCTTGCTCGTACTCCTTCACGTCGCCGCCGGTGCAGAAGGCGGCGTCACCGCTTCCGGTGAAGACGATCACCCCGATCGCATCATCGAAGGAGGCGTCCTGAAAGGCCGTGGCCAGCTCGCGGAGCGCCTGCGTGGAGTACGCGTTGTAAGCGTGCGGCCGGTCGAGAGTGATCGTAGCGATGCCGGCGCGCTTGTCGTACGACACCTCGCGGAACCGGAAGCTGTCCGTCGCCTGCGAATCGAAGTTCCCCATCGGTGTATTCCCCTGTGTCGAAGGGAGGAGGAAAGGGCGGCCAGCTCAGCTCTCGCTCGATGTGGCAGCGCGCTCACGCTTCCGTGCGGGGAGCGTGAGCGCGGCGGAGACGAAGCGGCTCGCGGCTTCTGTCAACAGGTCGTGGTAATCCTCGAAGAGCTTCGCGGCGGTATCTCCGTTCCAGCCGTCGGGGAGCAGTTCACGAGGGAGATACGGATCGATCATCGCGAAGACGCGATACTCGTGGATCAGCTTGAAGCGGCGAATGAAGCAGTCGCGCGGATCGAGGCCGCAGCGATCCTGGTCGCGCAGACAGGAGGCGTAGGCGGACTCGTGCCGCCGGATGAACTTCGCGTAGCGCCTGTTGATCGCCTTCAGGTCCCACGCGGTCGATACGAGCTGATCCCGATCGGTGAAGCCGAGGTACTGGGCGTGAAAGACCTGGACGTTATTCACGATCGCCAGCTCTTCGGCGATCTCCGCGACACGTTCGGTGATGGGATACGGAGAGAGCCAGAGCCCATTCCCGAGCGCGCCGCACCCGAGCCAGGACAGCTGGACGCGGAGCCGATCGCGGGTCGCACGGTTGTTCTCCGGAATGGAATAGGCAATGAGGTGCCATCTGCCATCCCACTTGCGGCCGCGCGGCGGATGATAGATGCGCGCCTCGCCTTCCTCCAGCAGCTTCCGCCCGCGGGCGCTCAGTCCGTAGCAGCTCCGGCCATCCATCTTCTCCTGCTCGAGCCAGCCGCGCCGCACCATGCGCGACAACACCGTGCGTGCACGTCCGCCCGCCACACCGAGCGGCTCGAGGAGGCGGAGAAGGCTCCCGACCCATACCGGCCCGGCGCGGTGCAGCAGGTAGTCGCCGTAGAGCGTGAACACGATGTTCTGAGAGCGTAGCATGCCGCCTCACCATGTGTCATAATCTACACGGTCGTGCTAATATTGAGATATTTCTGAAAGTGTCAAGACTCCTGTGTGGACTCGGCGAATCACGATGAAACCACTCTGGTTCGAGGACTTCGCGGTGGGCGCCCGCTACCAAACCGGGTCGCGCACGTTGGGCTCGGGCGACATCGACGCGTTCGCGACCGTCTCCGGGGACCTCAACCCGCTACATCTCGATGAGGCGTATGCGAGCGGTACGCCCTTCGGGGGCCGGATTGCGCACGGCGTACTGGGGCTGGCTGTGGCGACCGGACTGCTCAATCAGCTCGGTCTGACGCGGGGCACGCTGGTGGCCCTGGCGGGCATCCGTTGGGATTTCCGCGCGGCCATTCGTCCCGGCGACGTACTGCACGCTGAGCTCTTCGTGGCTGAGGCGCGGCCAACCCGGCGCGAGGACGCCGGGCTGGTGCGCCTCGCCGCGCGCCTCTTGAATCAGCATGATGTAGAGGTCCAGGAAGGACAGTTGACCATGCTCGTGCGCAGGCGCGAGACGGCCCAAGCCGCTTCCACGACGACCCCCACTCCCAGCCGGAGCGACGACTGATTCATGCACACGATCATCGAGCCGTTCAGGATAAAGTCGGTAGAGCCTATCCGCATGACGACACGCACGGCGCGC
>DASSOX010000164.1:0-17029 GCA_035700125.1 Gemmatimonadaceae bacterium
GATGGCAGGTACAGAACACCAAGCAGGCAGTCATCGCCGTGAGCGCGCAGCAGGACGCGATGATCCAGCTCACGGCGGGGCAGGGCGCGCCCACCGCCGCGCTGCAGCAATTCCTGGGACAGCAGGGGATACAAGCCGGGCAGGTGAGCTCCTCCGCCATCAACGGCCTGCCCGCGGCCAGCGGATATTTCCAGGCACAGACCGAGAGCGGCACGCTGGCGGGGCTGGTCTCGTACATTAGCTATGGCGGTAATACTTACCAGCTGCTGACGTACACCCCCGCCACCCAGCTCGACGCGTACAACGCGACATTTCAGCAGGTGATCGGCAGCTTCTCGCCGCTCACCGATCCGGCGATACTCAGCGTGAAGCCCAAGAAGGTGGAAGTCGTGAAGCTGCCGAGCCGGATGACGCTGGCCGAGTTCTACTCCCGGTATCCATCCAGCATCCCGGTGGAGGAAGTGGCGATCATCAATGGGGTGGAGACCGGTACGACGCTGGCGGCGGGGACGGAGGTGAAGCGGGTGCGCTGAGAGCGGGTGTGCTGAGAGCGGGTGCTTGCGGTGCACTCTGAAATTCCAGGGCCAGCCTCGAGCTCCGCCCGCGCGAGGAGCGACAGCGTCGCAGCGCGGGCGTAGATTCCACCGCTGTGCCCGAGCACACATCACACAGCGGCGCTCCCGCGCGCGGGAAGCGCTCGCTCCCTCGCCTGTCACCCGCGGCCGCGATCCTGTTTGCATTCGCAGCCGGCGGAGCGAGCGGTGCCCTTCTTCCACAATTCGCCGGCGCGATCGGACCCATCGGCACGATCTGGGTCAAGGCGATCAGCGCACTGGTAGTGCCGCTGGTAGTCGCGCTCCTGATCACCGGAATCGCGTCGTTTTCCGACGCGGGCGCTGTCGGGCGAATGGGAGCGCGCGTGGTGGTGGTTTTCCTCGCGCTGCTCGTCGCGGGAGCGATCGTCATGGCACTGGTCACGCCGTGGCTGCTCACGCTGCTCGGCGTGACCCCAGCTTCGGCCGGCCGGCTGGGCGAGGTCGCCACGCAGAGCGCCGCCCTCGGTGCGCAACATTCCGCACATGGATTCTGGGACTGGATCGACGCGCTCATTCCGGGCAACCCGATCGCGGCCGCGTCCAGCGGGGCGCTGCTGCCACTGGTGATCTTCACCATCGCGTTCGGAATCGGAGCGACGCGGCTGGCGCCCGAGCCGCGTGCCAGTCTGGTGGGCTTCTTCCGCGCGGTAGCGGACGTGATGCTGGAGCTGGTGAGGTGGGTGCTCTGGATCGCGCCGCTCGGTGTGTTCGGCCTGGCCTACGCCCTTGGCGCGCGCACGGGGATCGGAGGAGCGAGCTCGACAGTATCGCTCGTGATACTCGTGGCGATCGCGTGCGCGATATTCGTGTGCGCTCTGTACATCGTGGCGGTCGTGCTCGGACGCGTACCGCTCGTGCAATTCGTCCGCGCGATCGTGCCGGCGCAGGTCGTGGGCTTCAGCTCGCGGTCATCGCTCGCTTCGCTTCCGGCGATGATCGAGGCCGGGAAGACCCAGCTCGCGCTTCCTGCCGCCGCCACGGGCTTCGTCCTGCCGCTCGCGGTATCGACGTTCAAGCTCGGCGCGACGATATCCATCATGACCAGCACACTGTTTCTCGCTCGTGTGTACGGCGTGCCGATCACGCCCGCTCAGATAGCGTCGGTAGCCGTATCGGCCGTGTTGCTCAGCTTCAGCATCCCGGGGATCCCCGGTGGTGTGTTTCTCGTCATCGTGCCCGTACTCGCGGGTCTCGGGATCCCCGCCGAAGGGGTGGGGATACTGCTAGCGGTGGATGTGGTACCGGACATGTTCCGCACGGCGACGAACGTGACTGCCGACATGGTTGCCGCGGTGATCGTGTCGCGGGGGCGTGGCGATCGCGCATCGGACCCTACATCAGTCTAACAAATCCAGGCATCGCCGCGTGTCCAGACGAAGAGCGGGGGCTTACCGAGCAGGGATTGGGTGGCAGACCAGCTCTTGCGAGGTAGGTATAATCTACCTAGTTTTATAGACGTATATACTCAGACGGCGGCGCATATGCCATTGAGCATCAAGCATCCAGAGGCCGACCGGCTCGCTCGCGAGCTCGCGGACGAGACCGGTGAAAGCCTGACCGACGCGGTGATCGGCGCGCTGCGCGAGCGGCTCGAACGCCAGCGGGGGCGGCGCGCGCGGCGCCGGCTCGTGGAAGACGTCGCCCGCATCCAGGCGCGCTATAGGAAGCTGCCGCTTCGGGACGCTCGCACCGCCGAGGAGATCCTGGGCTACGACGAGCACGGCCTGCCGCGCTAGACTCGGCACGATCGGGTCATGGTCGTCGATACCTCTGCCTTGCTCGCCATCCTCGAGGACGAGTCTACCGCGCAGCGCCTCGTCGACGCACTGTCAGCCGCAGACGCGATCCGTGTTTCGGCCGGCACGGCGCTCGAAGCGGGAATCGTGGTGGAGGCACGCCGCGGCGAAGCGGGTGGTCGGGAGCTCGATCTTCTTCTGCATCGCCTGCGCGCCGATGTGGTGAGCGTCACGGCCGAGCACGTGGAGATCGCGCGCGACGCGTATCGTCGCTACGGCAAGGGGCACCACCCGGCGGCGCTCAACTTCGGCGACTGCTTCGCCTATGCGCTCGCGAGCGCGCTGGGCGAGCCACTCATGTTCGTGGGCAATGACTTCGCGCGGACGGACGTGGAGGCGGCGGCGTACTGAGATTGTGGGGCGGGTGAGGGAGGGGCGGTGCACGAGCTGGTGCGCCAGGCGGTGTTCCCGGATTTGCCGTCGAAGAGCTCTTGCTGCGGGCCATGCTCCGGCTACGGCTGGATACTGGCCTCAGCCGCAGCCGCGTGCTTCGCGCCGGCCGCCGCGTGACGTCAGTGGAGCCGAACTTGGCATTGCGATCGGGCTGAGCACGGGGTCATCTCCCCGAACGGGCGAACTATTGTCATTGTTCGGTCTAAATGCTATTGTTCGGTACATGCCGAACAACAAGGTAAGCCCCGAACATGACGGCACGCTTCACCGTCCCGATCTAACGGCCGCCGTTCTCCTGCTGCGCCAGGCGCTGGCTCCGCACGCGACCGCCGAATGGGCGCAGCCAACCGACGCCTCGGGTAGGGCCATCGTGACGGTGCGGGGCGCAGGTACGGCGGGCGGAACTCAGTGCCTGCGCCTCGTGCCGTGGAGCGCTCCGGCGCACCGGAGAGGGCCGACTGGTCGCACACGGGCTACCTCCGATTGCCCGATCGTGTGGGTGCTGCCGCGCTCCTCGGCGGCGATCCGCAAGACACTGCGCGCGCACGGTGAGCAGTACATCGATCTGCGGGGCGCCGTTCACCTCGATCTTCCCTGGGTGCTCGTCGATAGAGCCGACCTTACTCCATCCCATCACTCGGCCGGCTCGCTTCGTCCTTCGGTCGACCCATTTGCGGATCGGAGCTCGCTCGTAGTTCGTACCCTGCTCGAGCACGGCGATCTCGAACGAGTCTGGGGCGTGCGCGAGCTGGCAGGTGAGGCAGGAGTGGGCGTGGCGACTGCCTCCGATGTTCTTCGGGCGCTCGCCGAGCGCGAACTGGTGACCATCACACGCCGCGGCCGCGCCTCCGAAGTGCGACTACTCCACCCCATGGCGACCGTGGAAGCGTGGACCCGCAGCTACGATTGGCGTCTGAACCGTGGAATCGCCGTCCATGCACCGGTCGGTGATCTCACCCGATTCATGCACCGGCTTCCTCGCCTCATGCCCTCGGGTGCGCGGTGGGCGCTCACGATGCAGGCGGGCGCCTCGCTCGTCGCGCCGCACGCAACCTGGGATCGCGTTCATGTCTACGTCGACGTTCCCTCGGCGGAGGGATCGCACGCGCTCACGGAGCTCGCCGCGCGAGCCGGCTGGACGCCGGCGGACGACGGCCGTCTCGTGTTGCTCATACCGTACTATGCTACCTCGGCCTGGTATGGCCTGCGCAGCATCGACCGACTCCCGGTGGTGAGCGGCCTGCAGCTCGCGCTCGATCTCTGGCATTACCCGCTTCGTGGGCGCGAGCAGGCGGAGCATCTGCTGGGAACGATGTTTCCTGAGCATCTCACCACCGCTTGATTGCCGGATGTCCGATCGCGCTCCAGATACATCGAACGAACAGCGCAGGGCGCTCGAGGCGGGCCTGCGCCGCGTCCTTCGCGCACTCGGACCATATCTCGCGGATCTCGTCCTGATCGGTGGGTGGGTCCCGTATCTTCATCGGCGCTACGGCGGCATCGAAAGGTGGAATGCAGAGCTTTCGTTCACTAGCGAGCTCGATGTGCTCGTCGCGACCGGACGTCTCGACGCGAGGGAGCGTCCTCCGCTGGCTGATCTGCTGCGACAGGCCGGCCTTCGACCAGCCAGCAATCCTTACGGAAGCGCTACAGGAGCGGCAGTGTGGACCGCAGCTGATGACGGCAGTACAGCCATCGAGTTCCTGGTTCCGCATACTGGTCCGCTGCGATCGCGAAATCCGCCCGTGGCAGTTCGTG
Source organism: Gemmatimonadaceae bacterium (assembly GCA_035700125.1). GTDB lineage: Bacteria > Gemmatimonadota > Gemmatimonadetes > Gemmatimonadales > Gemmatimonadaceae > JADGGM01. The sequence continues at coordinate 4,544 of DASSOX010000164.1, forward strand.
GGCAACAGGGAATTGCCCCCCTCATGTTGACCGACCTTGGCATCCTCGAGCGTCATACCATGTTCTTGCAGGTGCCACTCGAAGAACGTGCAGCCATCGCTTTGCAAGACGGCGGCGGGAGCGACGATCGCGCATCTGTGAGAGTGCCGCGACTCGGCGCTTACGTGTTGAACAAGGCAATGACATTTCCCAGGCGGACACCGCGGTCCGGAGAGAGAGTCAACCCGAAGCGGGCCAAGGACCTGCTCTACCTGCGCGACATCGTGGCAGCCGGACCTCGCGTTACCAACATTGTCAGAGCTGATGTGGAGCACATACTGGCCACTGATCCCATCGCGCAGCACGCAGTGGATGCAGCGGTAAGCAGTCTCGAGTTCGCCGCGGCCGGCGCATATGCGGAGGACATCGACAGAGCTGCGACGATGCTCGTGGAGCGTGAACCAGACCGATCGTGGGGAGGCGCCAGGCAGGACATCGAGGGGTATCTCACAGACTGCTTGGAGATCCTGCGACCGTTTAGATCGCCTGAGCCGGAGGATGCGATCGGCGACCTCGAGTGAGGCGTGGCCCGCTCGGCTTGGTCGAGCTTGGGAGACTAATTGCGGCTCAGGGAGCTGAGCTTCCACCGGTTGCATGACGCCGGCGTGCCGCAGATCCCTGGGCAGCGCGCGCTCGTCGTAGTGCAGGTCGCGGCCGCACTCGTCCTGCTCGCGTCCGCGGCCATCGTCTACAACGCATTCCGCCGAGTGCTGGCCGTGAACCTCGGCTTCGACGCTAGCGGACTCACCGTTGTGTCGGCGGACTACTGGGAACCAAGGCTCGACAGCGCGGGAGCGATCGCCTACCAGCGCGAATGGCTGCGCCGCGCCGCCGAGGAACCGGGGATAGCCGCGGTGGCCGTGTCGTCGGTAATCCCGCCGGCTGCGTGGGCGCGCGCTCGATGGGTCTTCCGCGGCGGCGAGGAGCTGCCTCCAGGGACCCGGCTCGGCGACTCGCCGGCCGGCGGGATGCGAACGTATCTCGACATCGTGTCGCCCGGGTTCTTCGACGTCATGAAGCTGCCGATCAACATGGGCCGCGGCCTCCTCGAGAGCGACGACGATCGTGGCGAGCGGGTGGTCGTCGTGAGCCGGCGCCTGGCCGAGATCGCGTGGCCGAATGAGAATCCGCTCGGCAAGATGCTCTCGCTTCGAGCCACGGAAGAAAAGAGGCTACCGGCGATGCGCGTCATCGCCGTCGCCGGCGACGTGAGGTTCGCTTCCATCTTCGACGACGCGCCAGCCGTGGCGTACCTGCCCGCTGTGCAGCATCCGGGGGAGACCCACAGCTTCGTCGTACGGAGCCGGGACGGCGGGGACGTGCCGGACGCCACGATCCGGCGCATCGGAACGGCCACCGACGCGCGCGTGCCGATTTCCACCACGAGCATCACCGGGGAGATCGACGAGCAGCTCGGTCCTTAGCGAGTCGCGAGTGCGTGGATAGGAGTGTTCGGTATGATCGCGCTGCTGCTGGCGGCGATCGGGCTGTACGGAGTCGTTGCGCAGGGAGTCCTGCATCGCACGCGCGAGCTGGCGGTGCGCTCGGCGCTCGGCGCGACGCCCAAGGGTCTCGTGTCGCTGGTGATCGGCGACGGGATGCGGATCGCGGGGGTGGGGGCGGTGGTGGGGGTGGTGGCGGGAGCGGTGGCGCTCAAGCTGTTGCAGTCACAGTTCGACGGAGTGTTGGTGGGCGACGCGCGCGGGGCGGCGGTGGCGGTGGCGGTGGGGGTGGTGTGCGTGGCGATGGTGGGAGCGTGCTGGGTGCCGGCGAGGAGGGCGGGGAGGATGAATCCGGGGGAGGCGCTGAGGTGTGATTGATGTGGGCAGGGGTCGTAGTCGATACTCCCTGACCACATAACGTGGGCGGCGGCCCTTACGCGTGAGTCTCTGGTTATTTCCGCGAGCTAGTTGCAGTTGGCGCGGCTTTGTAAGCACGGCGGAGCGACCAGCACATTCAACGCTTGCACAGCTCGCGAGAATTCTACGCAATTCCATAGCACGCACTACCGTCGGTTGGGCCGCCGATTAACCAGCTTGTGCGAGTTTCGGAGGGGCAGACTCCCCGGTCGCCGCGCGTTCCTCAAGAGCTGCGTCCGATCTGTGAAGGATGACTTCGATTCGTTGAACGACATCTGATACCTCGCGCCAGCCGCCCGCACCGGTAAGGTCCTCTTGCGAATGAGCAACCCGGTCGCGAAGCCGTTCGATCTTCCGAAGTAATCGAAGAGCTCCGTTTCGGCTCTCTAGGCCGAGCAACGCGATTGCCTCAGCACTTTGAGCTAGGAGATCTCGCTCATCGGAGAACTGCAGGCAATCAATAAGCGAGATGTCCTCGTTTCGCGCCCGGCGAGCTTCTAGTAGTTCTTTCGCTTTGCTCAACCGTGCTTTGGTCAAATGCGGCTGCCAAGTGTCGCTTGGATATAGCTCCCGCACCCAGTATCGCAGGTGCATCTCAAGAACCGAGACAATGCCAAATAGAAGAATGAACCGCACCGGGTTCGTCGGAGACTCGGTGGTTTGAGTGTTCAGGCGGCGACCAGTGCGGCCTGAGAGAAATGAAACTGCTTCTCATACTCCGCTGGGGGAAGGTAGCCCAGCGCTTCCATGAGCCGGTGGTTGTTGTACCACCACACCCACTCGAGCGTCGCGAGCTCCACGTCGTCGAGTCCCTTCCACGGCCCCGCGTGATGAATCACCTCCGTCTTGAAGAGACCATTGATCGATTCGGCGAGCGCGTTGTCGTACGCATCGCCCTTGCTCCCCACGGAGGCTTCGAGGCCTGCCTCGGCGAGTCGCTTGGTGTAGCGGATGGAGAGATACTGCGACCCGCGGTCGCTGTGATGCACGAGCCGCCCGTCAGTCTCCCTCTCGTAGAGCGCCTGCTCCAAGGCGTCGAGCGCGAGATCGGTCCGCATCGTGCTCGATGCTCTCCAGCCGACGATCATGCGCGAGAAGGCGTCGATGACAAAGGCGACGTACACCATGCCTCTCCAGGTGGCGACGTAGGTGAAATCCGCCACCCACAGCTCATCCGGCCGCTCAGCCTTGAGGGAGCGCTTGACCAGGTCCAGCGGCCGCTCAGAGGAGAGATCGGCCGGGATGGTGGTGCGCACCTTCTTGCCTCCTCGTACGACGCCCTCAAGGCCAGCCTCGCGCATAAGCCGCTCCACCGTGCAGCGCGCGACATTGACGCCCTCCCTCCCGAGCTGGCGCCACACCTTCCGTGCTCCGTAGACAGAGCGGTTCTCTTGCCACACGCGCTGGATATCGACCGCGAGGGATGCGTCTCGCTTGGCTCGCTCAGGAAGCCGTGTGGGATCGGTTTCTCGTGCCTTGTGCTCGTAGTAGGTGGACGGAGCAATCGGCAACACCTTGCAGATCGGCTCGACTCCGTACTCACCGCGATGGAGATCGATGAAGGAGACCATCACTTGGGTCGGCGGTCGAGCTCCGCCAGTGCGAAATACGCTGACGCCTTTCTGAGGATCTCGTTCGCGCGGCGCAGATCCCGGACCTCTCGCTCGAGCTCCCTCAGGCGCTCTTGCTGTAAGCTCGAGATGCCGGGCCTCTCTCCCGTGTCTCGTTCCGCCTGGCGCACCCAGTTCCGGAGCGTCTCACCCGAGCAGCCGATCTTCTGCGCGATGGAGGTGATGGCTGCCCACTGCGAGGGATACTCACCCGCGTGCTCTCTCACGAGCCGCACCGCCCGCTCCCGGACCTCTGCTGAATACCTCGTTGCCTTTGACATGACTCCAACCTCTCAAGTGTTGGAGCCTCCGACAATCCCGGAGCGGTTCACGGATGTCCGACCAGTCGATTTCCACAGAGGCGCCGAGCGCCTTCTGAGCTGCTATCTCGAAGTCCCCGTGGTGATCGTGCAGCCAATTGAGATAGAAGAGGCTCTGGTTGATCAGCTCGGACGACGCGACTCGCTTGTACTCGATGATTACTGGATTCGAGTCCTCGGACAGAGCCAGCGTGTCGATGCGGCCAGCGTGCTTCGAGCCTGTCGAGAACTCCGAAGCTACGAGGCGACAGTTGAAGACTGCGCCGATGTTCGCTTCAACCAGGTTCTGGAGCGCTTTCTCGTTAGGAAAGTCTGACTGCTGGATAGGCGTCAGGGCCTTCTTGTCGAGCTGGAAGAGCGGCATGCGGGGGACTGAACCGAGGTTTCTGGTGATGGCTAATGTGGAGGGCCAGGACTGAGCATGCTCTGCCGAAAATGCACCGTCGCGCGTCAGCTCGATAGTGGCACACCCCCCTCACAACTCCCTCAACGCCTCCACCGGCCCCACCCTCAACGCCCTCCTCGCCGGCACATACGACGCGAGAATCGCCACCCCTCCCACCACCACCCCGATCACCCCGAACGCCCACCGATCCCCCGGCCCCACCCCGTACAGCATGCTCCGGAGCACTCTCGTCGCTTCCGCCGCCACCGCCGCTCCGATGACCACGCCCGCCACCGCGAGCCGGATCCCTCCGCCGAGCACGAGCCCCATGATCGCCCTCGGCTCCGCCCCCAGCGCCACTCGCACTCCGATCTCGCGCGTCCGCTGATTCACGCTGTACGCGATGATGCCGTACAGCCCCACTGTCGCGAGTACCAGCGCGATGACCGCGAATGCGGTCAGCAACGCCATCGCGAACTACGTCGGCGCGAGGCTGTCGCGCAGATAGGCGTCGCCGGATAGCGCTGGCCGGACGACGATTCTCCGGTCCGCGTTCGCGATAGCCCGCTCCATCATCAAGGTCACGTCCGGTCCGTGCTTCTGGGTGCGCATCAAGATCGGTACGTCCCCTACCTTCGGCGGCATGAAGCTGTATATCTGCACCCACCTGCGATCACCGTGCAGCGCCGGCACGCGTGTGTCGTTCGCGACGCCGACTACGGTCACCCACTGTGCCTCGCGCTTCGCGCCCGGCGAGCCGGGCCCCTCCGCTCCCCACCATTCCCGCACTCGTTGTCCAACGGCGTTGCCGTCTGGCTAGAGTCTCTCCGCGAACTCCTGGTTGACGGCGATCTCGGGTGACAGCCTGTATGGCAACTCCTTCCACTCGCGTGTCAGCACGTTGGGATCGGGCATCCGCCCGGCGACGAGATGAATCCCGTCAACCCGGAAGTAGTCGGGCGTCATAAGACGGTCGAGAGGCCGTTGATACGCGTCGGTGGGCCGCTGCCTCGGGGCTCGGTCTCGAGGCCGCTTCCGCCGTATCCCTTGCCGGGCATGGTCCCGATGGCTGCGCCGGTAGCGCCGGGGAGCGAGCGGAGTCGCTTGAGGATGGCGTTGCGCATGGCGGGGCGTTCATCTCTGACTCTCCGGTCACCGATGATGAGGCTCGTGTATACGAGCCCTCGTGGCTCGAATCCAAGAGGCATCCGCTGGAGCTCGACGAACGATCGCACGAGCAGACCGGCGCCCACGAGGAGGACGAGCGATATGGCAATCTCGAGGACTATGAGAGTCGAGCGCATTCGGCGCGACGCGACTCCTCCGGAGCTTGTCCGCGTCTCGCTGCGCAGCACGTCCACTGCCTTGCGCGCGCCAGCCAACAGGGCGGGGAAGCAGCCGAAGGCGATCGAAAGGTCGTCGTGTTTACCGCAGCAACCGACGGTCGAAGTCGAATGGCTCGGACGAAATGACGGTCAGCCGCCCGAAGTCATCGTGCTCCGGATTGATGAGGAGATTGTAGCTGTCCCGGACCAAGGCGCTCGGCACCTGCAGCGCGAGCGACCTCCTGGAGGCGAGCCAGGCGTCTCCGACAGCTTGCACTTCCGGCGGGACGGGGGATGAGTCCCAGTTGCCCGGCAGATCAGTGGGAGCGATGACCTCTATCAGCGGATCCGGAAGGCTGGCGCTAACGAGCGAATAGCCGGGCAGGCTCCCGCCGCCTGTCATATGCACCAGCACCTCGAGAACGGCCAGCGCGGAGTTGCTTGATGCGTAAGCGACGCGATTCCCGGGGCTGTTCCACCTGGCACCATAGAGACGCGCCCCTTCGCCATCGAATGGCGTGGCCGCGTATCTCGTCTTGACCAAGCGCCATACCCGCATCGATCAGGTTGGGATTCCGTATTCCAGCCGGCCGATCAGCTTCTCGACCTCGATCGTCCCGATATCGGTCGAGGCGAATTCCAAGGGCGTCCGCCCACCCAATGCGTCGACGGGGCTCGTGAGCCACTGACGGGCACTCTCCGCGTTCCCCTCGAAGAGCTCGATCGCGCGAGCGACGACGCGCGACAGTCGGACGAGGCGGTCGGTTTCGTCCGGCTCGAAGCGGCCACTCTCCTTCCTTCGCGCCAGCGTGCGCTCCGGGATCGCGATCACCTGCGCGAGCAGGCGCTGGGACAGCTCCGTGTTTCGCTGGAATCTCTCGAAAGCAGCGTACGTGAAGCCGCGTTGGATCTTCTCCGCCACGTGGAGTGGGTCGTACCTGCGCAATCCGAACAGGGCTACGTAGTAGTGTCCCTCGCGGTGTCCCGACTTGACCCTGTTCCACAGTTCGGCGACGTCCGCGGACGTCTCTTCGACCGTGCTCGCCACGATAGCACCTCCATGCCATATGGCGTAACATACAGTGCCATATGACGACACGCAATGGGGGCGCCACCGGGTAGTGTGCCGGCATGGGCGCGGCAGGCCATCTCTACCTCCCGCGCAAGCACGCGCATCACGACCTCGTTCCGCTCGTGCGCTTCGGGAAGGAAGGGCGGGATCGCACCCTTCCTGATGCAGTGCCAAAAGTGGTCGGCGTGGAGAAGAACGGCGGACACGGCGGACCTCTCGACGAGGAGTCACGCCGTGGTGGTTTTCCCGGAGCCGGGCGGGCGCGTCACGATGAGGATGGTTGCTCAGAGGTCGGAGATTAGCATGAGCGGTGACGAACCCGCGAGCACCGGCCGACTCACCAGGCGAGATCGCTTATATACCTCGGGAATTGGACCGCTCTTGGCTCGCCGCCGGTGTCGCTCACGAACATCACGAGCGACGGATCCGGCGATAATTGGCGTCTGAACGCGATCGTCTTCCCATCCGGCGACCACTGCGGATTGGAATCCTGGAAGTCTGCCGCGTTCGTCACGCGGCGAGGGTCGGAGCCATCGCTTCGCACCGTCCAGATATCGTACGAGCCCGCCTCATCGCTGACGTACGCGATGCGCCCGCCATCGGGTGACCAGGCGGGGGAGCCGAGGTCATGCGACGTCGTGAGCAGCTCACGCATGTCGCCTCCATTGGCGGTCATCAGATACAGACCAGTCCTCCCGGCGGAATCCTGGACGAAGGCGATTGTGCGTCCATCCGGTGACCACTGCGGATGCACCGGCCGCTGGGTCGAGATCACTAGAGTATCGACCTCGCCACCGCGCTGCGGAACCGTGAAGATTCCACACCGAGGCGGGGCCGCGAAGATCTTACAGGCACCGAACAGGATTGTCCTGCCATCGGGCGACCAGCTTATGCGGTCAGGAATGCCCCACTCTGATTCGAGCACCGTCCGTCTGTCGGATCCGTCGATGCCGATCGACCAGATGGTGAGGCCGAGGGACAGACCATACCTTACTTCGCGCACCATCGCGAATCGCCGGTAGTCCGGCGCCCACGACACCAACACCGGTGTCGCGTACTCGACGAGAACCTCCTCGAATCCCAACCCGTCCGCATCCATCACGCCGACCGAGGTGCGATTACCGTCGCTGGTACTCACGAGCAACGGCGCATCCATGGGGCGCTGGTAGACTCCGGTCGAGTCGTTGCACGCCGCGAGCGCGCATCCCGTCAGGACAAGGGACGTGACAATTGCTCTGGATCTCATGGATACTGTTACAGCTCGACATTTGAGGAATTGCGCCGATAGGGCCGCACTCTACGTGTTCGGAGAGTGTATTCCAGAGTAGCGTACTCGTCCAGCCGTCAGCCAGAGTTGCACCACCCAGTGTTTCGCGAACTGTCGATATGATCTGAGGCAGGGGAGGCACCGTCGGAAGCGAAAGCTTCGAAACCGTCATCTCGCCGGCGCTCGCGACGACACGAGAATCCAGTAGTACTACGCGAAAGCGAGAGTGCCGTCGCGAGGTAGCCGTCGCGAAGCATGCTTCGCGACGAGCGCCTCTTAACAAATGCTGCGCTGTGGTGTCTCATAGGGGTGGATCACTCGCTGTCGTCCCTCACTCTCACGCTCATGAATCGCTTCCAGGGTATTCTCGCGGTCGCGGTTGCTACGGCCGGCGCATCCTGCGCATCCAGCCACTCCACGCCCGAGCCTCAGGCGCCCGCGCTCGCGACGCTGAACGCCGAGATGCGCATCGTCGGCTCCGATACCTCGTGGGTCGTCCGTGGGGCCGGCTACGAACTGGTCGGCCGATCGAGAGACGACCTTGCGCAGGTGCGGCCGGCACTCGACAGGGCCGCCAGGATGATGGAGCAGGTCTTCCCCTCCGACACGCTCGCGCCGATCGTGGCGAGAGTGCGTCGCATCCAGCCGAGAGGGGATTCGCTCACGGTGCCGGCTGCCGTGCCGTCGTCCCTCGCGGGTACCGTCGTGGAACTTGCCGTGCCTGATCCGAAGTTCACGGAGCGGATGGCGAAGGAGCGGAAGGGAAGCGACGGCGCGATGATCGCGAGCGCGATGTCAACGAGAGTCATCACGCCGGCCGTCCGCGCCTGGCTCTCCGCGCATGCGGATCGTGTAACCGGGACGAGAGCATCCTCGGCTGCAGCGAGTGGACGCGTGCCCGACGAGCGCGTCCCCGACTGGGCGGTGGACATGCTCACACAGCTCGGCGACTCGGCGTCTACCGCGCGATACGCGACGGCGCTCGCGGCTCACCCGGAGCGCATGGTGCCCCTCGTGGAGTTTCTGGTGATGCGGAGCGACTTCACATCGGGGCTTGCGGCCGGCGGATTGAGTGGCCGCTATCCGGGAGGCAACGGAGGCGGCATCGACGGCGGTCCCGAGACGGGCGGCATGTCGGGGAGGGGCGACGGCCGCGGCGGGATGGGTGGAATGGGCGGGATGCGTGGAGGACGACGCGGTCCACCACGCCGGGATCGCGGTGGTGATCGGGGCTTCGCTCTCTCGGGCCGGCTTCTGTACTCCGCCGAGTCGGCGGTGCTGGGAGAGTTCCTGTCGCGTGAAGGCTACGATGTCATCGGGCAGCTCGTGGACGCGCAGATCGCCGCAAGGCCGATCGACGATGTGCTCGCGCGGCACGGGCTGGGCGGCCTGGCGCAGGCGAATGAGAGCTTCCGGCAGTGGGTGTCCGAGCGCGCCGCGCCGTCACGCTGACCCGGTCGGTTACTACGTCAACGCCTCCACCATCGGTCGCATCTGGATCTCGATTATCCGCGATCCCGGCGACTGCGTGCACGCCAGCAGCACCGCCGCGGCCACATCGCTCGGCTCGAGCATCTCCGACTGCGCCACGCCTTCCTCCGTGCGACCCCTGCCGAGCGCGAACTCGGTCTTCGTTCCGCCCGGGCAGATCGCGCCCACCTTGATTCCGTGCGGCCGCAGCTCCTTGTCGAGCGCCTGCGCGAAGCCCACCTGCGCGAACTTGGTGGAGCAGTAGACTGCCTCGCCCGGAAAGCCGTACTTGCCTGCCATCGATGAGAGCATGAGGATCGTCCCGCTCTTCTGCGCGATCATCACCGGCGCTACATGGCGCGTGAAGAGAAAGGTGGAGCGCATGTTGGTGTCCATCATTTCGTCGTAGTCTTCGGCGCTGGTGTCGACGAGATCCTTGTAGATCCCCACCCCGGCGTTGTTGAGGAGGATGTCGATCCGGCCGGCGGCGCTCATGGCGGCATCCACCACGCCGCGCGCGGTCGCCGCCTCGCGCACATCGCCCAGTACCACGATGGGCTCCGTTCCCAGCGCGCGCAGCTCTTCCGCCAACGCCTCCAGCCTCTCTTCGCGTCGGGCGGTTAGTACGACCCGCGCACCCGCGCCCGCGAGTGCACGCGCGCTCGCCGCACCTATTCCGGCGCTGGCGCCCGTAACCACCGCAACTTTCCCGGTCAGCGAACCAGCCATGCGATCTCCTGTCTGTTCACGAGTCACCGACGCGCGCGAAGCTTCGCGGCGGAACTTCTGGAATCGATCGGACGCAGCAATGTAGCGTCCGTGGTTCTTCCACGGCGCGCGCCATGCCGCCGACATCTGGCGCCACGCAGCCCGGGCTGCCGCGCTTGATGTAAGTGCACTATAAGTGCACATTGTATGCATGGCTGTGAAGACCATCACTATCGACATCGACGCCTACGAGGCGCTGCGCCGGCGGAAGAGGCCCGGCCAGTCGTTCTCAGACGTCATCAAGGAGCGCTTTCGCGGCGGAGCAACAGGGGCCACGCTGCGCGCCGCGCTCGACCGGATCGCCGTCGACAAGTCGACGCTCGATGCCGCCGATGCTCTGATCGCCGCTCGTCGCAAGTCGCCGGCGCGAGCCGTGAAGCTGTGATTCACCTGGATACATCGTTCCTGGTCGACCTGCTTCGGGAACGCGGACGGAGCGCCAATGGCCCGGCCCACCGGCTGCTCGATACGCTCGCCGATGAAGAGCTCGCGATCTCCGTTCACGTCGCGTGCGAGCTGCATGCCGGCGCCGAGTTGTCGCGCGCGCCCGCGAGGGAGCACTCGCGAGTGGATGAGATCTGTTCGGCTCTCGAAATCGTTCCGGCCGACGAGCGCTCCCCGCGCGTCTATGCCGGCCTGCTCGCGGAGCTGCAGCGCAGGGGCGAAGCCATCTCCACGATGGACCTGTTGATAGCTACGGCGGCGCGCGTAGCGGGCGCGCGCCTCGTTACGCGCAACGTCCGAGAGTTCGAGCGCGTGCCGGAGCTGAGCGTGATCGCGTACTGAGGGCTCTCTCGCCCGCGCCCATCTTCGTGCGCGACGAACGACGAAGGCCCTTGCCTCGTGCCCCTACGCCGTCCCCGGAGCGCTGTAAGCGACCTGCTTTTTGGCTGCCTGGTCCATCTCCTCGACGGAGAAAAGCGGGACTGTCTTCAGGTCTACAGCGCCGCTGGCATTGACGGCCAGGCTCATCGCGGCGGCCGATGCGAGGTCCGGTATGTCGCAGATGATGTAGACGTCGGCTTCCCCGAAGGCGAAGTAGAAGGACTCGAGCGTGCCGCCGGCCTTCCTGATCATCTGCTCGACTAATGTGCGGCGCTTCGAGCCGCCGTCTCGCACGAGCCCCCTGGTTCCCTCCGCGGTGTACGACGCCTGAATGAGGTATTTCGGCATAGCGCCTCCCTGAGGTGAGTAGAGTCGTGCGACCGGGATGTTGCAGGCCCGCCGAGCCACTTGGTCGTGGCGGCGGGGCGGGCGGATCTTATCCCGAACTCCTGATTTCGCGTACCGCTGTCAGCGCACCACCTCGAAGTGTCCCATCATCCCCGACTCGTGGTGCTCCAGGATGTGGCAGTGGTACATCCACTCTCCCGGTCGGTCGTCCGGCATCCAGGCGATGCGCACGCGCCCCTTCGGCGTCACGTTCACCGTGTCCTCCCAGGAGCGGAAGGCCGGCCCCTCGCCGGCCACCACGCTACGCTGCGCCGGGTGCGCGCGCAAGATCGAAGCTCCCACGCACGCGTGCGCTCACGGCGTGCCGATGCAGGCACAGCCGGTAACATCAATGTGAAAGAGACTCAGAACCCAGGCGGCCGCTCGCCAACCACTCCGAACGCGCGCTCCAGCGCGACTCCCACTCGCCCGATGGTCGCATCGTCGAAGAGCCGGCCCACCAGCGTGATTCCGTGCGGCACGCGGCGCGGCGGATCGAAGCGAGGGAGCGGGTGCTCCGGATCGGGCGCCCAGTCGCTCCGCGCTTCCGACACGTGAACGAAGCCAGCGCGCATCGTTAGCGATGGGTGGCCGGTGAAGTTGGTGATGGTGAGCTGCTCGCCGCGCAGCGAGGGCACGAGGAGGATGTCGACCTGCTCGAAGATGCGTGCCATCTCCATCGCCACGCGCCGCCGCATCCGATCGGCCTGCACCATGTCCACCGCCGAGAGAAAGCGCGCCTGGCGGAAGAGGTTGGGCCAGGCGTCCTTCACCTGCATGCGCAGCTGATCCATTCTCCCGTCGAGCGTGAGCTCCTCGAACGCCGCGGCGCCCTCGGCGAAGAGAATCGGCATCATCGAATCGTACGGCCAGTCGGGGAGCGACACTTCGGTCGGCACCATCTTCAACGACCTGATGGTCTCGAGCGCGGCGCGATCCACGTCGGTCGCCGGAGCGTCCTGCATCCACGCCGGGATGTAGCCCACCTTCAATCCAGCCACCGGCGCGCTCGCGTCGAAGTCGAGCCGGCTCGGCACGCTGGATGGATCACCGGCATCCGGGCCAGTGATAGCCTGCAGCACGAGCATCGAGTCCTCCACGCTCCGGGTCATCGGTCCGAGCTTGTCGAGCGACCAGCAGAGGGTCATGGAGCCGGTGC
>DASSOX010000165.1:0-4081 GCA_035700125.1 Gemmatimonadaceae bacterium
GTGATGGTCACGCCGCATTGATGGACCTCTCGGCTGGCGCTTCGTTCTTCTTACGGGCGAGCAACGCATCGAGACTGAAGCTTCCGGCACCGAAAGCGGCGAAGAAGAGGAAGATGAAACAGAGGAGCACGGGCGTCTCGCCGCGGTTCAGGACGGGCCAGAAAGCGCGCGGGAAGTGCATCTGGAAGAACGCAACCGCCATCTCGCCGGAGAGAATGAAGGCGGCGGGTCGCGTGAAGAGCCCCACGAGCACGAGGAGCGCCACGAAGGTCTCGAGTATTCCCGCCAGCCCGAACTGCGACATGAGCTGCGCCGTGGCGCCCTGTCCATTCACGCCGCCGAGCAGGCCGAAGAGTTTCTGGACGCCGTGCTGCATCATCACCCCCGCGGCGAAGATTCTCAGCAGCGCCAGCGCTATACGCTGGTAGAGTGGTGCTTGCATGGCCGGGCTCCGTGAGGTGTCTGCACTTGCGGTCAGACCCTCAGCGAATCCCGGGCCGGCCGTCCCTCATCCTCTACGCAGAGCCCCGTCCTGATCGCTGAGCGAGCGTCCGAGCTTGCGGCAGAGACGCCCGAGCTCTTCCTGCTCGCGCGGCGAGAGCGCGCTCATTGCGCGCGCCACGCGCTCCACGTGCGTGGGGATGAGCCGCTGGATCAGCCGCCGTCCGCGCGCGGTGAGATTCACCACGTGCGCGCGCCCATCTTCGGGGTCGCGCGTGCGGCGCACCATCCCATTGCGCTCGAGGTTGGCGATCACGGTGGTGAGATTGCTGCTGCTCCGGAAGAGCTTCGCCGAGAGCTGCCCAGGCGAGAGCGCGCCGAGGTGATAGAGCGCATCGAGGACGCCGAACTGGCTCTCGGTGAGCCGCTCCTCGACGAACAGTGCGGTGTAGAGGCCGCCCGAGGTGGACGACGTCGCGCGCTTCAGCTTGAGGTAGGCATCGAGCGCGCGAAGCTGGCGCTGCGTGCCACGATAGTTGGTACCCACTGTCATCCGCTGTGAGAGATCCGACGGTCGGCTACCGACGGCCGCGCGTGAAGCGGCCGTCGGGACCGTTACTGGCGGGCGAATCGCCCATCATAACGACAGATGAGCGCGGATTTCGTTTCAGCGGAGCCAGTCGTCGAGCCGCTCGGCCACGAAGTCGTCGTCGTTCATCCACGGATAGGCGGCCCTTACGCGGTCCATCTCCTCGATCTGGCCAGGCGAGAGGGCTTCGCGCGGGTCGAGGCACCAGTTGCCGGCGAGGAGCCCCTGGCGGCGGAGGATTTCGTGGATACCGGGGATGCAGCCGGCGAAGCGGTTGCGGGCGTCGAAGATGGCACCATTTGCGTCGGTGACCTGCGCGGCGCGGGTGAGCCAGGTGGCGGCGATCGCGTCGTCGTCGCGCACTAGCGAGATGTCGCGGAGGAGCTGCACTGCGCGTCTCGTCCAGAATGCCCAGTGACCCAGCAGGCCGCCCACGATGCGCGGCGCGAAGCCGAGCGGGCGGTCGGGATGGAGCGCGATCACTCCTTCGATCTCTTCGCGCGGTCGCGCTGGCGCGCTGTGCGCCGCGGCGGTGGGGAAGCGCGAGAGAAGGTCGAGGACGATGTTGTCGTCGTTTCCTGTATAGAGCGCCACATCGCGCCGGCCGGAGTCGGCGATCGCGCGCACCACGTCTATCGTGCGATACCGGTCGAAGGGCGCGATCTTGATCGCCACCAGCTCGTGGATCTCGGCGAGCTCGCGCCAGAAGTCGTAGCCGAGCTCGCGCCCGCCAACCGCCGGCTGGAGGTAGAAGCCGACTATCGGGATCACGCTCGCGACTTCGCGGCAGTGCTCGAGCAGTTCGGCGTCGCTCGCGTCGTTCCACCCGGCGAGACTCAGGAGGCCCGCGTCGTAGCCGAGGTCGCGTGCGAGCGAGGCCTCTCTCACCGCCTGCGCCGTGGGACCGCATACACCCGCCATGAGCGTGAACTCGCCGGCGCTGCCGCGCGTGTCGGATGCAGACATAGCTTCTCTTGCGGCATCAGTGGTTTCGGCAGCCAGCTCGAGGACCGGCGCGAGGAGTCCGTGGCGCGGATCGCGGATCTCGAACTGCGTGGTGTGCACGCCCACAGCCACGCCTCCCGCGCCCGACGCCACATAGTAGCGGGTGAGTGCTCGCTGGTGCCGCTCATCGAGCTTGCGGTTGCGGTCGAGCGCGAGCGGGTGCGCGGGGATTACCTGACCGTCGAGCAGGTGCGCGCGCAGGCGCTCTATTTCAGAAGCGACCACCACGCTCCTCGAAGTGCGTAGGCTTGTCGAGGAGCGGCCGACCGCGCTGGATCCAGTCGGCGATCCAGACCATGAGCTGTCCTACCGAAACTCCCGGCTCGCCCATGAGCTCCGCCATCTTGCCGGCGTTGCTGAGGAGCGCATCCTCGTCCTCCGCACCTTCCAGCAGCGCGGGTTTGCCCAGCACGTTGCCGAAGTAGTCGGCTACGGATCGTGTGGAGAGCGTCTGCGTCCCGGTGACGTTGAGGATGAAGGGCGGCGAACTGGCGTACGGAAGACACTCGATTGCGCGCGCGCACGCGTCGCCCTGCCAGATCACGTTGAAGTAGCCCATGCTCACGTCCACCGGCTCGCCGCCGTGCACCTTGCGAGCGATGTCCACGAGCACGCCGTAGCGCAGCTCCACTGCGTAGTTGAGGCGCACGATGGCCATGGTGGTGTGCGCGCGCTCGGAGTGCCAGCCGAGGATGCGCTCGCGCGCGAGGCACGATGCGGCGTACTCGCCCACCGGTCCGAGCGGACTTTCCTCCGTGGCGCCGCCGCTCGCCGCAGGCACGAACGGGTAGACGTTCCCCGTGGAGAATGCGACGATGCGCGACTTCGCGTAGCGCTCCGCGACGATGGACGGCACCACCGCGTTCATCATCCACGTTGCACCCGGCGTGTCGCTCGTCCCGAACTTCTGTCCCGCCATGAAGATCACGTTCGCTGCATCGGGCAACGCCGCCACCGCGTCGCGATCGGTGAGATCGCAGCTTACGGTCTCCACGCTCGCCGCTCGCAGCCGGTGCGCCGCCCCTTCGTTCGAGAAGCGCGACACCGCGATCACGCGCCCCTTCGGCCGCACCTTGTCGAGCGCCCGCCGCACCATCCTCGCGAGTGTCGGCCCCATCTTCCCCCCGGCGCCGAGCACGATGATGTCGCCATCGGTACGCTTCAACGTCTCGAATACCGCGTCGGTGGGCTCCGAGAGAAGCCGCTCGAGCTCATCCTCCGAGTTCGGCGGCGGCGCCCCCATGGTCATCCCCATCTGGGATTGGAGTCTGGTGCGGTGGAGCATGAAAGTAAGGGTTCAGGAGGCAGGGCGGGAACTGCAGAGGGTTCAGAAGGCAGGGTTCACGGTTCAGGAACTACCCACAAGACAGTCATCGCCGCGCAAGCGGGCTCGTTGTCATCCCCGCGAAAGCGGGGATCCATGTTCGGCTGAGTAACATGGATCTCCGCTTGCGCGGGGATGACAAGTACTAGGTACCACCTGAACCCTGAACCCTGCCGCCTGAACCCTGCTGTACCTCCCCCGCCGTCCTCTTCACCCTGTGCACCATCGCGTTGAGTCCGGACTCGCGGGAGCCGAGGCCGATGTCGTTCATCATTCGGCGGGCCATGTCGCCGGGGAGGGCGAGGGCGACCGACGGGGGCTGGTCGTTGACGGCGGAGAAGAGGATCGAGAGGAAGGCGGCGATCGTGGGGGATTCTCGGGTGTTGACGTCGGCGTAGAAGTGAAGCTTGCCGTCGTCGAGCTCGGGGATGATGTCCACGCGAGTCTGGCACTCGGGGATCACGAAGTTCGAGCGGTCTATCGCGGCATAGCGCGGCGGGAGCGGCTCGAGCTTCTTAGCGTAGGAAACCAGCGCCTGCATCTTCTCCTCACGCCCCATGGAGCGGAAGTGCCGGAGGACGCGCTCGATGCTCGGCGGGAGGGTTTCGGTAGCGGATTCGTCTGGCATGGGCACGGTTGCGCTCGTGAAGTATCGCGGTGATTCAGAAATATAGTGAAGCGCGAAGCTTGACCTCGCCTACAAGTTGATAAGCCACAGGAAC
>DASSOX010000166.1:0-3206 GCA_035700125.1 Gemmatimonadaceae bacterium
ATCCGCTTGAGGTCGAAGAGCGTTCCCGCATAGCCGATCCGTCCGTCCGCAAGGAAGGCCACATCGTCGGCCAGCTCCTCGAGGTCGCTCATGATATGCGAGGTGAGCACCACGGTACGCCCCGCTCCACGCTCGGCCAGGATCTTGTCCTTCACTATCCCGCTCGAGATCGGATCGAGGCCCACGGTGGGCTCGTCGAGGATCAGGATATCCGGACGGAAGAGGAAAGCGAGCACCGCGTTCACCTTCTGACGCGTGCCGCCGGAAAGGGTGCGGATCGGCTTGCGCAGCTCATCTGCGAGGCGGAGCCGATCGATCAGCTCCTCATCCACCGAGCCTTTCGCTCCGCGCAGCTCGCGCAGGAGCGCCATGAGGTCGAGCGCCGATAGGTTCTCGGGGAAGCGGCCGATCTGGGGCATGTAGCCGATGCGTGAACGGTAGGAGTCGTTCGCGTCGATCGGCTGGCGGTCGATGCGCACGCTCCCCGAGTCGGCGCGGGTGAGGCCGAGGATGATCTTGATGAGCGTCGTCTTCCCGGCGCCGTTGGGGCCCACGATGGCGGTCACCCGGCCGCGCCCCATGGCGAGGTCGAGGCCGCGCAGGACCTGCAGAGCGCCGAAGCGCTTCTCGAGCTGGTTGACTTCTATCATGATGAGATCCGGTGCATCGCTGGCCGGGGGTCATTGACGCTGTCCGGCGTGAGCACGGGGAGCACTCGCTCCGCTGCATCGAGCAGCTCCACGAAGGCGCTGCGCAGCAGAACGAGGGCGGGCTCGGTACGCGCGGCCAGGAGCGAGAAGAGCCGCACCGGCCAGTGCGGTACGTCGCCTGTTCCGTCGCGGTCCAGATCGTAGCCCTTGTACGTATCCCAGTAGTTCCCGCCGAACGTGCTGGTGATGTTGCGGTTGTTCGTCACGACATCGAAGGTGTTGGCAATGAAGTCGTTCCGCGTGAAGCGGCCATCCTGCGTGCTCGCCTCCAGCTTCAGCGCCCACCCGTTGGCTATGAACTGATTGCTGTCTGCCTGCAGGCGGTTCGCTCCGTCGGCGAGGAGGCCGGTGGTGTTTCGCTCGAAGACGTTTCCCTCCAGGCGGCTGTCGGTGATCTCCTTGAGCAGGAGACCATACGCCGCGCCACCCCAGTTCCGCTCGAAGCGGTTACCGATCATCGTCACGTTCTTCGTGCACATCACCGCCACACCCGACCCATTGTTGCGGAAGACGTTGTCCGTGTAGCGGCAGTCGTTGGAGTACATGAAGTGCAGGCCGTAGCGCAGATTCCTTTCGCTCACGTTCCCGCGGATCCGGCTTTCGTGGGTGAACTCGAGGTAGATCCCGTCGCGGTGTCCGCTTATGCGGTTGTCGGCGACAGTGATCGCGCGCGACGACCACATGTGGATCCCGTTCCCCGATCCCGCCTCACCGCGTCCTGAAGCGTGCAGCTCGTTGCGCGCGACTACGCAGTCGCTCGCTTCCGCCAGGTAGATCCCGAAGAAGGCGCTATCGAAGCGGTTGTCTGCGATCGTGCAGTGGTGCGCGCCGGCTACCCTGAGTGCCGCTCGATCTTCCACGTAGCTGACGCCCGTGTTCACGAAGCGCAGCCCGTGTACGGTCACGTCATCCGCGGCGATGGTCATGATCTGTCGCTCTCCCTCGCCGTCGAGTACGGGGAAGCCGACGCCTTCGATTTCCACCGGCCTGTCCACGATAATCGTTGGCTCGCGGTACGTGCCTGCCTTCACGATGATCCGGTCGCCCGCCGACGCTCTGCGAACAGCTTCTGTTATGGTGCGCAGCGGACCGCTCGGGCTCACCGTCACCGTACGCTGCGCCGCGAGCGGTGGCGTGGTCGCCGCGAGAGTGAAGGGCATCGCGAATGCGAGCACTGCCGCCAGAGGAGCGCCTTTCGCTCCACGTGCACGCTCAGTGCGGGTGGACATCGCGTGCTCCATAGCGCGCCGCACCACCGCTGGACGAGATGCCGGGCGCGAGTCCTTCACGACTGACGAGCTTCAGCACTGCACTCCAGCCGAGGGTGTCGCCCACCGGCGCTACGGCACCTGCCGCGTTCGCGTCGCCCCGGAGCGCTAGAAGCCCGCGCCCCATCGGGCTACCGGGTCCCTCGTGATGTACGTAGAGTGCCTCCCGCGCCGGGATGAGCGTCCCTGGCTTCCTGTAGTCGCTCACCCAGAGCGAGCGCACGGTCGCGCTGTCCTGGAGCGCGGCGTAGAACGAGGCGAGGCACTCGATCGAGTCGAACTTGTGCACTTTCCCGGTGCGCGTGATCAGCTCCCCGCCGAAGCGAGGGTCGCTGATCTGCATCCTGCAGTAATCGCAGCCGTCCTCATCGTACGCGATCGGTACGGGTCCCCGGCTGCAAGCAGCCAGGAGCAGAGCGAGCGCCACGGCGGCAAGCGCCCACGCGACGTGCGTCCGCCGTGTGCCGGCGCGCGGCGAGGTGCGAGCCGGCATCAGCGGCCCCCGGCCGGCTGAAGCCGGCTGTCCACTACGCCCGTTACGGTGTCTTCCGCGGCGATGTCCACACCCTTCGCCGCCTCCGTGCGGGCGGCTCGCTCCGCCCGCACGGAGATGAAGAGCGCGTACGCCCCGAGGAGAAACGCGAGCCCCAGTAGA
Organism: Gemmatimonadaceae bacterium; assembly: GCA_035700125.1. Lineage (GTDB taxonomy): Bacteria > Gemmatimonadota > Gemmatimonadetes > Gemmatimonadales > Gemmatimonadaceae > JADGGM01. Next base: position 2,634 of record DASSOX010000166.1, read on the forward strand.
ACGGCGCCCGCCGCCGGGAGCGAGATCGCCGTGAAGTTGAGGAGCTGCTTCGCCCCGATGAGCGGCGGCTCGTAGCTCATCCCCGGCACTTTGATGATCGCGTTCTCGAGGTCCAGGTTGCGACCGTAGTCGCGCTCCCACTTCCAGAACTCCGTCAGTCCCAGCATCGCCGCCGTGGCGTAGCCGCCCAGCCAGGCGGCGAGAATCTTCCGCCGCCCGGCGAGTGCCACCAGTACCGCTCCCGCCACCAGCGCACCGAGCACCCAGGGCATGATGTTCAGCACCGGTATCGCCTCGGGGTCGATCGCCTTCATACCGATGTAGTGGTTCAGCGAGTTGATGCTGTTCAGATCGTGCTCGGTCATTCCACGCACGGTATTCACGTGGATGTAGAGCCCCAGGCCCTCCGGGTATTGCGGGGCGAGGAGGCGGATCTGCCATAGCGGGAGGAGGAACCCTCCCGCCATGAGCAGCGCCGCTGCCGCCACGAGTACGCGTGCGCGTCGAGTCATCGCTGGCTCATCTGCGCACGGGCCTTCTTGCTCACGTTCGCTACGAGCGGGGTGCTCGATC
>DASSOX010000167.1:0-45474 GCA_035700125.1 Gemmatimonadaceae bacterium
GCACGCTGGAGCACGCGAGCGACGGCGCGCTGGCGATAGACCTTCGCTACAAGAACGGGATGTCGCGCTTCGAGGGACCCGAGGCGATGCGCGTCGCCTCCATCGTGATTCCGGCCGTCAATCGCTTCGGCGGCTCGAGGGAAAGGGTCGCGGCCGCGGTCGGCCAGATCGAGGAGACCGGTGGTCCGGAGCGCTACGTCGAGCAGCTCGCGCGCCGCGCGCACGTGATGACCGCCGTGCGCGGTCGCCCGCATCGCTTCGGGCACAAGGGGCGAGTCGGGAAGACGGGGCTTTACGGGCTCACGGCGGTGGACCGGCTCGCGCTGGAGATGGCGCTGCACGAGGAAGCGGAGCGGCGGGCGATGCAGGGCGAGCTCGCCGAGCTGGAGCGTGCGTGGCGCGATGCGGAGGAGGTCGCAGCGATTGCCGACGATCTGCTCGTACCGAGCGGCGTGAGAGCGGCGCTCGATCGGATGCGGGGGAAGTAGCGCGTCCACGCTCGAGCTCGATCGGCGTCCGAGGCGATGAGAGTGACATCGATTGTGCACTCTTGCGCGGGCGCCAGGCGCTGGCCAGTGTAGATCATCCTCGCGGAGGGTCTCATGCGGTCCGCCAACGTCGCCGCGCGCGCGGCCATCCTGCTCCTCGTCGCCTCGGGCAGCGCCGCCGCTCAGCATCACGCGGCTGCCGATTCCGCCTCCCTGGGCACCGTCCACTTCCAGACCTCGTGCAGCTCCGCGGTGACGCCCACGTTCGACCGCGGTGTCGCGCTGCTGCACTCCTTCGAGTTCGGCGCGTCGGCGCGCGCGTTCCGCGCGGTGCTCGCGTCCGACTCCACCTGCGCCATGGCGTACTGGGGTCTCGCGTTGGGCAGTTGGGGCAACCCGATGGCGGCCGGGAATCGCGCCGCAGCGCAGCTCGAGGCCGGGCGTACCGCGGCCGACAGCGGGAGACGACTCGGCGCGCGTGCCACCGATCGTGAACGCGGCTACATCGCCGCGGTCGCCCGGCTCTACGACGACTACCAACACAGCGCCCAGGCGGCACGCGTGGCCGCGTACGAGCGCGCGATGGCCGACGTCGTCGAACGTGAGCCGGCCGATACGGAGGCGAAGATATTTCACGCGATAGCGCTCGTCGCGTCCGCGTCGCCCACCGACAAGACGTACGCGCGCCAGCTGAGCGCGGGCGCCACGCTCGAGGCGATCTGGAAGGTGCTCCCGAATCACCCGGGCCTCGCACACTACATCATCCACGCATACGACTACCCGCAGCTGGCGCCGAGGGCAGAAGCCGCTGCGCGGCGCTACGCGCTCATCGCTCCCGCCGCCGCGCACGCGCTGCACATGCCGTCGCACACGTTCACGCGCGTCGGTGAATGGAACGCGTCGGTGGAGACGAACCGTCGCTCCATCGCGGCCGCCTCGGGCGCTGGGTCGATCGCGGAGATGCTGCACGCGTCGGACTACGTGGTCTACGCGCTCCTCCAGATGCGACGCCTCGGCGAAGCACGCGCGGTGCTCGACTCGCTTCCCGCGCTCGCCGCGCGCTTCGATCCGAATGCGGTCACTGGTGCCGCGCCGGGTTCCGCGGGGCTGTTCGCGCTCGCCGCGATCCCCGCGCGCTACACGCTCGAGCGCCGTGACTGGGCGGCTGCAGCCCGGTTGATGCCGCGCGCTACGTCTTTCGGGTGGACGGACGCGATGACGTACTTCGCTCGCGCGATGGGTGCGTCGCACACTGGCGACCTCGCTCTCGCGCGCGCATCGATCGACTCGCTGGCCGCGATCGAGAGTCGCCTGCGCAGCGATAGGGAGGCGTACTGGGCGGAGCAGGTGGCCATCCAGCGGCTCGACGCAACTGCGTGGCTCGAGCGAGCGAACGGTCGCGACGACGCGGCGCTCGCCACGATGCGCGAGGCCGCCAGGCGCGAGGACGCGACCGAGAAGTCCGCGGTCACACCGGGGCCGCTTGCGCCAGCGCGCGAGCTGCTCGGCGACATGCTGCTCGATCTCGGACGGCCAGCGGAAGCGCTCGCCGAGTACCGCGCCGCGCTACGCAGGGAGCCGAACCGATACCACACACTCGACGGTGCGCGGCGCGCGGCCGCCGCCGTAGGCGACTGCGCCGCGGAGGCGAGCTACGCCAGCCAGCTCCGTGCACTCACGGGCAAGTGACCGTCGGTCTGCCTCAGACTTCCCCTTCCGTTGGCGGTCTCGAGCGGCCACAGCCCGGCTTGCGCTTACTGACTTTGTAATGTAAAGTACTTGTCAGTCTGCGCGTAGCTCGTGGCAGCATCCGCGCTGCTGTTGCGGCGCGCGGAGCGCTCGTGAGGCTACGTGGATGATCATCGTTCCCGCATCCTCCGCCCGACCCGCCATCCGATCATGCAACTCGTCATCCGCAACCTCTCGAAGACCTACCCGAACGGCACCCAGGCGTTGAAGGACGTCTCCCTCGATGTACCGCAGGGGATGTTCGGGCTCCTCGGCCGGAATGGCGCCGGCAAGTCGACGCTGATGCGGACGATCGCGACGCTGCAGGATCCGGACGAGGGGGCGATCCACCTCACGGAGTCCGATGGACACGACGTGGACGTGCTGCGGCAGAAGCAGGAAGTGCGAGAGACGCTCGGCTACCTCCCGCAGTCGTTCGGCTTTCATCCCAGGGCGAAGGCGGAACGGCTGCTCGAGCATTTCGCGATCCTGAAGGGAATCGCCGAACCGGGACTCAGACGTGATGTGGTGGAGTCGCTTCTCCGACAGACGAACCTCTGGGAGGTGCGCGGCCAGAAGCTCGGCACATTCTCCGGCGGGATGCGACAGCGCTTCGGCGTGGCGGTGGCGCTGCTGGGCAACCCGAAGCTCATCATAGTCGACGAGCCGACCGCGGGACTCGACCCCGAGGAGCGCGTGCGCTTCCTGAACCTGCTGAGCGAGATCGGCGAGGAGAGCGTGGTGATCCTCTCGACGCACATCGTGGAGGATGTAGTGGAGCTGTGCAGCCGCATGGCTATCATCGATCGGGGCGAGATCCTCCTCGAGGCCGAGCCGCTGCGCGCCATCGATGAGCTGCGCGGCCGGGTATGGCGTCGGGTCGTCGGTCGGATGGAGCTGCCCGTCATCGCAAGCGAGCTGTCGGTGATCTCGACGAAACTGCTCGCCGGACGCACGATCGTGCACATCTACGCCGAGTCGTCGCCGGGTGCGGAGTTCGAGCCGGCGGAGCCGGAGCTGGAGGATGTGTACTTCAGCGTGATGGCCGGACATCACGGGCGGCGCGCCGCGGCCATGGTCGCGGAAGCGGAGGCCGCGTCGTGAAGGGACGCGAAGTTTTCCGCTACGAGCTCGAGTACCGCCTCCGCAGCGCATCGACCTGGCTCTACGCGGGGTTTCTCTTCCTGATCGCGATCTGGAGCTTCCTTGCCACGGCGGAAGGAAGTGCCTATGCCAACGCCCCGGTTCGGATCGCTGGCGGCTCGGTGATCGCCGGAGTGCTCGGGATACTGGTGTCGGCGGCGATCTTCGGCGACGCGGCGGTGCGCGACTTCGCGGCGGAGATGGATCCGCTGCTCTTCACATCTCCTCTCAGAAAGAGCGAGTACCTCGGAGGCCGCTTCCTCGCCGCGCTGACGATCAACGCACTCGTCATGCTGGCGGTGCCGCTGGGGCATTTCGTAGCCACGATGGTGGTGGAGTCCACCCAGTCGGTGACGGTCGGCCCGTTTCGCATCATGGCGTACGCGCAGCCCTGGCCGCTGCTCGTTTTGCCGAACCTCATCCTCGCCGGCGCGATACTGTACGCTATCGGAGTGCTCACGCGGCGCTTGGTGCCGGTGTATCTGGGCGCGATCGTCCTCTTCATCACTTTCATCGTCGCGGCGAACGCCGCCGACATGGTGACGAATCCGGTGCTCTCGCTGCTCGGCGACCCGATGGGGATTCACACGGTGCAGCAGGCCACCCGCTACTGGACGGAGGCGGAGCAGAACGCTCGCCTCGTGGGCTTCCCCGCCGACCTCGTACTGAATCGAGCGATCTGGCTCGCGGTCGCGGCGGCGGTGCTCGCGCTCATGTATCGGCGCTTCCGATTCGCGCACGTCTCCAGCGGGAGCAGGCATCGCCGAGGAATTGCCATCTCCGGTCGTTCCATGCGGAGACCGGAACGCGCCGCGCCCGTGTCGATGACAGTGCGATCACGCCCGGTGGAAGTTCCGCGCGCGTGCGGCAAGTTCGACCTGCGCACGTCCGTGCGGCAGGTTCTCGCCGTCGCGCGGCGCTCGCTCGAGGAGATCGCGGCGAGCCGCTGGTTCGTCTTTGTCCTGCTCGGCTGCGCCGGTGTCACCCTGCTCATGGGATGGAACGTGGGCGACACCGTCTTCGACACGTCCACCTGGCCAGTGACGATGCTCGTCGCCGGAACCGTCCTGGCCCAGCGGGTCACGCCGATCATCTACGCCCTCGTAGCACTCTACGCGGGTGAGCTGGTGTGGAAGAACCGTGACTCGAAGGTGGACGAGATCGCGGATGCGGCACCGGTGACCGAGGGGGTGACGGTGGCCGGCCAGTTTCTGGCGCTCGTCATCATGATCGCGGCGATGCAGGGAGCGCAGATGATGGGCGGGATCCTCATCCAGGCGCTGCAGGGCTACTACCGGTTCGAGCTCGGTCTCTACCTGGAGATCCTGTTCGGGTTGAAGCTCGTCGACTACGTGATCTTCGCCGCGCTCGCCATCACGATCCAGGTGCTCGTGAACCACAAGTACCTCGGCCACATGGCGCTGCTGCTGGCATTTCTCTCGGTGTTGACGCTCCGGATGCTCGGGATGGTGGATCACCACCTGCTCCTGTACGGCACAGCTCCGAAATGGACGTACTCCGACATGAACGGCTTCGGTCCGTTCATCCGTCCGTGGATCTGGTTCAAGCTCTACTGGGGCGCCTGGGCGCTGCTGCTCGCGCTTCTCGCGGCGCTCTTCTGGGTGCGCGGTCGCGAGCCCGGATTCCGACACCGGTTCGCTCGTACCCGCGCGCGGTTCGGCGGCTCGCTCGCTCGCGCCGCCGGTGCGGCGACCATGTCCATAGTCGTGCTGGGTGGCTTCGTCTTCTACAACACCAACATCCTGAACGAGTACCGCTCGGCGCGCGAAGCGGGGCTGCCGCAGGCGGAGTACGAGAAGCGCTACAAGCGCTTCGAAAGCGCACCGCAGCCAACCGTCGTCGATGCGAAGCTGCGCGTGGAGATCTACCCGGATGAGCCGGCGGTTGACATGCGAGGCAGCTACCGTCTGGTGAATCGGTCCGACGTGGCGATCGACTCGGTGCACGTGATGTCGATGGATCCGGGCGTCAGAGCGCGCTCCATTTCGTTCGACCGCGACTCCAGAGCCGTGGTCGTGGACGACGAGACGGGATATCGGATCTTCGCACTCGCGCGCCCGCTCGAGCCGGGCGACTCGCTGCAGCTCGAGTTCGATGTGTCGTTTCGGCCGCGCGGTTTCCCGAACGACGGAATCCAGACGAAGGTGGTGGGCAACGGCGCCGTCTTCGACCGGAGCTGGCTACCGCTCATCGGTTATCAGCCCGTGAACGAGCTGACGGGAGAGGATGCTCGACTGCGCTTCGGTCTCGGCCCGCGGCCGCCCGCGCCTGGGTCCGGCGACGCCGACGCGACGCGCCGTCGTTGGGAGCTGCTAAACGAGGACCTCGTACATCTCGACGCGGTCGTCGGTACGGCCGCCGACCAGACCGTGATCATGCCCGGCATGCTGCGCCGGAGCTGGACGGAGAACGGACGACGATACTTCCACTACGAGACGAGGCCGACGCTCTTTGGCGCGAACGTGATCTCCGGCAGGTACGCGCTGCTCGAGGATCGATGGCGCCCTGACGCGAGTGCGACCACCCAGGCTGTGCAGCGCGCCGCGAGCCAGTCTCGCGATTCGACACGAGGGCAGGAAGACAGCGGTGTGGTACTCCGCATCTTTCACGATCCGGCCCACCGCTACAATCTCGACACGACGATCCGGAGCATGAAGGCGTCGCTCGCGTATTACACCGAGCAGTTCGGGCCGTACCCGTACGGAGAGCTGAGCATCGTCGAGATCCCGCGTTACGGGGGCTTCGGCCGGGCGCTGGCGCACACCATCACGTTCACCGAGGACTACTTTCTCGGCCGGGTGAAGGAGGGCCAGCTCGACCAGCCATTCTACGGGACGGCGCACGAGGTCGGCCATCAGTGGTGGGGCGGGCAGGCGAGGGGCGCAGCCGTACGGGGCCGCGGATTCCTCTCCGAGTCGCTCGCCAACTACAGCGCGATGATGGTGGTGGAGAAGACGTATGGCCTCGAAGCAGCGCGCCGCGTGTACGACTTCCAGATGGACCGCTACCTCCGCGGCAGGGCGAGCTTCTCGCGCGAAGTTCCGCTACTCGATGTGGAGGATCAGCCGTACATTGCGTATCGCAAGGGCGCGATCGCCATGTACACGCTGCGCCTGGCGCTCGGTGAGGAGCGCGTCAACACGGCGCTGCGCCGCCACCTCGAGAGGTACCGCGATGCCGGCCCACCGTATCCCACGTCGCGCGATCTGTACGCCGAGTTGCGCGCCGTTACCCCCGATTCGCTACGGTACCTGCTCGCCGACCTCTTCGAGACTGTCACTCTGTGGGATGTGAGGACCGAGCACGCCGAGGTGGAGCGGACCGGCAGCGGCGAGTACCTGGTGACGCTCGACGTCGTCGCGAAGAAGGCGAGAGCAGACAGCGTCGGAGGCATGACTGAGGTACCGATGAACGATCTCGTCGAGATCGGCGTCTTCGGGCCGGGAGAGGGCGACGCCCTCGGCAAGCCTCTCTACCTCGAGCGACAGCGCATCCGGAGCGGCAGGCAAACGATCCGGATCACCGTGCCGAGCGAGCCGGCGCGCGCCGGCATCGACCCGCGACACGAGTTGATCGACCGCGACAGGGGCGACAACGTCGTCGCGGCAAGTTACGCTGCGCAGGAGGTAAAGCATTAGCGCTGAAAGGCATCATCTGGTATGGGAGCTCCTGGACGTCGTCCGCGCGGCCAATGCGGAGCGCTCTCCATCGGCCGGCTTCTCTCGCACGACGGAGCCGACGCGGCGTACGACAGGCGCGCCGTAGACGGCGAGCGGCGCAGCCGTGCCGCGTGAGGGCACCGTCGGGTGAGCCACGACCCCCAAGGGATGTGGGGGAATGACCGATGGCGCAGCGGGGCCGCACGGGCGATATTCTCGTCGTGATGCCCGTACCTGTGCGCGTACCAGCGACGCCGCTGCCCAGCGACGAGGAGAAGTCCGGTAGCCGCGGCGGGCTCCGGCCGCTCTGGTGGTGGAGCGCAGCGGCGGCCACGGTGGCCGTCGTGCTGGCCGGAGTCGTGCTTGCACGGCCGCAATCCGTGATGGCGACCGCGGTCGTGCGTCGCGACGTGGTACGCACGATCGTGCTCACCGGTCGCGTGCGTCCGGCGGCGAGTCCGGCGGTCGGGGTGACGACGGCGGGGATCGTTCAGCGCGTCCTCGTCCGCGAGGGCGACCGGGTTTCCAGCGGACAGCTGCTCGTGCAGCTGGACGACGCGCGAGCGCGGGCCGCGGTGACGGAGGCCCGCGCGCTGCTTGCAACCGCGCGCAGTCAGGCGGAATCTCAACGGCAGCAGGCGGCCACCGCGGTGCGGCAGACCGAGCGCGACCTCGAGCGAACGCGCACCCTTTACGCGGCTGGCGCGCTGAGCGCGCGCGAGCTGGAGGAGGCGATTCGTGCCGTCGCCGACGCGCGGTCCGCCGCCGAGGCCGCGAATGCCAGGGGTGCCGCGGGCGCGTTCGCCGAGGTCGAGCGGGCGCGTGCCGTGATTGCGGCGGCGGAAGCTCAGCTCGAGAACACGCGCGTCACGGCGCCCGCCGCGGCGACTGTTACGGCGCGCCTCGTGGATCCGGGCGACGTCGTCGCACCGGGACAGCCGCTCCTGGAGCTCGCGACGGTGGGCGCCACGGAGCTAGCGGCGTTCGCGAGCGAGGACAACCTCGCCGACCTGCGGGTCGGCGCCGGCGCGCTCGTCTCAGCCGACGCCTACCCGGCGCAGCGGTTCACCGCGCACATCGCGTGGATCGCGCCTTCGATCGACCGGGCGCAGGGGACGGTGGAGGTACGACTCGGCGTGAATGACGCGCCTTCGTACCTGAAGCCCGAGATGACGGTGTCGGTCAACATCGACGTCGCAAAGCGCAGCAACGCGCTCGTGGTGCCGAGGGGCGCGGTGCACGACCTGGACACTCCCGCGCCGTGGGTCCTCGTCGAGCGCGGCGGGCGAGCGGTGCGGCGCACGATCGAGTCGGGCATCGTCGGAGAGTCGCAGGTCGAGGTCGTGCGTGGGCTGGTCGAGGGAGAGCGTGTGCTGGTCGAGCCGGCGGAGCCGGGCACGCGCATCCGGGTACGGGACTGAGATGCCCTTCGAGCTCATCGTCGCGCTCCGCTACCTGCGCGAGGGTCGCACGCAGACGGCGCTCATCCTCGCGGGCATCGCCGTCGGTGTCGGCGTGATCGTCTTCCTCTCGGCGCTGATCGGGGGCCTGCAGCGCACACTGGTCGCGACCACGCTCGGAGTGCAGGCGCACATCGTGGTGCGCCCGCGCGAGGAGGTGCCGCGCGTGCTCGGTGCGCGTGATGATGTGGTGCGCGAGGTGAGGCTCGACCGGCCCGCGCAGCGGGTGCGCAGCATCGTGCAGTGGCAGCAGGTACGGAGCACGGTGGACGGCATGCCCGGAGTGCTCGCGACGTCGCCGACCATCACAGGTGCCGCCATCGTCATGCGCGGCGGCGGGGCCGACGCCGTGAGCCTACATGGCATCGAACCGGCGACGTATCGGCGTATCGTACCGCTCGACAGCCTGCTCGTTGCCGGGCGCATGGATCTCGATGGCCTGAAGGTGCTGATCGGCGTGGATCTCGCGCGCGAGCTGGGGGTGAAGGTGGGCGGTCGGGTGCGCCTGCGCGTGGGGGCGGAAGATCGGCGTGGTGGTGTCGACACCGCGTCCACGCTGACCGCCTACACCGTGAGCGGGATCTTCGACTTCGGCAACGCGGAGCTGAACGGGCGGTGGGTCTTCGCCTCGCTCCGCACCACGCAGAGCCTTCTGGGGCTGGAGGGCGGAGCCTCCGGCATCGAGGTGCGGGTGCGCGAGATCTTCACCGCAGACCGCATCGCCGCCGAAGTGGCGCGGCGCACGGGGCTCGTCGCCGACAGCTGGATGACGACCAACGCGCAGTTGCTGCGCGGGCTCCGATCACAGAGCGCCTCGAGCGCGATGATTCAGGTATTCGTGGTCCTCGCCGTCGCGCTGGGCATCGCGAGCGTCCTCGCCGTGTCGGTCGTCCAGAAGTCGCGGGAGATCGGCATCCTCAGGGCGACGGGCACGTCGAGGCGGCAGATCCTCCGAATCTTCCTCACCCAGGGTGCCATCCTGGGTGGCGTCGGCTCGGTGATCGGGATCGCGATCGGCATCGGTCTCGGGACGTTCTTCGCATCGCTGGCGAGGAACCCCGACGGCAGCCCCACCTTCCCGGTAGACCTGGACCTCGCGCTCTACCTCCGCTCGGCGGCTATCGCGATCGGCGTCGGCACCATCGCGGCGCTGCTGCCGGCCCGGCGCGCGGCGCGGATGAATCCCGCCGACGCCATCAGGACGGGCTGAGATGTCGCGCATCTTCCGCGGCGACTCGCTGCTGAGGCTCGAGGGCATCACGAAGGCGTATGGCGGCCGCGTAGTGACGCATGCGCTGCGCGGCATCGATCTCGAGGTGGACACCGGCGAGTTCGTGGCGCTCACCGGTCCCTCGGGATCGGGGAAGTCGACCTTGCTCAACATCATCGGGCTACTCGACGCCCCGACCGCGGGGCGCATGTGGTATCGCGGCGTGGACACGGGCGTGCTCGACGAGGCGGGGACGACCCGGCTGCGCGGCGATGGGATCGGCTTCATCTTCCAGTTCCATCACCTGCTCTCGGCGTTCACCGCGCAGGAGAACGTGCTGCTTCCGATGCTCGCGCGCCGCGGCAGACGGAGCGCCGACATGGACGCCCGCGCGGCGCATCTGCTCCGTGAGGTGGGCCTGGCCGACCGGGCGGCGTATCCCTCGACCGACCTGTCCGGCGGGCAGCAGCAGCGGGTGGCGGTGGCGCGCGCGCTCATGCTGCAGCCGCCGCTCGTCCTCGCCGATGAGCCTACTGGAAACCTCGACAGCGAGTCGGGCGAGCAGGTATTCCGGCTTCTGCGCGACATCAACGCCCGCTACCGCACGACGTTCGTCATCGTCACGCACGACGAGAACCTCGCAAATCGCTGTGACCGCATCGTGCATCTCGTGGACGGCCGGCTCGCGCGTGATACCTCGATCCGGGTGCACTGAGGGAGTGCCATGCAACGAGACAACGGTTGGATGCTTCGAGCCGCCGCCGCGGCGGCCGTCGGGACGCTGACCCTCGCGATGCCGGCGCGCGCGCAGGGCGGGCAGCCCACGCCGCGCTTCGAGCTCGAGCTGGAAGCGGGGCCCGTCTGGCAGAGTCGCAACGTCGCGCAGATCCCCAACGACGAGTCGGGGACGCGGTTCTCGCTCGTCCGGATCGTCGGGAAGGGTCCGTGGCTCGCGGCACGCGGCTACCTCACGTGGAACCTCAACGAGCGGCACGCGCTGCGGTTGCTGGTCGCACCGCTCACGATCCGCGAGTCCGGCACGCTCCCGGGTCCCGTCCGATTCGCGGGCGCGAGCTACGTGCCGGGCGCGCCGGTGGAGGCGCAGTACACGTTCAACTCGTATCGCCTCACGTACCGCTACCGCGTGTGGAATGGTGCGAGCACCAGCGCGTGGGTCGGATTCACTGCGAAGTTGCGCGACGCCACGATCGCGCTCGAACAGGGCGCTGTTGCGAGCAGGAAGGACGATCTCGGATTCGTGCCGCTGCTGCATCTCGCCGGTGAATGGCGCATGACGCCGCGCTGGCTCGCCACGCTGGACGCGGACGCGCTCGCGGGCGGCCCGGGACGGGCCGAGGATGTCACACTGAAGCTCGGGTATCGCGCGACCCCGCGACTCTCGCTGCACGTCGGCTACCGCACACTCGAAGGTGGCGCCGACGTGGCGTCGACCTACAGCTTCGCATGGCTCCACTACGCGGTGGCATCAGTGCGGTTGCGGCTGTAGGGCGTCAGCGTGGCAGGCGGTCGCAGCGGCCGGGCAGCGGGTGGACTTCGGTATGTTGGACCCTGGAAGCCCCCGGATTTCCGCGTTTCTGAACAGTAATCCGAGGCGGCAGTTCCGCCTCGGATTACTGTTCCTGCACCCAGTCGTGGAGCAGCTGCACTCGCGGCTCGGCGCGATCGAGCAGGGCACCGTAGCCGTAGTCGGCCAGAGCGCCGAGCGAGAGAGGGGAGATCATGCTCAGCGGATGGGTGCTGGAGAACATGAAGTCGCCGCCGACCAGTGCCTCCCAGTGCCGCTCGTCCCGCGTGAGCGGCACTCCACCGTCACCCCCGAGGGCCACCCACGCCTCCACGGCGTGAGCGCCCGTGAAGCGTGGAACCTCTTCGTTCGATCGGTCGATCGGCACTGGAGTGGAGCGTTCCACGGTCACGAGCCGAAGCCCATGGCCTACCTCGTGGAGGATCAGATTCTCCAACGCCCGATACTGTTGCCAGAAGCCGGGGTCCGCGTATCGCTCGAGCCGGCCTGGTGAGAGGTACATCGATATGACCTTGCTGCGCCCGGTAATTGGATCCACTACGCATCCGTCGCTCGTACCTACGTCCGCGAAGGAACCGTCGTCATAAGACGGGTCCTGATACTGCAGGCCTACCTGCACGACGACCCCCGTCAGGTTGGTGTATCTCCCGAACGGGGCCATGCACTCGCTGGAGGCGAGGTCGATGTTCACCGGGGCGTCCACTTCGCGGAGGACAGTCTGGTAGCGCACGGCGGCTCGCTCGAATGCTGCTCGCTCCGGTCGCGACGGGCTCCAGCCGATGAATTCGAACCTGATCGGGAACTGATCAGTCGGCGCGGGCGCGATCGTCACTGGCATGCTGAGTCCCCGTCCGTTACGCAACACCGTGAGCGTTACGGTGCCGGCCGCTCTCGCGAATAGCCTCCCGTCCTGGTCCACCACGGCGAGATTGGTATCGCTCACCGCGAAGCTGTCCGAGAACACGTTCGCACCGTGGTTCACCGTGATGAGCGACCACTCCCCTGCCACGGCAGGCCGGTTGAGTGCCAGGTGGTTGACATCCCAGATCGAGCTCTCATCCGGCCACGAGGATCCGGCGTGGCAGCCTCCAACCAGTGCGAGGGCGGCGAGCACAGCGAGGAGAGAGGGGCGAGAAAGTCGCGTGCGGGCGGCTGGACGGCATCGCTCAGGAGAACGACGATTCATAAAGTCCGTATGTAGAGAACAGCTACATGCTCTGGGATCCACTGGCCCCGCGTCCGCAAATCGGTGCAGGCAGCGTTGTAGGTCAGTGACGGAGAGTGAGACTGAGCGTGTTGCAAGGTGTTCAGACCAGACGAACTCTCGCCTCGAGGGGAAACGTGCCAGGGCGTGATGCGGCCTCGCAAACTGCTCTAGCGGTGGCGGTTACCTGATAGTTCAGGCAGACGCTGTCCAGTACTTCAATCAGCGTTGGGCGTCGAGGGAACGTAGCTTGACCTGAAACAGTACAGGCCAGCGCTTACCCGTCAGCAACAACTGCCGACCGTCCGGGGCGATAGCGATGCCATTCATGACGTCGGCAAATGGCGACCGGTTCTGATACAGGTCGCTGAAGTCGATCGCTTCGCGCACAACTCCGCTGACGGGATCGATCCGCACCACCCAGTTGGTCTGGTACACGTTGGCGAGCAGCTCGCCGTCGACGTACTCCAATTCGTTCAGCTGGTAGAGGGGCGTGTCCTGATAGCGGATGTGAACCACTCGCTGCACCTGAAACGTCTCGGGCGACAGGATGCGAAGCGAGTCGGAGCCGTCGCTCATGATCAGGTTCGATCCATCTGTCGCGAGCCCCCACCCCTCTCCCTCGTAGTGGAATGAATCGCCCGGGGTGAGTGTTGCTGCATCGTACGTATAGGCGACTCCAGCTTTCCACGTGAGCTGGTAGAGGTGGCCGTTCAACAGTGCCAGGCCTTCGCCGAATCGGTTCGCAGGAAGTGACCTCGATGCCAGCACTCGACCAGACCGAAGATCGACACGGCGCAGCTCGGAGTGGCCATACAGTCCAGTGCTCTCGAAGAGAATGCTGTCGACCGATACCAGGCCCTCAGTGAAGGCGGTTGGATCATGCGGGAAATGAGCCGTCTCCTCGTAATCCGCAGGTTCGTGGTGGCCGACGCCCTCGCACGCTATGAGTGCCTGACATACCAGGAGCAGAGCCAGAGAGCGGAAGACGATGGGCCGTACGTGCAGGGGCATGTAGGAGACGTTGCGTGTCGTTGCCACGAGTGGAAATGTGGAGACGTGCTGCGCGAGAGGACCCGGCTATCCTTCCAGTTCACTCCTCGTGAAAAGGGAGAGCAGCTCGACCCCGCGGGCCTCCAGCGCCACCCTCGCTCCTGCCTCGCGGTCGATGACGCGGAGCGCGTGCTCAATGATAGCGACCGGAGCCCTGGGCGTCTCTTACCAGGCGCTCGTCCGATTCAGAGTTTCGTGAGTCCGCCGGTGCATCGCTGATGGGCTTGCGAGCCACGACCATTAGATGGCTACTCAGCCCAAGCAACGACGGCTCGGCTTCCACCACAGCGGCGATCCGCAGCATGTCTGCCCGACGCCGCGGATCCGCCCACCGGTCTTCGAAGTCGGCGAACATCCGTGCAGGTCCTTCGATACCATAGACGCCGACGAGCTCGAAGCCGGCACCCCGCACCTCGTCCTGCAACTCCTCCGGGCGGTGGAAGTACGCGGTCGTGAACATGCCTTCGCGTTCGGTTTCGTTCCGGTGTTGTCCGTCGCGTACGGCGCGCTCCACGGCTGCGGCAAAGTCTGGTGCGGCGAGCGTATCGTGCACCAGCCCATCGAGTGCCGACGCCCAGCGGGATATGGCGGCCGCGAACAGCACACCGCCCGCGCGCAGAACACGGTATGCCTCCCCTAGCGCCGTCGCGCGATCTGCGGACGTGGTGAGGTGATAGAGCGGTCCGAGCATGAGAAGCACATCGACACTCGACGCGGACTGCTCGAGCGCTCGTGCATCAGCTACGGCCAGTGACAGGATCGGTCGATTCTCCCCCGCATTCCGGCGGCGCGCCTCCTCCACCAGGCGCGGCACGGCATCTACGAGGTGCACCGCGTACCCCCGGTCGGCGAGCCATGCCGCGTATGCCCCCGCGGCCCCTCCGACGTCGAGTACCGCCGCAGGAGGCGGTGGGGCATGACGCTCGATGAGATCACGAGTGCGTACCGCCTCGAGTTGCGAGATCCCGCGCTCGAGCCGGGTTTCTTCAGCGCGCCGCGTGTAGTAACTCAACACCGCACTGTCGAGCGCGGGTTTCGCGTTTTCATCCATGCACCAGCCTCCATTGCGAGCGGACGCTCGAGCTGATTCGCAGGCAGTTGTGTCGAGCGCGCCGCCGCGAAGGGCGAGTCGTCACGAAGCTCACTCGCGAACTTTGCGCTATACGACCGCACCTCCTGGGGATCGTCCGCATACCCGTTTCGAGATCCCGCTGTCGACCGGTAGAGTAACCCCGAGTTTGGCAGAGTGTTAGCCGGCATGCGCATGGATTCCCCCCGGTAGCGCGGGGCTTTGTCCCGATGCCAACGCAGCAACAGTACGGCTTTACACTTCCCGCGCTCCCCCGCATGCGTCTCTCTGAACCCGGCGCGGTGCCCGGCGCTCGGCTGCACGCACTCCGGGTACCTCAATTGAGCCACGTGCTCACGGTGGTACGGTACTGGCACCGGCGCCTTTGGCAACCGCGGGGCGGTTCAATCACTGGATTTGGGTACGTCGCGACAGGCTTGCTCTGGCCCGCCATGCGACCAGTCGTCCAGAGTGCTGGCCGAGACGCGGACACCCTCTTCCTGTTGACATCTAGAGGAGCGCTGCATAGCTTCCTGTCGACGGCTACAGAACACTGTTCTACCGGAGCTGCTGTGCCCCAACGCTCACAGACCGACGCCCTCCGCGGCTCGCTCGACTTGCTGGTCCTCAAGACTCTTTCCCTCGCACCGATGCACGGCTGGGGGATCAGCCAGCGCGTGCAGCAGATATCGGAGGGAGTGCTGGACGTCAACCAGGGCTCGCTCTATCCAGCGCTGCAGCGGCTGGAGAAGGACGGGCTGATCGCGAGCGAGTGGGGAACGACGGACAACAACCGGAAGGCGCGCTACTATCGGCTGACCGCCGCCGGGCGCCGAGCCCTGGGCAAGGAGCTGGAGAACTGGCGCCGCTTCGCCGCCGGCCTCGAGGCCGTGCTGCGCACGACCTGACTCCGGGCCGCGATCCCGTCGTCCTGGTCACCACCACTGGAGCACCGAATGAGCTGGCTCGCCTCGACGCGCACGCGCCTACGCCTCCTCTTCGCTCGCCGCGCCGCCGAGTCGCGGGTGGATGAGGAGTTCCGCTTCCATCTCGATATGGAGACGAGGCGCCTCGTGCGGGAGCGTAGTCTCGCACCCGAGGAGGCACGGCGCCAGGCGCTCGCTGCGTTCGGCGGCGTCGAGCGGTACAAGGAAGAACTGCGAGATGGCCGTGGACTCGCCTGGCTGAACGGACTGTCGCTGGATTTCAAGCTCGGCGTTCGCATGGTTGCGAAATATCCCGGCCTGTCGATCGTGTCGGTGCTCGGCATGGCGGTGGCGATCGCCATCGGCGCACTCGTCTTCGGCTGGGCCGCCGCGATGCTGGACCCGACATTGCCGCTCCCGGGCGGCAATCGCATCATCGCGGTGCAGACCGACCGCGCCGATACCCCCGGTGACTTCGACCAACACGTGCTACACGACTTCGTCGAGTGGCGCACCACGCTGACGACGGTGCGGGATCTCGGCGCATTCCAGGTGGCCGACCGCAACCTGATCGTCGAGCGCGGGGGAGAGAACGGGGTGGCGGACGTCGTCGAGGTCGCCGAGATGTCCGCGGCAGGATTCCGCGTGGCACGTGTGCCGCCACTGATGGGGCGCACTCTCGTGGACGACGACGAGCGCGTGGGTGGGCCGCCCGTGGTCGTGATCGGGGAGCGCGAGTGGCAGCGCTACTTCGGTAGCGATCCGAACGTGATCGGCCGGACCGTGCGACTGGGTGGAACGCTCCGCACCGTGGTAGGCGTGATGCCGAAGGACTTTCGCTTCCCGCGGAACGACGGCTTCTGGGTTCCGCTCCGGCTGGATGCGTCGCTGTACGCGATCGGCGCGGGGCCTCCCATCCAGGTATTTGGCCGCCTCGCCGACGGGGTCACGTTCGGGCAGGCGCGGGCGCAGGTAGCGGCCATCGGACAGCGCCTCGCCGCAGAGTATCCCGAGACGCACGAGTACCGCCGGCCCACGGTCGTGCCGTTCGCGCGCACGGCGGAACCCACGGCGTCCGGCCCGGAGATGGTGTGGCTCCTGTACATGTTCCAGCTCGGCGCCAGTCTGCTGCTCGTGGTGATCGCCGCGAACGTCGCCGCACTCGTGTATGCCCGGACCGCGGCGCGGACGGCCGAGATTGCCGTGCGCACGGCGCTCGGGGCGAGCCGTGCCCGTGTGATCACGCAACTGTTCGTCGAGGCGCTCGTCCTCTCCGCGGCCGCGGCGGCGCTCGGGTTGTCGCTCGCCGCGTTCGCGCTCGGCTGGATGGACCAGCTGCTGATGCAGAAGGGCAAGGGCCTGCCATTCTGGTTCCATCTCGGACTCTCTCCCGGGTTGATCGCCTACGTCGCCGGCCTGGCCCTCCTCGGCGGGACGGTGGTGGGCGTGTTGCCGGCGCTGAAGGCTACGGGGCGGCGAGCGTACGGCAGTCTGCAGCAATTCGCGGCGCGCGGCTCGGGGATGAAGCTCGGCTCGACGTGGACCGCGCTGATCATCGCTCAGGTGGCGATCACCGTCGCGGTCCTGCCCGCGTCCGTGCAGTACACGAGCGCGCTCCTGCGGACGAGCATGCACGATTCCGGGTACCCGGCCGGGGAGTTCCTGCGCGCACGCGTATCTCTCGATCGGGGAGAGGCGCTGCCCAGCAGGGACAGCGCGGAGGCCAGCGCCTACCAGCGTCGGTTCGACGCGCGCTTTGCGAGCCGGGCCGACGCGCTGCTGCAACGCCTCGGCTCGGAGCCCGGCGTGAGCGCGGCGTTCGTGAGCGCCTTTCCGGGAGGAGAGCCGCAGCGGCGGTTCGAGATCGAAGGCGGTGCGGCCACCAGGAACGCCGCGGCCGACTCAGGGGATGAAACGGGCGCGGTGCGCGCGGCCCTGGCCTCGGCAAGCGTCGGCTTCTTCGATCTGTTCGACGCGCCCATCGTGGCTGGCCGCGGGTTCGTCGATGCCGATACGGCCAAGGGATCTACGGCCGTCATCGTGGACACCGCCTTCGCCGCACGCATACCAGGCGGCAATGTCCTTGGCCGGCGCATCCGCACTCTCACGTCGCGCCGTGCCAGTACGGGCGACGAAGCTGGCCCCGCGCCGTGGCTGGAGATCGTGGGCGTCGTCGCGGACCCTCCGTCGACGACTATGGACCCCGACGACGTCGCGCTCCCGAACGTGTACCGCGCCGCGACGCTCAATGGGTTGCGCCGGGACGATGCTCAGGCGACGTCGATCCTGCTCAGGTTGCGTGTTCGGAGCGGGCTGACGCCGGCCTTCACGCGGCAATTACGCGACATGGTAGCGGCGACCGACCCGGGCTTGCAGCTCCACGATGTGCGGACCGATGCGGAGGTCCTGAGCGAGGGGGCGCGAGAGCTTCGAACATTCGCACTCGCCGTGGCTTTCGCGACGCTGAGCGTGCTGCTCCTCTCCGCGGCCGGCATCTACGCGATGCTCTCGTTCACCGTCGCGCAACGGCGGCGCGAGATCGGCATCCGGGCCGCGCTCGGCGCCAACCCCCGCCGCATCGTGAGCAGCATCTTCGCGCGTGCGTGCGCGCAGCTCGGCGCGGGCGTCATGGTCGGACTGGTCCTGACGCTTGCACTCGATCGGGCCACGGGCGGCATGCTCATAGGCCGTCCGTCAGAGGACACTGTGGGGCTGCGGGGGGCCGTCGCCCTCATGCCCATCGTCGCGGCCATCGTGATGACAGTCGGGCTGCTCGCTGCGCTTGGTCCCGCGCGGCGCGGGCTCGCGGTGCAACCGACGGAGGCGTTGCGCGACGAGTGACACCGCCAATTCATCTTCGAGTGCCCCACGTTGCCGAGCACCACGGCCGCGTTTCGCTTCAGGCCGCGGAGCTTCGCACGCTTCAGATTGTCCTAAGCTTCACGAGGAGACCACTCTCCGACAGATAGCGCGTCGATTTCGGTGACCCCGTCACTCAGGCGACCGGGTCTTCTCCCAGCGCTTCCAGATCACCCAGATCCTTGAAACGTCCAGATGCGCGCTTGTTGCGGATCAGCGCGTCCCGTCCGAGGAAAGGCACGTCGAAATGTTCGATGCGGTGCACGATGCGATCACGCCATGCGTCGGCGAACTCGAGGCCGGAAACGCCGGTGAGTACGTCGATCCGGCGCGGTGGAAGTCCAATCTGTATCACCATGTCGGGCGCCTCGAGATCCTCCCGCCTGACGCCGGGTGCCACTGTCGGTGCACCGAACTCCTCGAGCGCTCGCCATACGCGTGCGGCGTTGTCCGGTGAGCGCTCGATCCAGACGTCAATATCGCCGGTAGCGCGCGGCACACCGTGGATCGCGAGCGCGTGTGCCCCGACTACAAGGAAGCGTGCGTCGGCGGTGAGAAGGGCGCCCAGGAAATCGATGAAGTCGGAGTTCACTGGGTAGCCGGCGAGCTGGCCGCTCGCAGAAGCCGCACGGAGACGGGTGCCTCTTGCCGAGTGTAGCTCGGGACGTCTAATCCGGCGAGTGCCCATGCTTCACGCGTGAGCACCTCGACGAGCGCGAGTTGCTCGAGCGGCGTGGTCGATCCGCTCAGCCCCGCGTCTGGGGCATCGCGAAGCCTGCGGACGGTGACGGATTTCGTGCGCCTGGGCATAAGGAGGAAAGCTACCGCCGGCGCACGACATGGCGAAAGGATATCAGTTTGCGTCGCTGCCCGCGCTGCCCGCGCTGCCCGCGCTGCCCGCGCTGCCCTCGATACGCTCCATCGCCCACGCCGCGAGCTCGCGCACGAGCGGCTCGGGATCATCGAGGGCTTGCTCGAGCACCGGCACATCCTCCATTGTGCCAGTGTTGCCGAGGACCACGGCGGCGTTGCGCTTGAGGCCACGCAGCTTCGCGCGCTTTATCGGGGATCTCCTGAACGCAGTAGTGAACTTCTCCTGCGACATCGCGAGAATCTCTCGCGCCAGTGTCCTCGCATCCTTCCCCGCGATCACCTCTCTCGTCGCGAACGGCGAGTCGTCAGGCAACTCACTCGCGAACTTGATATTGTACGGGCACACCTCCTGGGAGAATTGCCGATATACCCATTTTGAAATCCGGTTGGCGACGGGAAGGCGAACTCTCAGAAAGACAATGAGTTAGCGTCGACGGCCACTTCTGCCGACCCTGGGTCGCAAAGTTGGATCAGTTGCGATGTTGAGAAGGGGTGACGCAAGGGGCGCGCGCGGAGGTGGAGCTAGAGGAACTGACAAGCTCGAATCCTACAAGTCGCTCGCGACGCGGAACCTCGGGAGCGCTGTCCCCTTTTTGCGGGCTGCATCGCTCTCTCGTCACAGCTGCCAGACGGGTAAGTGTGAGGCCTCCTCCCGGCCAATCGGATCACCTCAGGCCAACGCACCGTTTCGCTGCCACCACGATCCCGAATCTTGGTGCGATCCTCGTGAACCTCGCGACCGCGCAGGCAATTGATCGATGCTCGTTTGCCTGCTACGACGGACCAGTCGGCTGCGCTGTTCGTGTCGACCACATATTGATTAGAACCTTCTAATCTATTGAAATACGGGCACTTGCGCATTTGTTTCCGATCGCGTATGCTGGCCTCGCTTGGTTGTCCAGGTCCTCGATGGTGTCTATGCAATTTCGCCGTCCACTGACCAAGTATCGAGACTGGCTCCATCGACGATGCAGCGGCTGGGCGGAATTGAGATAGGAGCGAGACACGAGTCGAGCGCGGGCTCATCCTTCCTCGCTGCAACTGCTGAACAAGAGGTCCTCCGCGGCTCTGCAGACCGATGCTGTTGATGCTGTTCTGGTAGAAGCGGTCGAGTGCAGTTCACGAAAGTAGACTGCACTCGCGCATCAGAAACCATCCGAACGAGAGGTGGAAAATGAGCAGCTGGAATGCGTGGCTACGGCGTACGTCTCTCAGAGTCGTGCTCGTCGGAGGGGCGTTCGGATTGCTGGCATGCGAACGAGAGCCATTGCCGGTCGCACCATCGATGGCTGGGAACATTGCGTCGTCGCCCGTCGCGAGCGCTCCTTTCTACTACTACGAGGGCCAGAAGATATACGTGGAAGTGGACCCGTCTCGCCTCGTAGTCGATGATGGTGACGGCGATCCGAGGAGGATGGCGCAAATGACGCCGCAGCAGATCGCGTTCGCCGGCGAACAGGTGGTGCGATCGGCGCAGGACGTGCTGACTCCTCTCGGCATCAGTGTGGACACCAGCCACGCCCTGATCCAGATGGCCGGCCACTGGGTAATGCATTTACGGACGGTACCGGGTGCGGCCTCAATGAGGGTCGCTCGTGACAATCTTGTCTCAAGCGGTCGGTTTCGCTTCGCAGCACCCGCTTACCGCTTTCCGGGCAGCGGTGGGGACTATCTCCTGGTTAATCGCCTCAGCGTGCGATTCAAAGAGAGTGCTTCTCGGGCACAAATCGATAGTCTCGCGCGCGCGCACCACCTGACTCTGATCCGTCCTGCCCGTCCAGACTCTGGCGTTTCTTGGTACTCGTACCGGTATCCGGCCGATCTTGGTCTCGATGCTCTCGCACTGGTGGCGCGGCTAAACGAGAACGCGCTCGTCGAGTGGGCGGAGCCGGATAATATCGCCGATGTTCAGCCAACAGCCGTGCCTACAGATCCCTTCTACTCTCAACAATACTACCTTCGCAATACGAACGTAGCATTTAATGTTCGTGTAGACGACAATGTCGAGTCGGCCTGGGACCTGAATCGCGGCGGCGGTGTGCCCAGCCTTGGAGGGATGACGATCGCGATAATAGACGACGGCGTTCAGGCGGCCCACCCGGATTTCGCCGGACACGTGGCGTTTGGCTGGGATGTCTTCCCCGGAGCGGACAATACGTTGGGCTGCACCGATTGTGCTTGGAATCCGGCCGGTAATTATTCCCACGGCACGCTGGTGGCGGGCCTCATAATTGGGCAGCACAACGGCAGTGGTATGGCGGGAATCGCACCGGATGCGCAGGTGGTGCCCATTCGAATTTTTCATGGATTCACTGCCGCCGCGGCGGGCGATATCGCAAGTGGAATCGGTTTCGCGTGGAGCGTCGCAGGCGCGCAAATCCTGAGCAATAGTTGGGGGGTCAGCGATCCAAACTATCGCAGTCCGGCGATAACGGACGCGATCAACGCTGCCACGACCCAGGGACGAGGAGGGAAGGGGGCATTGGTAGTCTTCTCAGCGGGCAACACGTCCGATAGGGCACATGGGATTTACGGCCCCGTCCTTTACCCGGCACTGCTCGCGTCCACGGTGTCGGTCGGCGCGATCAATCGATCAGGCGGCCTTACCAACTACACCCCGCAAACAGGGCGGATCGACATCGTAGCGCCGAGTGGGCATATCACGAACCAGTGCGTTGGCGACGTAATAACGACGGACCTGCTCGGCACTCGCGGCTGTAACGACGGCCCGAGCGGAAACATCGACTACAGCGGAACCTTCTCGGGAACATCTGCGGCCGCACCGCAGGTAGCAGCGGTTGGTGCATTACTGCTTACTAAGGATCGAACGCTAACGCTTTCTCAAGTAAAAACGCGCCTCTTCAGCGGCGCTGACCCTTGGGGCGGGACGGCGCAAGTTGGCGCCGGGAAACTGAACGCGTATCACACGCTTGTACCGCGCGTGGTAGTGGGCATCTCTGGTCCCAACATAGTCAGCAGCCCCGGTACCTACACTTGGACCGCGAGTGCAAGCGGTGGAGTCGGCGGTTATGGATATCGGTGGGACACGAGCACGGACGGCGTCAATTTCTCCGATACCGGTGCTCGCACGTCGTCGTACACTCGAAGCGTAGGCCAAAGTGATTTTTATCTTCGGGCTACCGTGACATCAGGTCCGGATCAGGGCTCTACGACCAAGTTCATTATAGTTACGAGTTGCGATGCCGTTGCTGCTACGGCTTCGGCGTCGGCGCTTATCCCCCCATGCTGACGGAGGCTCTGTTTCGGAGGAATCGCTTCCGCGCTGAGGCTGGTACCGTGCTGGCCAGCCTCAGCTGGCGCGTGACAGACCAAGCGGCGGAGTCGGTGGCTCGTATGCCGAGCGATACGAAGAGAGTCCTGGAGCTATCTGCCAGCCGCGATACCACGCGCTCTCCGTGGCGGCGGCTGATGAGCACGGCCGCCGTCGCACTCGCGGCGGTGCTTACGGCATGTAGTGAAGCAGCAGCCCCCCGTCTCAGCAGCAGTGAGAAGCTCATTATCGATTTCGTGTCGAGTGAAAGCACTTCTCTAGTTCTCGTGGACGTGGGCGGTCGGCGCGTAATCGCTCGCTCGAACGAGCTCCCTCACTATCGTGGCTCAGTCGCGATTGCGCGGGATACGAGTGCACTCTACTTCACTGCGTTCGCAGATGATGCCACTCCTCTACTGCTCGCGGTGAATACTCGCTCCCTCACGGTCACCCAGCGCGCAACGCTAAGCGAAATGGCGGCCCGGGGAAGCATCGACAACCTCGAATTGAAAGCGCGCGGGCTGACGTTCACGCCCGACGGGCAGCGACTGGTTTTTGCTGATGCATCGAGACTCGATACTGCGGGGCTGGCGCTTGTAGACGTAGCCTCCACACGTCCCGTCGCTTTCGTTGGTCCTTTCTCTGCGAGCTTGCTTGCCACGGTCCCTCAAAGCGCTAGCTATCCGCAGGGTGCGGTATTGGCAGCAGCTACGCGCACTCCTGGCGCGTTACCGACGACCGGCATACTCTTCCTTCTGGATGGTGCTTCGCTCGACGTGGTCGACTCCATTCCCCTCGTGCAGGCCAGTGGAGACATTCCAGGATACGTGGACCAGTTGCTCGTCTCGCCGAACGGTGAGCGTGTCTATGTGACTGGCCCGGCGTACGTCTATGCCTACGATCTTGTGGAGCGGGTGTTAGTGGGCAGCGTACAACGGCCCAGTCGGGGAACGCTGGCGATAGCACCGGACGGCGCTAGCCTGTACATGACCGACCCTGGCGACGGCCGCGATGTCCCAGGTTCGGGGCTCGTATTCGTGTTCGGTCCGGAGCTTCAACCGAAAGCAACTATCGACCTCCGCCCGTATGCCAGCGTCGAGGAGGATCCTCCTCGTACCGTAGATGCCGTAGTCAGCTCCGACGGAGCACATGTCTACATCACTTCGGGTTCTAACCTCGTCGGCCCTCTGTACCCCGGGCAACCCGGTCGTGTCCTGGTGCTCGATGTAGCTAACGACAGTATCTCGGCAACGATTCCACTGCATGATTCCGGACCCGGCAAAATTTTCGTTGGAGGTCCATAGAATCCCGCGATTCAACAGTGGTAGACAAGTTTACGTTCTCAAGGCATTGGCGAGGGTCCGGGCCGCTCGGGAATGCGGATTCCAGACCGCCCAACATCACCCAGACACTGCGGCGGGTGCTGGTACACAAGTAAAGGAATGAACCTGCCCGGGAATTTCAGGCTTCTCCGCACTTCGCATAGTCGTTCATTCTTCGCCGAGACGCGCCGATGCACTTGCGAGAGCAGGGAAGATGTCCGGGTAGTACAGCGCGCCGCTGACGTCCACTTCGCCAGCTGAAGTATTCTCGTGCTGCATGATCGATCCGCGGGTGAATGTAGCGTCGATAAGTCCGTCATCCGAGCGAGCTCAGCTCCAAGAACATCCGACTGCCCCCTGAGTCTCGAGGAAAAGTGCGGGGAGTGTAAGCAAGGGCCAGCGCAGTGCGCTCAACCGTTATCAGCGATCCTTCCGAGCGCCCACTGCACGTGCGCACGCACGAGCGGCTCCGAATCAACGAGGGCTTGCTGGAGCACCGACAAGTCCTCCATTGTGCCGATGTTGCCGAGCACCACGGCCGCGTCGCGCCTCAAGCCGCGCAGCTTCGCACGCTTCATAGGTGATTTCCTGAACGCTACCGCGAACTCCTCCTGCGACATCTTGAGGATCTCTCGCGCGAGCGTCCGCGCATCCTTCCCCGCAATCACCTCTCTCGGCGCGAACGGCGATCCCTCCGGCAGCTCACTCGCGAACCTCACATTCCACGGACACACCTCCTGGGAGAATTGCCGGTATACCCATTTTGAAATACCACTCTCGACCGGGAAGCGAACTCTGTCTACATCAAGCACTTAACTAACTCGGCGGATCTGTCCACCGCTCCGAAATTGCCGCAACGCTATACGCGGTAGAACGGGCGCCCTTTCGAATATTGCGGATGTTGCGTATATTTCGTCTATATTCTTTCAGGAGTTTGCCATGTCGGCCACCCAGGAGATGCCATCGCCAGAGGTCGTAAGCGAGGCGCAAGCCGCGCTCCGGCAGCTCGCCCCGTTGGCTGCACCGGCGCGCTCTGCGCCAGAAGTCCGAATCGTGGGAGAGGCCGGTTCGGAGCAGGCGGTTGTAGTGCCGCGCCAAGCGTTTGAGCTCTTCCTCGAGATCCTCGGGCAGATGGCGAATGGGAACGCCGTCACGATCCTTCCCGTTCACGCGGAGCTCACGACACAGCAGGCAGCGGACCTATTGAACGTGTCACGTCCACACCTCGTGCGGCTCCTCGAGGAGCGTGCGATCCCGTTTCGGCGTGTCGGCGCGCATCGCCGGGTGCGCGCGGCGGACGTGCTCGCATACAAGCGCAGGGATGAGGCACGTCGTCGTGATGTACTGGACGCGCTGGCTGCGGAGGCCCAGCAACACGCGCTCGGCTACTGAGCGCAATGGCCTTCGTCGTCATCTACGACGCGTGTGTGCTCTATCCCGCACCAGTGCGTGACCTGCTGCTGCGCATCGCTAACACCGGGGTCGTGCGCGCTCGCTGGTCAGACCGCATCCTCGATGAATGCTTCCTTAGCATCGCCGCGCAGCGCCCGGACCTTGCGCTAACCGCGCTCGCCCGAACGCGCCAGTTGGTGCGCGAGGCAGTGCCCGATTGCATCGTGACTGGCTTTGAGCACCTGGAAGATGGCCTCGATCTGCCGGACCCGGATGATCGGCACGTCCTTGCTGCCGCCATCCGCGCTAACGCGCAGGCTATCATCACATTCAACTTGCGCGACTTCCCGGATCACATTCTGGAGCGGTACGATATCGAGCCAAAGCATCCGGACGAGTTCGTGCTCGACTCCATTGACCTGGCGCCAGGTGCTGTGGTGCAGTGTGTCACCGATCAAGCGCGTGCACTGCGGAATCCGCCGGTGATGACACCGGAATTGCTCGATACCCTGCGCCGGTTGGGGCTTGTGCAGTCAGTTTCACGATTGCGTGAACTGCTGGGGCCATTCTAATCGGCTGCAGGTCCGGGCGACACATCGGTCAACGCGTGTCGAGGATGTTCGAGTCGAAGGGAGTACGAAGCGCTTGCTGCAAGGCCGTACGCGGCAAGCGATCGTGTGCGAGTGTAGCGGGCGTTTATCCGACTCGTGCTCCTCATACCAGCGATGCCGCATAGGATTCGAGCAGTCCGTCACGTCGGAGGATTGGCCATGCTACTCACTTGTCTGGCAGTTGGTCTCATCTCGTGCAAGGACACGATCGACCCTCGAGAAACAAGGCATCCCTCCCAGGTCCAGCAGCAGGAGGCCAGCGGCCCGGTCACGGTGCTCCGCCTCACCTGCACGTTCAGCTTCCCCAATGGAGGGCAGGGAGAGGTGCGCTGCGGTGAGCCCGGATCCGGGATGAAGCGCGTGAGTAAGAGTGTGATCCTTCCGGCCTCCAGCGAGTATGCCGCCTGGCTCCCCTACTATCTGGTGAAGGACACCGTCACCGAGACGTGGAGCTTCCTCTCGGTCGTGCAGAACCTTCTCGGCCAGCCCATAGGCACGCTCGATGGGACGACTGCCGTGGGGACTAAGGTGGCGGTCACCTACGGCCCGGTGGCGAGCGCCGGAACGGGGACGGTGAGCATCATCAACGCCGATGGGACGGGCACCTTCACCGCTCCCAACCAACAGTACTTCAACTATCCGGGGACAGTGGCTCCCAGAGCCTACTCGACGTATCGGACGTGGAACGTCCATGTGCCGAACACGGTGACTGAGGTAACCATGGGGGTCGCCATCTCCACGGACTTTCCCGCAGAGCAGAACGTGCCGGTGCTCCCGCCAGACTCCACGCCAGCATGGGTCTCGCATGACACGAGCTGGGTAAATCACGGTGACGCGCCGGCGGGCTTTCTCAAGAGCACGATCGCTGTGCTTTTCCAGGATACCGCCAGTGCAAGCGACAAGCGATTGGCAATCGCACTAGTGAACGGTGTTGTGATTGGTGGCGCACCATTCCTATCCGGAGACGGATACTACCTCGTACGGATAGAGGACGACGGAACCGGGACGCAGCTTCGCGCAGCGATAGAGAAGTTAGAGGCATTGCCTCAGGTTTACGGTGCGGCCCTCGTACCCCGGGTGCGCCCTTCGTATTTACGACCCCGTGACGGGACTGGCTGGACCACTTGGAGCCTCAATCCGGATGTGCTTTCGTCGTCGGGGAATACCTGGGCGTTCGAGGCCATTAATGCGCCGATGGCTTGGGGGTGCTCTGTGGGCTCCGCATCGACCAAGATTGGAGTCGTCGATATTTACTTTGACTCGACCGACGTAGCGCCCAATGTGATTTCCGGGCGTGGGCTTTGGGGAGCGGATCCCGACTCCGCTCGGCACGGCGGCCCGGTGTCGGCGATCCTCGCTGCGCGAGGGAACGACTCCACAGGTATAACCGGTGTCATGTGGCACGCGGCGCTGATGCTCGATGAGCCGGGAAACAATGAAGGAGTCGTACTCCCGATGCGGGTCATGCAGGCTGTTGAACGCCTCGCCAATGGCGGCGCAAGCGCCATCAACCTCTCGTGGGAACGGAGTTATACGGGCTTTCTGGCACCGACTGCAAACGATAGCGCTAGCTCTGATGAGCATTACCGGTTCTATATTCGACCGACCTTGAGAAGGCTGCAGGCGGCCGGGAAGCTGCCCCTACTCGTCGTTTCTGCCGGCAACAGCAACACAGATGCGTATCTTAACCCGTTCGCGCACATTCGGGACGATTACCCATCCAGCACCATCGTGGTCGGTGGCAGCACGCGCAGCAGAGAGCGATATCATATTCTCCCCGGTATGCCTGCTGAGGCCGATCGACGGGGATCCAATTATGGACCGCTGCTGGATATCTACGCCCCCGGGAAAGATGTACCGACCGAAGCTGTTGTATCGGATTCCATCGCTTGGATTACGATCACGGGGACTTCGTTCTCGGCTCCGTTCATTACCGGCATTGCCGGTCTGTTGAAGTCGTTTGACCCCTCACTGACATCCACGCAGTTGCATGATATGATCCTCGATGGCGCTAGCAGAGGTGGGAGAGCCGTCGCGGACCCACAGACAAGTAATACCGTTTATCTGGCTAATGCTTACGAATCTCTCAAACTCGCTGCCGAGCGTCCCGGTGCACCGCTCTGCGGGAATCGGGTATGGAGCGATAGCGGGGCGATCTTCGCAGAGCGCGGATCGGGATCGAAGGAACGACTCTTCACGGTAGGCGAACCTGCGGGATATGTGAATGTCCTGCACGGGGGCCGTCGAATTCAGTTCGTCGGCACCGATTCATGGGACGATTTCGAGTACGACTACTCGAATGGCCAGTGGGCGTACGCGGGCGATCCGTATGGCCTTCCGCCTGGGGTGACCGGCGGCACGTGGAACTCCGAAGAGCAGTACAACCACGACGGTGACAGTGTCGTGTACATACAGCAGAGTGGGGGAGTGGACTACACGCAATTCACCGTGTTGCTACGGGGGACAAGCGGCACTAGCCAGCCGCGTACACTGACGAGCTGGTCGGTTCCAATCAGCGTGCCTGGTGGAGATGAATGCGTTTATAAGGTAGCGCAGATGGATTATTCCGACAGTATCCCTCGTTTCATCCAGTACAACTGTCAACTCACGGTTCCGCAGGGAGTCTCGACTCAGGCCAGCGCTAACCCCGCCTACTCGCCGCTTGGTGATCGTGTCATAGTAACCGTGAACTGGACCACGTCCAGTACAACAGGGCTCAGCGCCTGGTCGCCCTGCCCTTGGTCGTCCGTGATCCATGATACTAACGTCCAGAGCAGCATGTGTCGGAGTTCGACGTCGGAAGCTGCCGGCTCCGATGCAAAGGTCTATTCGATCAGGACGTCGGATGGCAATCGCACGGAGCTTCCGAGCATTCCCACGAGCAGCATTTATTGGCGAGGCGTGAGTGAGACCGGCAAGGAGCTGGTAATCGGTGCGGGACACGGTCACACTATTGCTCGATACGAACCGAGTCCGGATGGTGCGGCTGTTTTTCGCACAGTGGAAATTCTGGACGAGCTCACGAACTGCCGCATAGAGTACAGAGATCTGGCGTCGGGTGCGGTGCTGCGCTCCATCCCGACGAACGATCCGTGCACGAGTGGATGGCCTGCAAACGGCACAATAAGTCCACTCCGTGTGGCAAGGGCTCAAGCGCCAGTCTTCAGCACGAAGAACTGACGGCGCCCTTCCGCCGCCAGTTGTGGAGACGGCGACG
Organism: Gemmatimonadaceae bacterium; assembly: GCA_035700125.1. GTDB lineage: Bacteria > Gemmatimonadota > Gemmatimonadetes > Gemmatimonadales > Gemmatimonadaceae > JADGGM01. Next base: position 29,053 of record DASSOX010000167.1, read on the forward strand.
AGCGAAGTGCGGCAGAACTGCATCTCCAAGGACGAGTCCCGGCTGCATACCCGCGACCGGGATTCTTACTTTTGTGTGGCGTAGCTGGGAGGGCAGGGCGACTGATTGGCAGTGACCAGCGCCGTGATTGTCGGCTCTCCGCTGCATCTTACGTGGATCGCTATTACGCTCGGCCCCCATCTACGATTCTTTCGAGCGCCCACTCCGCGTGGTCGCGTACGAGCGGCTCGGAATCATCGAGGGCTTGCTGAAGCACCAATAAGTCCTCCATTGTGCCGAAATGTGCGAGCACCACGGCCGCGTTGCGCTTCAGTCCGCGAAGCTTCGCTCTCTTTATCGGCGATCTCCTGAACGCGGCCGAGAACTCCTCCTGCGACATCGCGAGGATCTCTCGCGCCAGTGTCCTTGCATCCTTGCCCGCGATCACCTCGCGCGGCGCGAATGGCGATCCTTCGGCGAGCTCTCTCGCGAACCTCACGTTCCACGGGCAAACCTGCTGGCAGATGTCGCACCCGTATAACAGCTCCCCTACCGATGCCCGCAACTCCTCCGGAACCCCGCCCTTAGTCTCAATGGAGAGATACGAGATACAGCTCGGAGCATCGAGAACCCTCGGTCCCCGAAAGGCGCTCGTCGGACAGGCATCGAGACAACGGGTGCAGCTCCCGCAGCGGTCGGACTCGAAGGGTGCGTCAGGCTCGAGCTCCAATTCGACGAAGAGGGCACCGAGAAAGAAGTAAGACCCGCGCTTCGGATTTATGAGCAGCGTGTTCTTCCCGAACCACCCGAGCCCCGCTTTCCGCGCGAGCTCGCGCTCGAGGACGGGGCCCGTGTCCACGTACGCCTTCCCGCGTATTGGCCCGCCGAACTCGTGGCCGATCCAGCGCTGCAGGTCGCGCAGCCTGTCCACCATGATGTCGTGGTAGTCGTCGCCGCGCGCGTAGCGCGCCACAGGACCGGGCGGCTGCTTACCTCCGTAGTCCAGTCCCACCACTATCGCGCTCGTCGCGCCGGGCACGGGCAGCCGCGTATCGCGCCGCTTCTCGGCGCCGCGCGCGATGTATTCCATGTCGCCCGCATGGCCATGCGCGAGCCATGCGTCGAGCGCGGCCGCGCCTTCCACCGGGCCGAGTGTGGTGATACCAACCAGGTCGAATCCGAGCCCGTATGCTTGCGCCCTGATGCGCTCCTTCATCGCAACTCCTGACACAGACGCTGCATCGCGCTGGCCTGCGGCTGCATCGTTTTCGGCCGCCGCCGCGCGATCGCTCGGCGCTGTCACGGCCCGCGTCCCGCCCAGCGCGCGTATCTGACGACGTCGTCCACCGGCGGCACGGCGTCCGGATCGCCGTACGCCGTGTACATGCGCCAGCGGGTATACTCCTTCGCCGGGATCGGCAGGAAGGGCGGGCGCGCGTACCAACCGCGTCTACGAAAGCGCCACGCGACGCGCAGGAGATCGGCGGCGAGCGAGGGGTGCGCGAGTGCGCGCAGAGCAAGTTCGCCGCCGAGTCGAAGCCAGGTCATCTGATGGAGGATGGATCCCCGCAAGCCGCGGGGATGACGTACAAGCGGACCCTCGCCTTCGCGGGGATGAATTGCGAACGGGTTCCCCGCTTCCGCGGGGACGAACCACTACCACGGAGTGGGCGGATCTTCCGCCACCCAACCTCAAATCTCACGAATCGAACGTGCTCTCTCAACTGGGATATCAGGCCATTTCGGTCGTCGGCGCGGTGATGATCCTCGCGGGGTACGCGACCCTCCAGCGCGGCATCCTCACCAAGGAGGATCGCCTCTTCAACATCCTCAACTTCGTGGGCTCATCGCTCCTCGCATGGATTGCCATCGTGGACAGACGCTGGGGCTTCATCCTCCTCGAGGTCATCTGGGCTCTGCTCTCGCTGCCACCGCTCCTGCGAAGGAAGCGTTCGCCGTGATCGGTCGATGTCGAACGATCTTCATCGTCGCGCGAACCGCGGCCCATGCCTTGCACCTCTCACGCTCCCCGCGGGCGGAACGGCCAATCGCGGCTAACGTAGCGAGGTGAAGATCATGGCAGACATCAATCTCGAAAAGAAAGGCAGATCCGGAATATGGGGGTGGGTGATCGCCCTCATAATCCTGCTGATCATTCTCTGGGCGATTTTCGGCAACCGGTCCGAGCCGGCGCGTACGACGTCGAGCGTCGGCACGCACACCACTGTGGCATCTGTAGCGACGAGTCCAGCATTCTCGCCCTGGCTGGCGAAAGTCGGCTGACGCCACACGAAACCCTCGAACCAGAACGCCTATAGCACGCACCCGAGAGAGCGGTACCGGCCCGGAAGGGACGGGTCGCGCTGAACAGTATCACCTGCAGTAGCTGGAGGATGTACACATGGCAGACAACGACAGGAACATGACGCCAGGCGGACTCGTTCCCCTCGACAAGGCCGACGATTACAAGATCGCCGATGGGAATCCGGACCCGCGCGGCTGGGACGTGATCGCCAACGGGAAGAAGGTCGGGGAGGTGGACAAGCTCATCGCGGACCTGAGCGCGCTGAAGGTGCGCTACCTGGACGTGGAGCTCGACAAGGACTTCGCCGGCACGAAGGATCGGCACGTTCTGATTCCTATCGGTGCGGCTCGCCTCGACGACGACAACGACAAGGTGCTCCTCCAGGGGATGACGAGGGACGCCCTCATCGGCTTGCCCGCGTTCGCGGCGAATACGCCGATCACGCGCGACTACGAGAACTCGCTACGTGAGCGCATGACGGGAGCGCCGGTCCCTGCGCCCAGGTCGGGACGCGACTACTACGACCACGAACACTTCGATGAGAACCGCTTCTTCGGCAGGCGCGGCACTCCTGAATCGGGCGAGCACAACGAGCGGCTGGTGCGCATCCCGATTACCGAAGAGGAGATGCGCGTAGGCAAGCGCCAGGTGCAGGCGGGCGAGGTGGACGTTCGCAAGACGGTCGAAACGAAGCACATGGAGCAGCCGGTGACTCGCCGGCGTGAAGAGGTGGAGGTCGAGCGCCGTCCCATCCAGGGCGACCAGCCGGTCACCGGCACCGCTGACTTCAAGGAAGGCGAGACGCGCATCCCGCTGATGGAAGAGGAAGTCGTGGTGGAGAAGCGCCCCGTCGCCAAGGAAGAGGTGGTGATCCGCAAGCACGCCGTGGAAGACACCGAGAACGTCAGCGCCGATCTCCGGAAGGAGCGCGTCGACATAGACGAGAAGGGACGCGTACGCGGCAAGATGGAGCGCGACCACGATCGCGACGCCGACGAGAAGCGGCGCGCGCGGTAGCGTCTAGTCGCTGGAGAAGCGATACACCGTGCGGGATGCGAATATCTCGCCCGGACGAAGTATGACGGACGGGAACTGCGGTTCGTTCGGCGCGTTGGGGAAGTGCTGGGTCTCGAGAGCTACCGCTCCGTACGGCCTGAAGCGCGGCCCGCTCGCGCCGGGCGAGTCGCCGCCGAGCGCATTCCCGGTGTAGAGCTGCAGCCCGGGCTGCGTCGTGAGCACATCCATGCTCCGCCCGCTCCGCGGCGAGTGCAGCCGAGCCGCGAAAGCCGCCGTGTCCCGGCGCGCGCCGCCGTCGAGCACGAAGTTGTGGTCGTAGCCGGCGCCGATCTGCAGCTGCTCATCGTCCTCTTCTATCCGCTCGCCTATAGCGTGCGGTGTGGTGAAGTCGAAGGGAGTGCCCGCCACCGGTCTGATCTCACCGGTCGGGATGAGGCGCGCGCTCATCGGCGTGAAGCTCGACGCCGTGAGTGTCAGCTCGTGGTCGAGGATGTCGTGCACGTCATCGCCACCGAGGTTGAAGTACGAGTGCTGGGTGAGATTCACCGGCGTGGCACGGTCGCTGGTTGCGTGGTAATCGATGACAAGCTCGTCGCGCCCGGTGAGCGTGTAGGTGACGCGCACCTGAACTGTCCCCGGGTAGCCTTCCTCGCCATCCGGACTCACGTACCGCAGCACCACACCTACATCGCTCGCGGCCACGAACGATTCCGCGCTCCATACCACTCGCTGGAAGCCGCGCACGCCGCCATGCAGGTGATCGCGCCCCGCGTTGGTGGAGAGCTGATACACCTCACCGTCGAGCGTGAAGCGACCGTTCGCGATACGGTTCGCGCAACGCCCCACGAGCGCGCCGGTGGCCATTGTGTCCGCCTCGTACTTCGCGAGCGTATCGTGGCAGAGCGTTACCTCGGCGATCACGCCATCCCGGTCTGGCGTGGTGATGGACACCGCCGTTCCGCCATAGCTAATGATTCGCGCTCCCACGCCGCGGCCGTTCGCGAGCGTGAAGATCTCCACCGCTTCGCCGGAACGCGTCTCGCCGAACGGCGCGCGCTCGATACTCGGTCGCCCCGTCGCGCGGCCGTCCTCTGCATGCTCGCTCAAGTGAAGGCCACTCCATCGAGCCCTGCCGGTATCGCCATACCGAGCGCCCTTAGCGCGCTCGGCATTATGTCCACCGTGCGCCGCGGCCGGCTCGGGAGCGGATGGTTCACGAGCAGCGGCACGAGCATGTGCTCGCGGTGCAGCGCGCCGTGAGTACTCACGTGGGGGATGGGCTCGTAGTGTGCGCGAAAGTCCCAGCCGCGCGCAGCGGAGAGGATTATCTCCCCCGCGCGCGCCGAACCGGCGAGGTTGGCGATCTGCACGAGCGAATCGGGATAGTCGGTGGGCATGGTGAGCTCGTGGCTCTCGCCGGAGTCGATCGCCACGATCGACTCGCTGCCCAGGCCGAGCGGATCACCGTCGATCAGACGGTACGAGTAGGAGTCGCCATCGCGCTCCACGTACGCGCTCCCGCGCCCGCGCGCACGGACCTCGCAACGCTGCTGTGAGTGCGGGAGAAGAACGAGATCCACCGACTCGCGCTCGAGGAGCGCTGTGACGAGCGGTTCCCACCGCGCGCGCAGTGCGGGCCACCACGGTCGCTCGCGCCGGGCCAGCTCCAGGTAGAGATGCGCCATCGCATTCCCGCTCACCATCACGGCCACCTCGGGACGGCGCGCGTACACCCAGGGATGCGAAATGACGCGATGTCCGAGGGCGGCGACATCCGCGGCTATGTCATCGTGCTGCCGCACGTCGGAGTGGCCGTGGTCGCTCACCACCCAGAGTTGTGTCTCCTCCCAGCGGCCGGTACGCTCGGCGTCGTCGCGCAGCTGCGCCACGGCATCGTCCATCGCCCTGAGAGCGCCGTGCGCGGCGGGCGAGTCGTGGCCTGATGCGTGCGATGTCTTGTCGAGCCCGAGTAGCGCGATGAAGCTCACTTCCGGGCGGAACTCCCGGATGCGACGGGCCGCCTCGTTCGCCACCAGACGGTCTATGGCCAGCCACCCGGCGACGTTCCCGCTCCAGTGGGTGCGCGCTATACGCGTGATGAGGCGGAGGCCGGGGCCTAGTTTCTCACGCCTCCGCGCGCCGCGCGCGATCATGCTCATGGCAGAGAAGCGCGAGCGCACCAGCTCGAAGAGCGTGGGTACGCGCTCGTCGAGATCGTGGTCCATGTGCCGCATGTCGCTGCCGAGGTAGCTGCGACAGTAGGGCCGGACGGTGCAGCGAGTGCGAGCGCGATCGTACCAGCGGAGTCCCGGGAGACCAACGGGGCCGGGGAATCGTCCCGTAAGGAAGGGCGCGTACGCGGGTCCCGTCACGGAAGGGAAGACCGTGGTCACCGCGTGCAGGCCACCCTCCGAACGGAGCCGCGCCAGCGCCGGAAGCGTGCCGTCCGCGATTCCCGCATCGAAGCTGTCGGCGCGTGCGCCGTCGGCTACCAGAATTATCAACGACATCGTAAGAACCTTCGGGGCCGCGTTGCCCAGCAATCTGTTACTCGGTACCTCTGCATCAACCCGCGCGCTACCTTACGGCCGGTGCGGCAACCGCGTTCGTACACGGAGTATGGAGAAGTCTAGCACATGAACGGATCGACGCTCTGAAATGGCCACCAGAAAGCGGAAGCCGGCCAACGGGAAGAAGAACGAAGTCACGACGGCCACCGGCCGCCCGGCGGATCGCGCCGTGCGCGATGAAGCGGAGAAGGACTCGCGCGAAGGGCTGCGGGAACGAACAGAAGCGGGGCATCGCAAGGCGGGACGGGTCCCACCATCCGACGGTAACGGTGCTCGCCAGAAGGGCGCCGTCAGGGTCCACGATCACCGGCCCATAGACCAGTCGTTGCGCGACTACGTCGCGCCCTCGGTGACGGAGGACCAGAAACTCCTTCGCCCCGGCGGAGCGGCCGCAGTAGCCGACTTCACGCGGACCGACCCGTGGCGCGTGCTGCGCATTACCTCCGAGCTGATCGAGGGCTTCGACACGCTCGCCGGCGTTACCAAGGGCGTGACGATCTTCGGCTCCGCGCGCACCGGCCCGGACGACCCACAGTACCAGGCGGCCCAGGAAACCGCGCGACTGCTGGCGGAAGCCGGCTTCTCGATTATCACCGGCGCCGGCCCGGGGATCATGGAAGCAGCGAACAAGGGCGCGCGCATGGGTGGCGGTCCTTCCATCGGCTGCAACATCGAGCTCCCCTTCGAGCAGGGCGCCAACCCGTACGTGGATACGCTCATAAACTTCCGCTACTTCTTCGTGCGGAAGACGATGTTCATCAAGTACTCGGTCGGCTTCATAATCTTCCCCGGCGGCTTCGGCACGCTCGACGAGCTATTCGAAGCACTCACCCTGATCCAGACGGGCAAGATCTACCACTTCCCGGTGGTGATGTTCGGCCGCCACTACTGGGCTGGCCTCGTCCGCTGGCTCCAGTCGCGCGTCCTGCTCGAGAAGAAGATTTCAGCCGGCGACATGGACCTCATGCTTCTCACCGACGACCCCGCCGAAGCCGCCCGCGCAGTGGTAGAGGCGTACGAAGCGCAGGGGGAGGTGGGAAGGTAGAAGGCGGCGGGGAGAGGGTGCTGCGAGGGTTCAGGAGGCAGGGTTCAGGGTTCAGGTACTACCTCGGCGGCAGGATCTCACCGCTTGGGTAGTTCCTGAACCCTGCCTCCTGAACCCTCGCAGTTAACGCCCTACCTCCTGAAGCCTCGCAGTCTAGACACACCCCCTCCCGTCACATAGAATAAGGAATGGTCCGCAGCGCCCGGCCCTTCCGGCCGGGCGCTCCACTTTTTGCGCCGTGGATTTCCAATGATCGAAGAGCTGAAGCAGAAGCTGGAGGCGGAGGTAGCCGCTCTTCAGCACGAACTCAACGTGAAGCTGCCGGAAGAGATCCGCAAAGCGGTGGAGCTAGGCGACCTTCGCGAGAACAGCGAGTACAAGTCCGCCCTCGAGCGCCAGCAGTTCGTTCAGGCACGGCTCGGCCAGCTCCGCCAGCGTCTCAGCAAGCTGTCGCAGGTGGACATCGCCCAGATCCCCACCGACAAGGTCGGCCTGGGCTCGCGCGTCACGGTCAAGGACGTGAGCACCGGCGACACGGAGGTCTACAACCTCGTCTTCGGTGACGCCGCAGACTTCGAGGACGGCCACGTCACTATGGCCTCTCCCATCGGTCTGGCCCTGGTAGGCAAGGGCATCGGCGACGTCGCGATTTTGAAGCTCCCCGCCAAAACCCGCCGCCTCGAAATCACGGCTTTATCGACGATCCACGAGAACGAGAGAGAGGGCTGAGGAAACAGGGAACAGGAAACGGGGAACAGGAACTGCCTCATAAGGCCGTCATCCCCGCGCAAGCGGGCTCATAGTCATCCCCGCGCAAGCGGGGATCCATGTTTGGCTGAGTAACATGGGTCCCCGCTTTCGCGGGGATGACTTGTTGGGTGTGCAGTACCTGAACCCTGAACCCTGCCTCCTGAACCCTTGCAGTTGCCGCTCTGCCTCCTGAACCCTGCAGCACCTACCCCCCGAAGATCCCCGCCACCTCCCGCCCGTACTTCGCCAGCTCGGCCTCCATGCGCTCGCCGGTCCAGCCCAACAGCGGGGCCGCGACGCGGGCGACGGCGGGGGCGGCTGAGATGCCGTGGTCGTGGGTCTCGAAGGCGACGTGCAGGCGACGAACCAGTATGTCGGCCAGCGTGAGCGCCATCTCCCGCTCCACGGCCCAGTGGATCTCGGCGGCGATGTAGGGGAGTTCGGGTGCGACGCGGGCGACGAGGGCGTTGTCGTTCTGCACGATCGCCCACACCTCACGCCATTCGGTGCCGTAGGCGGCAACCAGGTGGTCGGCCACATCGTCCACGCCGATCGTCTCCCGCGCGCGCGCGCGCTCCTCGCCGAAGCTTGCCATGTCCCCGCCGGGGAGGGGGATGCGCGCGGTGGGCGCGTGCACCACCGGATCGCCGAGCGAACGGGCGACCTCGTCCACCACATCTTCGGCCATCGAGCGATAGGTGGTGAGCTTGCCGCCGCTCACGCTCAGGAGCCCGGGCGCGGTCCAGCGTACGGCGTGCTCGCGCGAGACGCTCCCCGGTTCGCCGGCATCGTCGCTCACCAGCGGACGGATCCCCGCCCATGCGCTCACCACGTCGCCGCTCACCAGGTGTGCCGAGGGGAAGAACGAGTTAGCGGTACGCAGGAGATAGGTGATGTCGGCCGCCGTGGGGAGTACTTCGTCGGGTGGGCCGCTGTAGTCGGAGTCGGTGGTGCCGATGATGGTGAGGCGGCCGGCGGGGAGGATGAACACCACGCGGCCATCTATCGGCGAGAGTAGTGTGAGCGCGCCGTTGTTCCCGATCCGTGACTGCGCTATCGCGACATGCACTCCCTTCGTCCCTCGTATCGATGCCTGTGCCTCGGGGTTGGCGAGTCGCCTGATGTCGTCGCTCCAGGGCCCGGTGGCATTCACCACGGTGCGAGCGCTGATACTCACGCGCCCCCCGGAGAATGAGTCCTCCGCGATCGCGCCGTTCACCAGAGCGCCTTCCTTCGACATCGAACGAACCGGCAGATGATTCACCACCACCGCTCCGGCCGCCGCCGCAGCTCGCACGTTGGCGATGGTGAGGCGGATGTCGTCGGTGGCGGCGTCGTAATAGTTGACGCCGCCCCGCAACCCCGCCTGTCTGAGCGCCGGCTCCTCCTCGAGCACGCGCTGCCTGCTGAGCGAGCGGTGGCTGGCGATGTTCCGGAAGAGGGCGAGCGCGTCGTAGAGGAGGAAGCCTGCTCTCAGCTTCCAGCGCGGGACCCGCGCCCTGTCGAAGATCGGCCATAGAAAACGGAGCGGCCTGACCAGATGCGGCGCGACGCGCAGGAGGATGCGGCGCTCGCGGCTGGCCTCGTACACGAGGTGCATCTCGCCATGTTCGAGGTAGCGGATGCCGCCGTGGACGAGCCGGGATGATCGGCTCGATGTGCCGCTCGCGAAGTCTTCCCTTTCCACCAGAGCCACGCGCATCCCGCGCAGTGCGGCCTCACGTGCGACCCCGGCACCGGTGATCCCGGCGCCCACGACGAGTATGTCGAACGGCTCCTCTTCGAGCGCGTTCAGATTCGACTCACGCGTGGCCGGCGACAGCGGATATGTCACGCGCATATCGGCGCTGTGCTGCACTGCGTGAGTCGCATGCGGCATCGCAACATTCGTCTCCACGACCACCACCCCGGTAACGGCCAGCCAGACTCAGGCCAAACACGCACGTTTCATGCTAAGTGATTGAGGTCGTTCGGGATGGAACGGTACAGACAGATACTCTCCGGGCGCGTCGCGCGCCAGTGGGATGCACCGCGATCGCAGTGCGGCGCTCGACATTCCATCCTTACATCACTCTGCCTATGTTCCACCCATGGCTACCTACGGTACCGACGGTCGCCGCGTGGCGATCGTGGCCGGGTTGCGCACTCCGTTCGCCCGTGCCGGCACAGATCTCAGCACTCTCACGGCCCAGGAGCTCGGCCGCACCGTCGTGGCGGAGCTCCTCCAGCGGACCGCCGTGGATGGAGAGGAGATCGATGCCGTGGTCTTCGGAACCGTGGTCCCCTCCGTCATCGCGCCCAACATCGCGCGTGAGGTGGCGCTCATCCCCATGCTCCCCAAGGGGATCCCCGCCTATACGGTGAGCCGCGCCTGCGCGTCGGCTAATCAGGCCATCACCGACGCGGCCGATCAGATCGTGCTCGGTCACGCGAATGTGGTGATCGCGGGCGGCGCCGAGTCGCTCTCCAACATCCCGATCCTCCACTCGCGCCGCTTCTCCGACACTCTCGTTCGCGCGTCGAAGGCGAAATCCGCCGGCGCACGCGTGAAGACGCTGGCGCGCACCCGGCCGCGCGATCTCGTCCCGATCACTCCCGCCATCGCGGAGCCGTCCACCGGCGAGACCATGGGTGAGTCGGCCGAGAAGATGGCGAAGCTCAATCACATCCCGCGCGAGGAGCAGGACCAGTTCGCGCTCCGCTCGCACCGCCTGGCGGCTGCGGGGACGCAGGACGGCCGGCTCACCGCCGAGATCATGCCCTTCTACGTTCCGCCGAAGTACGAGATCGTGGAGACGCGCGACAACGGCATCCGCACCGACACGAATCTCGAGGCGCTGCAGGCACTGAAGCCGGTATTCGACCGGCGCTACGGAACGGTGACGGCTGGCAACTCCTCGCCGCTCACCGACGGCGCGGCGGCGGTGATCCTCATGAGCGACGAGCGCGCGGCGGCGCTGGGCTACAAGCCGATCGCGTATATCAGGTCGTATGCCTACGCGGCGCTCGATCCCGGGGAGCAGCTCCTGCAGGCGCCGGTGCTCGCCGCGCCCGTTGCGCTTCGCCGTGCGGGACTTTCGCTCCGGGACATAGATCTGGTGGAGATGCACGAGGCCTTCGCGGCGCAGGTGCTCTCGAATCTCGAGGGCTTCGAGAGCAGAGAGTGGGCGGCGAGAGCCGGTTTCTCGCATCCCGTGGGCCAGGTGGATCGCTCGCGCCTCAACGTGATGGGCGGCTCGATCGCCATTGGCCATCCCTTCGGCGCCACCGGTGCGCGGATCACCATGACGCTCGCGCACGAGCTGCGGCGTCGCGGCGGCCAGTTCGGGCTCATGACCGTGTGCGCCGCTGGCGGGATGGGCTTCGCCATGGTCCTGGAGGCGGCATGAGCATCGCTACCATCCCCTTCGCATCGCGCGCTTTCTCTCTCGAAGTCACGAACCGGATCGCGGTCGTCACGCTCGACGTGCCCGACGAGGCGGTCAACACGCTCGGACCCGCGGTGGTGGAGGAGTTCACCGCGCTTCTCGATCGTATCGAGCGCGATACAGCGATCGGCGCGGTGGTGTTCATCTCCGGCAAGGCGGAGAACTTCATCGCCGGCGCCGACATCCAGCAGTTCACCACCATCAGCTCCGCCAGCGAAGGTGAAGCGCTTAGCCGGAGCGGGCAGGCGGTGATGGATCGCATCGAGCGGATGCGCACGCCCATGGTGGCGGCGATCCACGGCGCGTGCCTGGGCGGCGGCCTCGAGATGGCGCTCGCCTGCGCCTACCGCATAGCCACCGACCACCCGAAGACGATGCTCGCGCTCCCCGAGGTGACGCTGGGTGTGATCCCGGGAGCGGGCGGTACGCAGCGGCTCCCGCGCACGGTCGGTCTGCGCAACGCGCTCGACATGATCCTCACGGGGAAGAACGTCCGCGCGAAGAAGGCGCTCCGCATCGGGCTGATAGACGAGCTGGTGCACCCGTCCATCCTCCGCGACGTGGCGGTGGACCGCGCGCGCCAACTCGCCGACGGCAAGATCGCCCGGAATGGGCGCAAGCGCCGCTCTCGCGGCATCGCCGATCTTGCGCTCGAAGGGAATCCGATGGGGCGGCGCGTGGTGTTCAACAAGGCGCACGCCGGCGTAGTGGAGAAGACCCACGGTCACTACCCGGCGCCGCTCGCGGCCATCGAGGCGGTGCGCGCGGGGTACGATCAGGGCGCGGAGCGCGGCTTCGCAGAGGAGGCACGGCTCTTCGGCGAGATGGCGGTCACCGAGGTGTGCAGACAACTCGTCTACCTCTTCTTCGCTACCACCGCCCTCAAGAAGGACAACGGTGTGGGCGTCCCCGTGGACGCGCTCCCGGTAGACAAGATCGGCATACTCGGCGCCGGCTTCATGGGAGCGGGAATCGCCAGCGTGGCCGTGGGACGCGGCACGGTGGTGCGCCTCAAGGACGCCGACACCGCACGCGTGGCTCGCGGCCTCGAGGCCGTGAACGGCGTCCTGCGCGATCAGCTCGTGAAGAAGCGGATCACACCGCGCGAGCTCGATGACGAGATGACGCTCGTAGGAGGCACGGTAGACTACTCGGGCTTCCAGAACGCGGACCTCGTGGTGGAGGCGGTGTTCGAGGATCTCGCGCTCAAGCAGCAGGTGCTGCGCGAGGCCGAAGAGGTGATCCCGGGCGACGCGATCTATGCCTCGAACACGAGCACGATTCCCATCACGCGGATCGCCGAGGCATCGAAGAGACCGGAGCAGGTGCTGGGCATGCACTTCTTCTCGCCGGTGCACAAGATGCCGCTCCTCGAGGTGATCGTCACCGAGACCACTACCGCGGTGGTCACAGCGACGGCGGTGGCTTACGGGAAGAAGCTGGGCAAGCACGTGATCGTCGTGAACGACGGCCCCGGCTTCTACACCACGCGCACGCTCGCGGCCTTCATGAACGAGGCGGGGCACCTGCTCGACGAGGGCGTGGCGATAGACGTGCTCGATCGTGCGCTCGTGGACTTCGGGTTCCCGGTGGGGCCGATCACGCTCATGGACGAAGTGGGGCTCGATGTGGGCGCCAAGGTGGGGCAGGTGCTGCTCGAAGCGTTCGGCGAGCGGCTCACGCCGGCGGCGTCGCTCGCGCGCGTGGTGGCTGCGGGACGTGTGGGCCGCAAGGGCGGGAAGGGCTTCTACCTGTACGACTCGCCCGGTGGAAAGAAGCGCGGTGTGGACGAGTCGGTGTACGAGCTCCTCCCCACGGCATCGAATCGCGTGGAAGTGCCGGTGGCCGAGATGCAGCAGCGCTGCGTGCTGGCCATGGTGAACGAGGCCGCGCGCTGCCTGGAGGAGGGAATTCTCCGCTCGGAGCGCGACGGTGACGTGGGCGCCGTGTTCGGGATCGGCTTCCCGCCATTTCGCGGTGGCCCATTCCGCTACGTGAAGACGGTAGGCGCCAACAACATCGTCCGGCAGCTCGAGCTCTACCACAACCGCTTCGCTCCGCGCTTCGAGCCGGCGCGCGCGCTCGTGGAGATGGCCGAGAGGGGGCGCGGTAAGACCGAGCCGGTATGACGCCCGGGCGCGACGCGGCGCACCGCATCGTCGAGATCACACCGCGTCGACCTGGGAGATCAACCGGATGAAGATTGGACGCGGCGCGGCGATGCTGCTCCCGCTATTCCTGGCGCTGGGATGCTCCGCGGCAACGCAGTCTCGCGAGAGCGGGATCAGCGCATCCGCCGCCGATGCTCGCCTCCCGCGCACGCGGGCGGAGCGAACGAACTACACCGAGACGTCGCACTATGCCGACGTCGTCGCGTTCCTCGACAGCCTGCAGGCGCTCGGCGCTCCCTTCTGGCGCGGTAGCATCGGGAAGAGCAGCGAAGGACGGGAGTTGCCGCTCGTGGTACTCTCCAATCCGAAAGTGTCGTCGCCCGAGGAGGCGAAGCGGCTGGGGCGTCCGATAGTGTACGTGCAGGGGAACATCCACGCGGGCGAGGTGGAGGGGAAGGAAGCACTGTTGATGCTCATCCGCGATCTCTCCTTCGCGCGCGGGCCGGGCATTCTCGACTCCGTGGTGTTCCTGGCGCAGCCGATCTACAACGCCGACGGGAACGAGCGCTTCGCGCCGCAGGAGAAGAACCGGCGCTCGCAGAACGGACCCGAGATGGTGGGCACGCGCGCCAACGCGCAGGGGCTCGACCTGAACCGCGACTACATCAAGGCGGAGGCGCCCGAGACTCGCGCATCGCTCGCGGCGTTCGACGAATGGCAGCCCGACGTCTTCGTGGACCTGCACACCACCGACGGGAGCTATCACGGTTACGCGCTCACCTACTCGCCGTCGCTGAATCCGGCGGCGTTCTTCGGTGGAGTGTACGCGCGCGACTCGCTCCTGCCGGTGCTGCGCCAGCGGATGCGCGACCGGCACGGCTTCGAGATTTTCGACTACGGGAATTTTCAGGACGAGTTCGGACGCGGCGATCTCACCGACACCGTGAAGACGGGCTGGTACACCTACGAGCCATACCCGCGCTACGGTACCAACTACTTCGGACTTCGTGGTCGCGTCTCGATTCTAAGCGAGGCGTTCTCGCACGATCCATTCGAGAGGCGGGTGAAATCCACGTATGCTTTCGTGCGCGAGATTCTCTCGCTCAGCGCCGAGCGCGCGGCGGAGATCCGCGCGCTGGAGCGGCGCGCCGACTCGAGTGTCGTGGCGTGGGGGAGCGATCCGAGTCATGCGCGAGCGATCCCGCTCCGTTCGCGGATGACCACTCATCCACTCGAGGAAGTAGTGGTGTACGAGGACCTGGTGCGCACCGGCGACTCCTCGCGCACGCAGCCGGGCGTCCCGCTCGGCATTCGTCGCACGGGGCACTATCGCAGCGCGAAGATGAAAGTGTACGACCGCTTCGAGCCGACACTCGAGCGCCGGCCGCCGGCTGCCTATGTCCTGCGAGCTGGCGACAGCGTGGCCGTACGGCTGCTGCGGGAACATGGCGTGGAGGTGCGGCGCGTGGATGCCGACCACGAGGCGCGGGTGCAGGCTTTCGTCGTGGACAGCGTGATCGTCGCGCAGCGTCCCTTCCAGGGGCATCGCGAGGTGCGGCTCGAGGGGAGGTGGAGTGAGCAGAGGCGCTCCATTCCGGCCGGGTCGTGGCTCGTTCCCGTAGCGCAGCCCATGGGGTTGGTGGCTTTCTACATGCTCGAGCCGGAGAGCGACGACGGACTCGTGGCGTGGAACTTCTTCGACTCCGAGCTCGCGGTTGGCCAGGAGTATCCGGTATACGGGTTGATGGATACGATGCCCTGACAGTCGGAAGGGCAGGTGATAGCTTCATTGTGCGGTGCGCCCCGCAATCACGGCGGGCGGCCGGTGCCCAACACTCCTACAATGCTCCGTCAGACACTACTCTACCTTTCCAACCAGCCGAAGATCTTCAGGTTCGTCCGGAACAACGGCCTGGCGAAGAAGTTCGCGTCCCGCTTCGTCCCCGGCGAAACCCTGGAGAGCGCGCTCGAGGTGGTTCGCTCGCTCAACGGTCGCGGGATGACCTCGTCGCTCGACCTGCTCGGAGAGAGCGTTCGCAATGAGGACGAAGCGCGCGCCGCGGCCCAGGAGTACATCAGAATCCTGGACAGGATCGAGGAGCAGAAGCTCGACGCCAATGTCTCGCTCAAGCTCACGCAGATGGGGCTCGACATCTCCGAGGATCTCTGCGCGGAGCTGATGCACGACATCCTCTCCAGGGCGCGCGACTACAAGACCTTCGTGCGCCTCGACATGGAGTCGAGCGAGTACACCGAGCGCACGCTGCGGATGTTCGAGGATCGGCTCTACCCCAATTACCCCGAGAACGTTGGGATAGTCCTGCAGAGCTACCTCTTTCGCACGCAGGCCGACGTCGACCGCGCGATCGAGCTGCACTGCCGCGTGCGACTGTGCAAGGGCGCTTACAAGGAGCCCGCCACCCTCGCCTACCCCGAGAAGCGCGACGTGGACGCCAACTACGTGCGCTGCATGCACAAGCTCCTGCTCGAGGGCAACTACCCCGGCATCGCCACCCACGACCCGGCGATGCTCGCCGAGGCGAAGCGCTTCGTAAGCGACCAGAAAATCGAGCGCTCCCGCTTCGAGTTCCAGATGCTCTACGGCATCCGCCGCGACCTGCAGGAAGAGCTCGTCCGCGAAGGCTACAACCTCCGCGTCTACGTCCCCTTCGGCACCCAGTGGTACCCCTATCTCATGCGCCGCCTCGCCGAGCGCCCCGCCAACGTGGCGTTCATAGCGGGGAGTGTGATGAGGGAGATGGTGGGGCGGTGAAGCGGGCGGAGAGAGCAGAGAGCAGAAAGCAGTGAACGGCGCCCGGGATTCCAGCCCTCGCCCTCGAGGCAGCTCCTGCTTTCTGTTTTCTGCTCTCTGCTCTGTCTTCTAGCTCCCATGTTCATCCCCCCCGACCCATCCAAGGGAGACGAGAATACCATCGGCGGATACGCGGCGGTGCATGCGAGGCCGGCGGCGTTCGAGGGGAGCGACGGGGCGGCGTACAGTGTGGAGATCGAGAGCGACGAGACGGACGATCCTGAGGAGCCGTGGGGGGCGTTTCTTCTCTTCGTGAAGTGGTCGAGCGGGGAGCCGAAGGTGAGCGGGCACCTCGAGAGTGACTTCCTGGCACGTGGTGAGAGCGAGGCGGAGGTGCGGAAGCGCGTGGGGGACTTGCCGCTGCAGCGAGTGCGCGAGATACTCGAAAGGCTGATACGCGAGCAC
>DASSOX010000168.1:0-25794 GCA_035700125.1 Gemmatimonadaceae bacterium
TTGATACGGCCGGCTTTGGCCGGCCGTATCAATTCACGATTCCAGACCTGACCCCGGCGGGTCACGGCATCTCCGTCACCGACCCTTCTGCATGCGCAAGCGCCACGCGAGCGGTCTGGTAATTGGTAAGAGCATCGATCATGAGATTCCGTGAGCCGTTGAGCGCGAGCGTCGCGGTTATCACGTCCGCGTTTCCCGCCACTCCGGTACGAAAGCGGTCGGTGGCCTGAGCGAGCTCCTGCTCGGCGAGATCGAGCCGCTCCTGCGCGGCGCTCATCTCCTGGCGCGCCGAAGCGAGGTCGAGGAGCGCGCTCCGTACCTCGATCGCCACGCGCTGCCGCAGGTCACGGCGCTGTACATCTATCTCTCTGACCGCGGCGGTCTGCTCTTCGATTCTCCCTTCGCGGTGAAAGCCGTCGAAGATCGGAAGCGATAGCTGGATTCCCCAGTCGTAGGTATTCAGCAGATGGTTCGTGTTGATCCCGATCCACCCCTCGTCGCCGAACGCCGAGAGGGAGGGGAGGCGTTCCGCCTTGATCGCGCTCACGCTCTGCCTGGCCGCAGCCAACTGAGCTTCGGCAGCGCGCAGGTCGGGCCGGTTGTGCATCGCCCGCTCTATCGTCTGTGCCTCGGTCGGGATCGTATCCATGACGGGGAGCGAGGCGAGCGAGTCGGCGAGCCGCACATCGGTTCCGAGCGGAAGCCCCAGTGCCCTCACCAGGTTCAGGCGCGTACGGTCGCGAGTATTGCGGGCCGCGATGAGCTGCGCGCGTACCGACGCCATCTGCGCCCTGGCGCGCGTCACATCCAGCGCCACACCAACGCCCGCGGCGAGCTGCGCCTCGGCGATTGAGACGAGTGAATCGGCCAGAACGGAATCCGCCTGCCGCGCAGCCAACTGCGCGTCGGCGCGCTGCGCGTTCAGGTAGGCAAGGGCAGCTGTCGTCGCGGCCTCTTCCGCCACGCTCTCGGCCGTGCGGGCACTCGCCTCGGCCGCGCTTCTGGCGCCGCGAATCCGGCCGAAGGCGCTGAAGTCGAGCAGATTCATCGATGCCTTGCCTCGGAAGTCCAGCGTGTTGACGCCGCTGATCACCGTGCCGTTGGGGTCGAAGCCGGGGAGCGGGATTCCGAAGGTGGCGGTGTTGAAGCTGCGGCCGTTGCCGAGCGCCGAAGCGGAGATGTCGGGAAGAAGCTGCGCACGGCTCTGGGTCACGCGTGCCTCGGCCTGCGCGGTGCGGTAGCGCGCTGCCCGCGCACTCGCACTGATGCGGCTGGCGAGACGCGCGGCATCGCCGAGCGAGAGGGGATGGGCGAGAGCGGTGTCCCGGGGAGCGCGCTGTGCCGCGATCGACGGAGCGAGCGCGAGTCCCGCAACGAGGATGAGAACGGCGCCGAAGCGCCGTGGGAGAAGGAGATCCGAAATCATTCCTGGGCCCCCTTCACGGGAGCGACGTGCAAGGGTTCGGGAGTACGGATGATCGAGTGCAGCATGAAGTCGAGGAGCTGTTCGAGGACCTGGTCGTCGGAGAGATGCGCAACGAAGGGGACTTGTTCCCGCTTTCCACACCAGACGCCGTGCTTGATGAGCACTGCGTGGTGAATACGGGTGACGGCATCAGGGTCTACAGCGCGGAACTCGCCCGACTCGATCCCCTGGCGAACGATTCCCGCGGCCACGCTCATGGAACGGAGCGAGATCTCACTGAAGAAGAACTGCATGAGCGCGGGGTAGCTCTTGAGGTCTGCTTCCACGATTCGATGGAGCTTGTGGAAGGTGGGTGAGCGGACGTTGTCCCATACGGCGCGCATGTAGGCGGCATACTTGTCGGCGGCCGAGTCTGAGCCGCCGGTGATGCGGATCTGGGCGCTGGTGATGGACTCGCCTACCATCTCGCGCACCATTTCGGAGAAGAGCGCTTCCTTGTTGGGGAAGTAGAGGTAGATGGTGCCTTTGGAGACGCCGGCGAGCTTGGCGATGTCCTCGAGGCGAGCGGCGGCGAGGCCGTGCTCGGAGAAGACTTCGAGGGCGGCGTCGATGATCTGCCGGGGCCGTTCCTCGGGGAGACGGCGCCATTTTGGTTCTGGATTGGATGTATCGGCGATCATGGTGTTCTCTTAAGTAACCGACTAGTCAGTTAGTTCCAAGGCAAATTAGAAGGCGCCACGAGGGCGCCTTGAAATAACTGACGGGTTAGTAACTTAGTTCCAACGCAGGCCGCGTCAAGAGGCTGGCGCCGCGGCGGCCGGCTTCTTGGCGGCCTCGAGCTTCGCGTAGTGCACGTTCGTCAGGTGCACGATACCGTAGAGTACGATGAACAGAAGAATCCCGCCGACGATCAATCCCATCAGACCACCCTGCCGGTCCTGAGCCAGTGGCATGGACATGAAGCTTTCTCCTCGAGAGATACGTGGATGGAGTGCGCGCTACTCTACGCGCACGCTGGTCATGGAGTCGTTCTGCGTGATCTTACGCATAACGTCCTGTCCCTCTACGATCTTGCCGAACACGGTGTGAACGCCGTTGAGGTGCTTCGTGTTCGCCTCGTTCAGCACCATGAAGAACTGGCTGCCTCCGGTATCCTTCCCGGCGTGAGCCATGGAGAGAGCGCCCACCTCGTGCTTGTGCGGGTTGTTGGCCGTCTCGCACTTGATGGTCCACCCCGGGCCGCCACTGCCGATGCGGCGGTCGCCCGCGGGAAGATCACGCGACAGCGGATCGCCGCCCTGCACCACGAAGTCGGGGATGACGCGGTGGAACTTCACGCCATCGTAGAAGCCGCTGTTGGCCAGCTTCTCGAAGTTCTCTACCGTCCTGGGTGCTTCCTTCTCGTACAGCTCCGCGACCATGGTGCCGCGGTTGGTGTCTATGGTGGCTCTCTTCGTCATGATCTGCTCGGCGTTCGTGACTCGGGGATATTGCGCCGCCGGCATCTCGCCTACGACGCCGTTGCGAGGTGGCGAAAGCTAACGCTCACGCGTGGGAGATGCAGCCCGCTCGCCATTCATTCCGAGCTGGTAGACGATCTCCCACTCCTTCTTCGAAACGGGTTGCACGGAAAGGCGGCTCCCCTTCCTCAGCAGCTCCATCTTCTCGAGACCAGGCACCTTGCGCAGCTCGGCGAGCGTAACGGGGTGTTTGAAGCGCTCCTTCGCTCGCAGGTCCACCATGTACCAGGTGGGCTTGTCGGAATCGCTCTTCGGGTCGAAGTGCTGTTCCCCGGGATCGAACGCGGTGTGATCTGCGTATCCCTCGCGAACCACCTCCGCGACTCCCACGATCTCGTTGGGATCGGAGTTCGAGTGGTAGAAGAAAACGAGATCGCCCTTCCTGAAATCATCGCGAAGCATGTTGCGCGCCTGGTAGTTTCGCACGCCATCCCAGAAGGTGGTGCGCTTCGGCGACTTCCAGAGGTCGTTCCAGGAGAAGCAATCGGCTTCGGTTTTCACCAGCCAGTAGCGTCGTTCGGTCGTCATACCGTGGATGATGGACAGGTATCGGCCAGTACACACTCCCCGCAGCGCGGCTTACGCGCGTCGCACACCCGCCGGCCGTGCTCTATCAGGAGGTGCGAGAGCATCGTCCAGCGCTCGCGGGGGAGCAGCTTCATGAGCTTGCGCTCGATCTTCACCGGGTCATCGTCCGTCACGAGACCCAGGCGGTACGAGAGACGCGCGACGTGGGTGTCCACCACGACTCCCTCGTTCAACCCGAAGGCATTGCCGAGGATGACGTTGGCGGTCTTCCGTCCGACGCCCGGGAGTGCAGTGAGTTCGTCCATGCTGCGCGGCACCTCGCCGCCGTGCCGCTCCACGAGCGCACGCGCCATCCCCATGAGACTTTTCGCCTTGCTGCGAAAGAAGCCGGTGCTGCGGATGACCTCCTCGACGTCCTCCTGCTCCGCGTCGGCCAGATCACGCGCGGTGGGGTAGCGTTCGAAGAGTGATGGCGTGACGATGTTGACGCGCGCGTCGGTGCACTGCGCACTGAGGATGGTCGCCGCCAGCAACTCGAAGGCGTTGCGATGATCGAGGGCGCAGTGCGCGTCGGGGTATGCCTCGGTGAGCCGTTCGAAGTAGAGCGCCGCCAGCTCCGGCGTCGCCTTCACGCGGCGACGCTTCACCTTCGCCACCGTCAGCTCTCCCGGCGCGAGCGCGCCCACTGCAGCACGTCGTCCGCCGTCCCGGTATTGAGCACATTCTCCGCCTCGAGCCATCCCTTGCGCGCAACGCCGAGTCCGATCTCCATGTTGTCCAGCCCACCAGGAGAGTGCGCGTCAGGGCCGATCTCGATGGTGCAGCCCAGCTGCCTCGCCATCTGGCAGTAGCGCCAGTCGATGTCGAGGCGATGCGGGTCGGCGTTCAACTCCACGGCCACTCCCACTTCGGTGGCCTTCTGAATCACGGCTTCGATGTCTATCGCGTACGGCTCGCGCGTGAGGAGAAGCCGGCCGGTCGGATGACCGAGGATGGCCACGTGTGGATCGTCCAGCGCCCGCAGAACGCGATCGGTCATCGCTTCGCGCTCCATGCCGAAGCGCGAGTGTACGGACGCGATCACGTAGTCGAAGGAGTCGAGCAGCTCGGCATCGTAATCCACGGTGCCGTCGGCGAGGATGTCCGCCTCGATTCCCTTGAGAACACGGAATCCGTCCATCTCCTCGTTGATGCGGTCTATCTCGGTGTGCTGCTGGCGCACGGCTTCGCGCGAGAGGCCGCCTGCGTAGAAGGCCGACTGCGAGTGGTCGGAGATGCCGAGATACTTCCAGCCGCGCTCGCGCGCCGCGGCGGCCATCTCGGCGATTGTGGCCTTCCCGTCGGAGTACTGCGAGTGGCAGTGGAGGACGCCGCGGATGTCGCGGATCGTGATCAGCGAGGGGAGCGTGTCAGCCTCCGCGGCATCGATCTCGCCACGCCCTTCACGGAGCTCGGGCTCCACGAAGGCGAGACCGAGAGTGGTATAGAGCCGCTCCTCGTCGGGCACCGGAATCGCCTCGCCGGCGGAATCGAGCAGACGATCGCCATCCAGCGTGAAGCCGAGCGACTCGGCCCGATCGCGAATCGCGCGTTCGTGCGCCGCGCTTCCGGTAGCGCGCCAGAGTGCCATCGCGAACTCGTCGGGTGAAACGCAGTGCAGGTCGAGGAGCGTGGCGTCCACGAAGCGTATGGTCACGGAGCGTCCTCCCACGCCGACCGCCTCGCGGACTCCGGGAGTGTGCGCGAACGATGCCGCCACCTGCTCGGGCGAGCTGCTGCACGCGGCGACGATGTCGATGTCGCGAATGACTTCGTTGCGCCTCCGCACGGAGCCTGCGATCTCGGCGCGCTCCACCTCGGGATGTGCGCTCACGCTCGCGAGCAGCCGCTTCGCCTCGGCCAGCGCCTGGGGGAAGAGGATGAAAGCACTCGTCTCGCGCAGGTAGGCGATTCCCTTGAGGATCTTCTCGGCGGTTTTTTCACCGAAGCGCGGGAGCCGCGCGAGGCGACCATCGCGCGCCGCGGCCTCGAGCTCGTGCAGCGTGTCTATTCCGAGTCCCTGATGAATGGCGTGGATCTTCGAGGTGCCGAGCCCTGGGACGCGGAGCATCTCGATGAGTCCCTCGGGCGTGTCCTCGCTGAGCTGTTCGTGGTAGCTCGAGTCACCCGACGCGGCCATCTCCTCGATGACGGAGAGAGTAGCGGGACCTATCCCCTTCATTGTGGCGATCTCGCCGGAGCGCACGAGCGGCCGGATGTCATCCACCTGAAGCCCCGACATCGCCCGCGCCGCGTTGCGGTATGCCGTCGTCTTGAAGCGGTTCTCGCCGTGCAACTCGAGCAGGTCGCCTATCTGGTCGAGCACGTGCGCCACGGTTCGGGGGTCCATGCCGGGAAAGATAGCCTTCGGTAAGTGACCGGGAAGATCGATCGCGGCTGTTGGGCTCAAATGGTGGCGGGCTCCTCCCATCGACCAGCGCGATGAGGCGTCTCCACGTGCGCTGGCCGATGAGAAGAGCCCTACGCGGGGCGCGCCTCGATCCAGGGGAGACGGGCCTCGCCTTCCTTCGACGAACCGGGGTGGGAGACGAGGGAACGCGGGTGCGTGTCGAGATAGTGGAATGCGCGCAGTACCAGCGCTTCCAGCTCGCTAGTGGTGGCGAGGGTGCGATAACCCATTCGTTCTCCGCCGGGAATCGCGTTGGAGAAGGGCTCTCCCTCCTCGCGCCAGGGAGTGCGTGCGAGGCGTGACACCGAGTAGGGATCGAGATCCGTGCGATACGACATGAGCGACACGCCCGGACGATCGGTGCGAACACCGAGAACGAGCTGCGCGCGGAGGTGCGCGCCGGCCTGCGGCGCGGGCGCGGTGTCGTCCACCGCGACGAAGCATCCATCCACCGGCTCGAAGGGCTGGTCCGCTCCCACGCGCGCCCAGAGGCGTTGATAGGGGAATTGCAGGTAGCACGCGGGCGGGGCGGCGAGGATCCATCCGTCCATCGAGTATTCCGGCATCGTGATGCGATCGCTCACTTCCGTGTCGAAGAAGTAGAGCCGGCGTCCGAACGACCAGAACTGAAACCCCTGATAGAGCAGCTCGCCGTACTCGTCCACCGCATCGCTCGGCGCATCCTCCGCCATCATCTCCCCCAATGCAGCGGCGACGGTGCCGAGGAGGAGGAACTGGTCGCGACGGCGCGCGTCCTTTCCGCGCTGCTCGGCCTCCGTCCTGATCGCGGGGAAGATGTTGGCCTCCAACGGCTCGAGTATGAGCTCGTAAGGCGTGGTGCGCGCGCTCACGGCCTTCCGGAATTCGCCGCTCATTCGCCGCGCCCGTTCGCTTCCACGCCGGCCACCTCGCGCAGCCGCGCCACGATCTCATGGAGCTGATGCTCGGCGAAGTCGATCTCCTGTTCCGCACCCTCCGGATCTATGAGTCCCGCGCGCATCGAGATGGCCACCTGATTCAGGTAGCGCACGTTTCGGAGGATCTCGTTGGTGGTGGCGCGCAGCGCCAGATAGCGGCGCTTGTTGGTGAGCGCGCGCCGGTAGCGAGCGAGGAGCTCGGACTCCGTCAGCTTCCGGGCCGAGGTCTCCACCTCTCCCTTGCTGCGGCCGGAGAGTGGACCACGGTCGGGCACTCCGTCGTCATCGGAGTCGGCTTCGTTGAACCAGAGGCGCCCGACGTACTCCACACCGTCGTACGACACCAGCACCGATACGATGATGGTCTTCCCCTCCACGTGTAGCGTGGCCACACGTGGCTGCACGCTTTCTTCGGCTTGCTGCATGAATCAGGTGCGGGTCAGGAGCGTTGTGCGCGCGGCGGTTTCCTGGAGGAAATCGCGAACCGCGCGGAAGAGTTCAGCCGGTGCCTCCACGTACGGTACATGTCCGCTCTCGTCGAGCGCCACGAGTCGGGCATCCGGTAGCGCGCGCGCCAGCACCTCCGATGACGAAACGGGAATCGGGTCCTCCCTTCCGTGAACGATGAGCGTCGGGCAGCGGACGCGCGCGAGCGCCGGGAGCAGATCGTAGTCACCGAGACTTTCCCATATCGACTCCTGCACGCGTCCCATGACACGGAAGGGAGTCAGATCGCGCGCGCGCTCGGGGTGAGCGAAGTAGCCGGAAACGCTGATCTCGAATGCGCGCTTCCTGTACGCTTCGGGATCGTGCTCCCGGAGTCCCGAAGCAGCGAGCTCCTCGCGAAGCCGCACTACTTCCGCGCTACCCTGACGGCGAGCTAGCTCGCTCTCGAACGCGCGGCGCGTCCGTCGTGTAGCGGGCGCGGGGTCGATGAGCACCATGCGCGCCGGCACGGGAGCGCCGGGAGGGAGCGGCGGGCCGCCTCCTCCGAACGCATCCACTGCGTAGAGCATAGCCAGGAGGCCGCCCCACGAGTAGCCGACGAGCGAGAGTGGGCTCAGTTCCAGCTCGCGCGCGACGAGCGCGAGGTCCTGTACCTGCGTCTCCCAGGTGATCGGCGTTCGATCATCGGTTCGCGACTGGCCTCCTCCGCGCTGGTCGTAGAAGATCAGCTCATGCGTATCGGCCAACTCCAGCATCTGCGGGAGGAGGTAGTCGTGGTGCGCGCCGGGACCGCCGTGCAGCACGAGAAGTTGCGGTGCCCCTTCGGGTCCGTAGCGCGCCCAGTAAAGCGGGACGGCAGTGGAAGTCGTGTAACCCGAAGCCCGCGGCTTCGGGATCGTGTCATAGACCGCCACTTCGTGCTCCCGCGCTACGCCGAACGCGCGACTGCGAGGTCTTACAGAGATGCAGGTAGTCTGTGTCGAATGACATGTGCATGATGAATCAGGCGCGCGTACAGTATGCTTCAGCGCGCGATGCGAGTTTCAGCGCGGCACTCGCTCACCGGCCGCCCCGCTCAGCATAGCAGGTGTCGCGCCACGCGAGGCACACGAAAGGCGTACCCATGCAGCTATCTGCAGTGGATCGAGCGAGTTAGCTCCCGCGCGATCCGAGCCGGGCCGCGAGTGTCAGGCGCTTGCCGTCACGCTCCACCACCACCTTGACCTCGTCGCCCGGCTTGTGGGCGCGCAGCGCGTCGGTGTACTGGTACAGATCCTTCACCGCCACTCCGCCGAACTCCACCACGATATCGCCTTTCCGCACACCGGCCTTGTCAGCGGGACTCCCCGGTGAAACGCCCATGAGCCGCACGCCAACCACGTCGCCCGCAGACATGTCGGGGATGGAGCCGAAGTAGGCACCCTGTCCTTCGCCCTGGGCCATCTGGCGCGGCGGTGCGCTGCGCACGTAGGTGAGACGCTCAGGGCGATCGGCTATGGCCCGCGCGATCCGCTCGGCGAAGTTTACCACGCGCGCCTCATCGGCCACGTCGATTTTCGACGCGACATCGGTGGCACGGTGATAGTCCTCGTGCAGATCGGTGAAGAAGTGCAGGACCGGGATACCCTCGGCATAGAAGGAGCTCTGATCGGAGGGCCCGTAGCCGTCGCCTACCGCACTCACGGAAAGCCGTGGCGCAACGTTGGCGCTGTCTATTATGTCGCTCAGCTCCGTCGCGGTGGCCACTCCGTAGACAATGAGCTTGTTGTCGCGCATCCGACCCACCATGTCGAAGTTCAGCATGGCGTCGATGCTGTCGAGCGGTACGGGCGAGTTCTCCACGAAGTACTGCGAGCCGAGGAGCCCAAGCTCCTCACCGCTGAAATTCGCGAAGATGAGCGAGCGGCGTGCCGGATTGCGGGCGAAGAGGCGCGCCAGCTCCATCACGGCCGCGGTACCCGAGGCGTTGTCATCGGCTCCATGTCGAATGGCGTTCCCGGCGCCCGGGTCCATGGAGCCGAAGGTGGAGCGGCCGAGGTGATCGAAGTGAGCGCCGATCACGACGTATTGATTCTTCAGCACCGGGTCGGTGCCCGGGACGAGCGCCGCGACATTCTGAGTCGCGAGCGCCGTGTCGAGACCGGCGTGCATCGCGGCAACGGAGCGCGCGGTGAAGGGCTGGAAGTACGGGGGAGGGCACGCATCGCCATTCCTGGCCTTCAGCGCTACCTGTCTCCCCGTCTTCTCCTCGAGCGAGCTCTCGATGGTGCCGACCGGAATGCAATCGTGTCCAGCGGTATCTGCCATGTCGGCGAGACCGAGCAGCGTGTAGCGACGAGCGATGTAGGCGGCGGCGCTGTCGTTGCCGGGCGTGCCGGTGAGCCGTCCCTCGAGAGCATCACTCGCGAGATAGTTTATATCGCGACGGAGAAGAGTCGTGTCGCCGTCGCTTCGAGCGCTGAGCGCCGCGGCGCCGGCTGCGACCTTCCCGGTAGCGGTGGAGCAGCCCGCCACCAGCGCGGTGGCTACCACGAACGCCGCGCCGCGGATGTGACTGATTCGCATGGAGCCAGTGATCGTTTAGGGGTGTGAGCATCCATCCCGCCGTCGTGGGCGCGGATGTTCCGAATTCTATTCCGACGCGTCCATTGCTGCCACCCACCGACGTCCGGCGCACGCGTTCGCGGCCGGCGACGTACATGTTACCCGGCGGGTAGCTGGGGTGTCGTTGATCAGGGTGTGAAGCTCCCTGGCCTGCCGGCGACCACGCGGTCGCGGCAGCGTCGACAATCCTCCCGAACGATTCGTTGCCCCTCCGACATGGAAATCCCGCTCACATTCGCGCGCCACTACGCCCGCCTCGTCTGGCTGCTGCTCTACGATGCGGACTCCTACGAGGCCCAGATTGCCTCCCTGAGCGCGCTGGTGAGCGCTTCAAGAGCGGGTCCAGTGACGATTCAGGCGCGCGATTGGCGGCTGGCGGTGGATGGCGAGTTCGTTCCTGATCGCTATACCGGTGCTCAGGATCTCACGGCGCAGCTGATCGGCCACTCCATACTGGAGTTCACGGTGGTCCAGAGCGCGTCGCCCACCGACATGCTCCTGCTCGCACGTATCCTCGCGAGCGAGCCAGCGCCCGGCGATGGCGGGAAAAACGTTCTCGATCGGCTGCGTGCACTCGACGCGAGAACGGTTCAGATAAAGGTCGAAACGATCCCTGCTCCGCGCCCGGTAGCCGAGGTGACATCTTCGAGCATGCCGGGCATGATACCGGACGTCTCGCTCTTCACAGCGGTGCCGGCACGGGAAGCGGCCTCGCTCGAGGCGTACGATGCCGAGGATGAGTGCGACGACGAGGACGAAGCGTCGGCGCCCGAGGGGGAGATCCTGCGCGCTCAGGACCCCGAGCAGATGTTCCACGCTTTCGCGGCGAATAGCACGCCGAAGGGCTCGATGGTGAAGCTCTTCGAGCAGCTCGACGGGGCGCGAACCTCCGCCACGGCGTCGCGTACGCTCGACGCGCTGCTCAAGCTCGCGGCCGGCTCCGCGCGAAAGGAGCGCTACGACATAGTCGCCGATGTCTTCCACGGCATCATCATGCGCGAGCAGGCAGTCGAGGACCGCGCCATCAAGCGGCAATTCGGTGTGACCATCCGCCGGCTCTCGACGCCAAGCCTCCTCAAGTGCATTGTGGATCTCCTGCCGCGGAGAAACGAGAGCTACGACCGCTACATGACGATCTTCGTGCGCACGGAAGACGCGGGAGCCGAAGCGCTGGTGGATGCACTCATGGAGGCCCCGTCGCTCACCGATCGGCGCGTCTACTACGACTCGCTCCTTCGCATCGGTACCGGGATCCGCACGCTCATGCACATGCTCGGCGACCCTCGCTGGTATGTAGTAAGGAACGCGGTGGACCTGCTCGGCGAGATGCGCGCCCTGGAGTCGGAGAGCGAGCTGGTTCGCCTTCTGGAGCACAAGGACGACCGCGTCCGGACCGCCGCCGCAGGAGCGCTCGCGAAGTTCGGAAACAGCCGCACCACGCCGGCGTCTTCGGGTGGCACAAGCGGCGCCTCCGCACTGCGATCGAACACGATCGGCGCGGCGACCAACGGAAAGTCGGTGAACTCTCTGATTCGCGCGCTCGACCGGGAGGATGACAGTCGCGTGCAGATGGCGATGCTCGCAGCGCTCGGTCAGCTCGGCACCCCACAGGCGATCGAGAAGCTCGTGGAGATCGCCCGCACCGACAAGGGCCTGCTGATGAAGAAGCGCTCCACGCCCCTGCGCGTAGCCGCCGTACACGCTCTCGGTCAGGTTAACGCAAGCGGCTCCCTCGCCGCTCTCCAATCCCTTCTCCGCGACAAGGAGAAAGCCGTCCGCGGCGCCGCCTCCTGGGTGATCATGGGTAGGCGGAGGGCGGGTGGGTGAGAGAGTAGAGAACTGCGAGGGTTCAGGAGGCAGGGCGGGAACTGCAGGGTTCAGGAGGCAGGGTTCAGGGTTCAGGAACTGCCTTGGAGGAGAGATCTCTTCCCCGAGGTAGTACCTGAACCCTGCCTCCTGAACCCTCGCAGTCACTGCCCTCTGCCCTCTGCTCTCTGCCCTCTGCCCTCTCCCCTCTCCCCAAGCTCATCTCTCCGTAAAATCCGTCCCCCTCCCCACCCTTCTGCACGCTGCGGCGATGAGGGTGGCGGCGCGGTCGAGGTCTTCGAGGCTCACCAGCTCGTTGGGTGAGTGCATGTAGCGGTTGGGGACGGAGAGGACCGCGGTGGCGATGCCTTCGCGCGCCACGTGGATCGCGTCGGCGTCGGTGCCGGTGTCGCGGCCGGCCGCGTGAAGGGTGTAAGGGAGCTTCAGCTCGTCCGCCGTGGAGCGGAGGATGTTGAAGACCACTGGAGAGATGATCGAACCGCGGGTGAGCACGGGACCGCTCCCGATCGGGTGATCGCCGACCTCCTTCTTTTCGATTCCCGGGTGGTCGGTGGCGAAGGTAACGTCGACCACGATCGCCATCTGCGCACCGAGCCCGGAGGCGCAGACACCGGCGCCACCGCCGCGCCATGATATTTCTTCCTGCGTTGTCGCTACGGCGACGACCTTCGCTTCGCCGGACTTCTCCGAGTAGCGACGCAGCGCCTCGAGCACCACGAAGGCGCCGATCCGGTCGTCTATCGAGCGCGAGACGATGCGGTTGTTGGGGAAGTCGATCGTGTGCGAGTCGATCACGCCGGAGTCGCCCACGCTGAGGCGCTTCTGCGCTTCGTCGCGATTCGTGGCTCCGATGTCCACCCAGAGGTCGGAGAACTTCGACGCCTTCTCGCGCTCCTCCGGCTTGATGAGATGGATCGGCTTCTTCCCCACCACGCCGTACACGTCACCCGCACCCACCGAGCTGCTGAAGCGGATGCGCTGGCCAACGAGCACCTGCACATCCCAGCCACCGATGGGCGAGATGTAGATGAAGCCGTTCTCATCGATGTGCTGGACGATCACGCCGATCTCGTCGATGTGGCCGGCGAGCATGATGGTAGGTGCGCCCTCGGGATTGACGGTCGCGATGCTGTTTCCGTGCGCGTCCGCGCGTAGCTCCGCGAACGGGCGCGCTTCGTCGCGCCACACGCGCGCTGGCGCCGTTTCGAAGCCGGAAGGTCCGGGTGTATCGAGTAGCCGCTTGAGAAAGGCGATTGACGAGTCCGAGAGCATGGCGATGTAGGAAGGAGTTGTTGGTGGATGAACGGAGAGGGGCGGGCCGGCGATCCGGCCCGCCCCTTCAGCCCGGAGTATGGGCGCCGAGCGTCAGCGATATGTCAGAGGGCCGTATCGAGGTACGGTCATGGCAACCGAACTATGGACCGGTCCGTCACTTACGCTCGTACACCGCCTTGCCTCCAATATACGTGGCCACGACCTGCGTTCCCAAAATGTCCTCCGCTGGCACGGTCATTATGTCCCGATCCAGCACCACGAAATCGGCATACTTGCCCGGTGTAAGAGAGCCCATGATGTCCTCCTGGAAGGCAGCGTAGGCCGGCCAGATGGTCATCCCCTCGAGCGCCTCGCGCCGCGTCATCTTCTCCTCCGGGTGCCAGCCGCCGGGAGGCCAGTTGTTCTCATCCTCGCGGCTCACCGCGGAGTGGAAGGAGCGGAGCGGATTCACTCCCTCCACGGGGAAGTCGCTCCCATCGGGGATCACCACACCCGTCTCCAGCAGCGCGCGCCATGCGTACGCCCCGTAGAGCCGCCCGCCGCCCAGTCGCTGCTCGGCCCAGTACATGTCGCTCGTCTGGTGCACGGCCTGCATCGATGGGATCACGCCGAGCTGCGCGAAGCGCGGGATGTCGGCGTGGTCGACGATCTGCGCGTGCTCCACGCGGAAACGGTGATCGGCGGTGGGCACCTTCTCGAGCGCGGCTTCGTACGCGTCGAGCACGATGCGATTCCCCCGGTCGCCGATGGCGTGCGTGGCTACCTGGAAGCCGTGCTGCAGCGCCTCCACCGCGATTGCCTGTAGATGCTCGGGAGACGAGACGAGCAGCCCGTAGTTCCCCGGGTCGTCGCTGTACGGATCGAGGAGCGCCGCGCCGCGCGAGCCGAGCGCTCCGTCGGCGTAGAGCTTGATGCTGCGTATCCAGAGGTGCCCGTCGTAGAGCGCGCTCTGCGGGCCGCGCTCGAAGTAGTGCGTGATCGCCGCCGAGTCATCTCCGATCATCACGTAAGCGCGAAGGTTGAGCGATCCCTCTTTCGCCATCTCCTCGATCACGTCTATGGTGGACCGCGGTTCGCCCGCGTCGTGCACGCCGATGAGCCCCCACTTGTTGGCCTCGGCCACCGCAGCGGTGAGCGCCTTCTTCTTCTCATCGCGCGACATCGACGGCACCGCCCTGTAGATCAGATCCTGGGCGTTGTCCACGAACACACCCGACGGCTCACCGTTGGGGAGCTTGATGATGCGACCACCCTTCGGGTCGGGCGTGGACCTGGTGACGCGCGCGGCCTGCATCGCCTTCGCATTGGCGAGGAGCGCGTGACCGTCCACGCGCGAGAGCACTACCGGGTGATCGGGGACCGCGCGCGAGAGCTTCTCGTGCGTTGGGAAGCGAGTGTCTCCCCAGTCGTTCTGATCCCAGCCATTTCCCTGGATCCAGGTACCTGGCGGCGTGGTCTTCGCACGCGCCACCACTCGCTCTATCACTTCGTCGTACGACTTCGTGTCCACGAGATCTACTGCCTGCAGTGCTTCGCCCAGCCCCATGAGATGTCCGTGCGCGTCCACCATCCCGGGGATGATGGTGCGGCCGGGGAACTCGAGCACGCGCGTGGAGCCCCCGGCCAGCGCGCGAGCGCCGGCCACGGGGCCGGCGTACACGATGTGGCCATCGCGGATCGCCAGCGCCTGCACCAGCGGGCGCTTCTGGTCTACCGTGTAGATGCGGTCGGCGGTGACTATCATGTCGGCAGACTGGCGCGGCTGCTGGGCGGTGACTGGTAAAGCCACGAGCGCCGCAACGAGCGCGCCTGAGAGGAGCGCGTGCGGAGGAGCTGAGAATTTCATGGGGTGAGGACTCGCTGGTTGTGGCGACGGGCCGCCATGCGGCACATGAGAAGCGATCGGCGCGGCCGCTAGACCAACGGCCGCGCCGATCTCGAGAATATGGGCCGCGCACCACGCGGGTGGGAAGAGCAGGCCCGCGAGCGCTAGCGCAGGCGCTGCGCGAAGCGTTGCCGCAACGCCTTCCTCACCATCCCTTCGAGGAGCTGCGGACGCGCCCGAGGACTCGAGAGCCGCTGAGTCGCGAGCTGCGCCACGCTTCCCGCCGCTGGCGTGGCCAGGAATGCGTGAGCTTCACCCGTGCCGAAATCGATCGCCAGGCCGGCGATCTGCCCCGCGTCGTTTATCGCCGTCGCCAGGATGACGTACAGCGGCGAATCGGGCGGGAGCAGCTCGTTGACGTCGGTCATGACGCCATTCTGCCAGATGTACCCTCTGCAGATCTGCATAGTGACGTCGCACGACGCACCCACCATCTGACCGCGATCGTTGATCTCGAAGGCGGTGTTGACGATGTCGGTCGGATCGGCGCTCATGAGACCGAGATCGCGAATCCCGCCATCTCTAGTCCAGAGGAAGGGATGCTGCGATCCGTCTGCAAAGCTCGCGGAACCGATTACCGTGCCGCGATTATTCACATCGGCGGCGACCGCCACGCTTCCATCGCCCACGCTCCCCAGATCTATCGGCTTACCGTGGTCCCACAGCACGGCGTGCGGTCCGAGCACGAAGCCGCCGTACGATGTGGCCGAGCACGGGCCGGATGTACCAACGGCCTGTCCGCGATCGTTGATTCGCAGAGCGGCTCCCACTTCGTCGCCGTGGAGCGGCGGGAGCTCATGGATCGTTCCACCATCCCAGATCACGGCCTGGAAGTGGGTCTTCTGTGGCGGGATGCAGCTCGCATCTGCCACACCATCCTCGGCGACGCCGACGATCGTTCCGGCGGAGTTGTTCTGGAATGCTGCTGCGTTGGTACCGCCGAGCGTGGGGAGACGCGTCAGTGCTCCGTTACTCGAGGTCACGGCGGCGCACACCAGCCCCGTGCCGAAGCCGCAGAAGTTCTCGCCGAGTGGGTCCGGTGCCGTGGTCTCCGAGAGAATCGCGAGCTGCCCGCCTGTCGAGCGCCCTGCCGCCTCGGCGTTCGGCCCACCGAGTGTGCCGACGTCGTGGATGACCCCGTTCTCCCAGTAGACCGGATGGTGATACCCGTCCGGTACTGCGGCCGTACCGATGACGCGGCCGGCGTTCGTCAGATCGTAGGCGATGCTGAACGGGCCGCCGAGGGTGCCGAGGTCGGTTATGGTGTAGCGTCTGAGCCGGGCGGCCGAGCTGACAGTGGCGGCATCCGGCGGTGCATTGCGAGAGGCGGACTCATTGTTTTCCGGCGACGACGGCGCCTCGGCGCAGGCGGCGGTCATCACGGCCGCGGCCGCGACAGCCAGGCGCGCTACCCTGAGGAATAGTGGGCGGGTGAACGCGCTGCTGTGCCGGTAGATCGGTGACGCGGTACGCATGGCGACATCTCCTTGTGGTGAGCTGGTACGCGGTCGAAGAGCGGTTCCCGGCGTGGAAGCGTGCTGCGGCGCAGCTGTCGGCACCCCGTTGCTGTCCCCATCCGTCGTCCGTATCTTCTTTCGCGCTGTTGGTCGTACCAGCACACGCGCAGAACCCGCCGGAATGATGCAACCTTCCGGAGTACCGAAGTCCGAGGATTCGACCGTGGACGATCCGGCAGGGTGGGCCGGGCAGGGGAGCACCGACGAAGAGGTGGCCGCCGCGCTCGCGATGCTCCAGCGGGGCGCACCGGAGGGGATGGAGCGCCTCATCCCTCTCGTGTATTCGGAGCTGCGGCGGATCGCGCACAGGCATCTCGCCAGCGAGCGCTCCGGACACACCCTTTCCACTACGGACCTCGTCCACGAGGCGTATCTCCGGCTCTCGCGCGAGACCCGCTCGGAGTGGACGAACCGCGCGCAGTTCTACGCGATCGCCGCGCGCGTGATGCGGCGCGTGCTCGTGGACTACGCGCGCCGCCGTGGGGCAGCGCGGCGCGGCGGGCGGGGTCAGCGCTCGATCGCCCTCGAGGATGCCGAGTTCCTGGGAGACGCCGACGCGCTCGCCGTGGCAACCGTGGGCGAGGAGCTGGTCGCGCTCGACGAGGCGCTGGAGCGACTCTCCGAAGTGGACGCGCGGCTTGGCCAGGTGGTGGAGTGTCGCTTCTTCGGCGGGCTCACCGAGGCGGAGACGGCGGAAGCACTCGGAGTGTCGCGACGGACGGTGGCGAGCGACTGGGTGATGGCGAAGGGGTGGCTCTACCGCGCGCTCCGCTCCGAGGATTGAGGCACGTGTCCCCGCGCGAACGGCAGCGCGTCCGCGACGACGCAGCGTCCGACACCGCTCGCGTACGCTGGCAGAAGATCCGTGCGATCGTCGAAGAGGCGCTGGCTCTCGAGGCGGAGTCGAGAGCTGCGTTCGTGGAGAGGGCGTGCGCAGGTGACGCCGAGCTCCGCGCGGAGGTAAGGGCGCAGCTGCGAGCGTGCGAGCACGTAGCGGAGTCGAGCCAGTTTCTCGCGCGGCCAGCGGCGGTGTTCGCTGCCCCGCTGCTCGCGCATCCCGCGGCTCGTGAGGCGAGCGAAGCGCGCGGCGCGAACGCGGAATCGTTCGACCCGAGTGCTCTCAGCGAGGAAGCGATGCGTGCCGCGCTCGCCGGGCGGTACGACGTGGAGCGAGAGATCGGACGCGGCGGTACTGCGACGGTGTACCTGGCGCGCGACCGGAGGCATGCGCGGCTGGTGGCGCTCAAGGTTCTTGCTCCGTCGATCGGCGCGGCGATGAGCGCCGAGCGCTTCCTGCAGGAGATCCGCGTGACGGCGGGGCTCACGCATCCACACATTCTCCCGCTCCACGACTCCGGCACGGCGGCGGGCTTTCTGTACTACGTGATGCCGTACGTGGAGGGGGAGACGCTTCGCGAGCGCATGGCGCGCGATGGCGCACTGCATGCCGACGCGGCATTGCGACTGGTGCGCGAGGTGGCGAGCGCGCTCGCCCATGCCCACCGACACGGCGTTGTGCACCGCGACATCAAGCCGGCCAACATCCTGCTTCAGGATGGCCACGCGGTAGTGGCCGACTTCGGGATAGCTCGCGCTGTGGGACGTGCGAGGGAGGGTACGCGCGTCCCCGACCAGGTGGAAGTAGACGGGCCCGCGACGCTCACCGGAGTGGGAACTACGCTCGGGACTCCCGCCTACATGTCGCCGGAGCAGGCGCTCGGCGGAAGCGTGGATCATCGTACCGACATCTACGCGCTCGGCCTCGTCGCGTACGAGGCGCTGGCGGGCGTGCATCCATTCGGGGTTCGGACACCCCGGGAGATGTTGCAGGCGCACGTAGAGGAGACTCCACCGCCGCTCGGCACGCGCGTCGCCGGTGTGCCTGCGGTGCTGGACGCCATCGTGACGCGCGCGCTGGCGAAGGATCCTGCGGCCAGACCGGAATCGGCGGAGGAGATCGTGGCCGCGCTGGATCCGATCCTCGATCGAGCGCTACTCGGCGTGGACGGCAGCGCGAATCGCAAACGGCGCGGGCGCTTCGGGCGCGCGGCCAGGGTGGCCATGGGAACGGCGGTGCTGCTGGCGCTCGGTGGTGCGGTGCTCGTGGGCAAGCGCGCGATCTACCGTGCGGACCAGCTGGAAACGGAGACGACCACCGCAACGAGGGGGACCGCCGACAATGAGGCGTACGAGCTGTATCTCCAGGGCCGGTATTACTGGCTCCTGCGCGGTGCAGACAATATGAGGCGCTCCATCGATTACTATCACAGGGCGGTCTCGAGGGACCCGAGCTTCGCTCGCGCGTACGCGGGACTGGCAATGGCGTACGAGGTGCTGCCCAACGCGGAGCCGGATCCCACCGATTCGCTGGCGACGCTCGCGATGAGCAACGCGCGGCGCGCGGTAGCGTTGGACTCGGCGCTGGGCGATGCACAGCTGGCATTGGCCCTCGCGCTCGATCTGCGTCTGCGCATGCGCGAGGCGCTGGTGCGATACCGGAAGGCCATCGCGCTCGATCCGGGGTCTGCAACGGCGCATCACCTGCTCGGCATCAGTCTTCTGAATCTGGGTCGTACGGACGAGGCGATAGCGGAGCTGAGTAGAGCGGCGCAGCTCGATCCGCTCGCGTCTCCGCCCGCGAGCGCGCTCTCCACCGCCCTTCTCTTTGCGCGGCGTTATCCGGAAGCGATCGCAGCCGCCCATCGTACCCTGGCGCTCGACTCCACATATGCGTTCGCGATCTGGACGCTGGGCGTGGCCCAGGCGCTCGATGGGGAGCGCGACAGCGCGGTGGCGACGCTCGAGCGCGGGGTGCGGCTGCGTCCTGATGATTCGCAACTCCGTAGTGCGCTCGTGTTTGCGTATGCCGCGGCAGGGCAGTGGGCAGACGCCGAGCGGGTGCGCGCGACACTTCAGCGGCCGGGCGGCGATCTGTATGGCGGCGTGGACGCCGCCTTCGCGGATATGGTTTTCGGGAACCGCGAACCGCTGCTCCGATTACTGACGAGCGCGGAGGGCCAGCGGCGTTACGCGTCCGCTGGTGGAGTGCTGGGGTGCGATCCGTTGCTCGACCCGTTGAGATCCGACGTACGGTTCACCAATGCCATGCGATCGCTCGGAGTGGAGGATTGCGGGGTGGCGAAACAGTGGCCCATCCAGGAGCGGCCGACATCCTGAGAGTCCGTTACACGAGACACTCCCCGGTCGGAACGCGTTCCGACCGGGCAGTGTCTCGAATGCGAGCCGGGGCTCGTACTACGCTGCCGGCTCTCCCGCTCGTTGCGGAATCCGAGTTTTCGTCCTGCGCGCCACCCTCACCACTCCGTAGCCGATGAGGGCGAGCAGCACAGTGAGCGGCACCAGGGTTCCGAGCGCGGCGATGAAGCCGGCAGTGAAGCTGACGAAGTTCCGCCACGCCTGGCGGAAGGACTCTGCTATCACGCCGCTGCTCCCCTGCTGGCCCACTATGGGAAGGGGCTCGTGTACGGTGATCGCGAGGGTGCTCATCGCCGAGTGTGCGCGGAGGTAGCGGAGCCGTCCCTCCTGGCGATCGATCTCGCCGCGCACGCGGGCCAGTTCGCGCTCCACGGCCAGAACATCGGAGAGCTTTCCGGTACGGGTGGCGAGGATCTGGATGAGGCGGGCCTCGAGTCGGCGTCCGTTGGCCACCTGGGCGCTCACGTCCACGTACTCTTCACCCACGTCCTCGGCGTTCACGTTGGTGGACTCGAGCTTGCCGATTGGTCTCAGCGCGGCCAGCGCATCGTCGAAGCGCGCGGACGGGAGTCGCAGTTCGAGCGTGGCCGAGTGCACCTGTGCGTTCCCCGCCTGCATCGCCGTGTTGGCGACGTAGCCGCCCAGGCTCGTAGCCAGCGAGCGGACGGCGGCGATCCCGGACTCGAGTGAATCGACTTCGATGTTCGCCGAACCTGTACGGATTATCATGGCAGCGGGCATGGAGTCGGCGGCGCTCGACGACGACGGATACGACGACGTGGAGTTGGACCGGAAGGCCGGGGCGGATGCCCCCAGGCTCAATCCAGCCGCATCGGCGCTCGCCTTCGCCTCACGACTCGGCGAGTATTCGGGGGCCGGCGCCGCGGCCTGCATCGGGCCGGCCTGTCGTCCGGCGTCGCCTTCACTTGCACTCCTGTTGCAGGCGGCGACCGCCAGCATCGCTATCGCCATCGGTCCCATCGTGGTGACTCTCATTGAAATCTCCTCTGCGGGCGTGGTTCGGCGTCGTCGCTCGCCGCGACCCGATGCGCGGCTGCGTGAGTTCTGGGCGGGCCAGGTCCGCCCTGGTGGTATCGAGAGAGACGGTGCCGGCCGACTCGATGTTAACTCCGCGCTGATTAGCCCCGGATTACGTTTCCATTAGGAGATCGATTCACTCGCGCGTTGGCTGGGCGGCCGGCTGTGCGGCGTCACTGGATCTCCAGCGCTCGCAACCCTTCTCCTGGAATTCGATGCGTCTACCATCGCTCCGCATCAGCGCCGCCGTGATCGCGGCGGTCTCGCTCGCGGCACCGGCGGCTCTCGCACAGAAGGCCGCGGCCGCGGCAAGTGCGGAAGCACAGTCCGCGCCGATAGCGAACATCGTTTACGATGTGACTTTCGACTCTGCTTCGGCCATGCGCAGGTCGATGCACGTGGCGATGTCCTTCGATGTCGCCACCGATGCACCGGTGGTGCTCTCGATCCCCGCGTGGACGCCCGGTGCGTACGAGATCAGCTATTTCTCGCGCGGCGTCATCGGCTTCGATGCGCGCGGTGATCGCGATCGTGCGCTGGAATGGGATAAACTCGACTACGACAGCTGGCGCGTCCGGCCCGCCGGATCGAAGAAGATCACCGTTTCGTTCGACTACCTGGCCGATACGCTCGACAATGCGATGTCGTGGTCGCGCTCCGACTTTCTTCTCTTCAACGGGACCAACGTCTTCCCGTATCCCGAAGGGCGGAGCTTCGGCTTCCCCGCGACGGTACGCATCCATACGGCGAACGACTGGCGCGTGGCCACGGGGATGACGCCGGGAACGGCGCCTCGTACGTATCGTGCGTCGAACTACCACGATCTGGTGGACATGCCGTTCTTCGTGGGCCGCTTCGATTTGGACAGTGCGCGGGCCGGAAAGGGTTGGCTTCGCATCGCGGCGTACCCGCAGGGGAGCATCCCGGAGAGCATCCGCGCGACGGACTTCCAGCAGCTCTCGAGCATCATCGATGCTCAGGCGAAGGTGTTCGGCGAGATCCCCTTCGGCGACTACACGCTGATGCAGATCGCCGATTCCGGCTATGGCGCGATCTCGGGACTCGAGCATCAGAACTCGCATGTGGACGTCACCACGCCGCTCGCCATCGGACAGCCCATCCTGACTTCGATCTACGCGCACGAGATTTTCCACGCCTGGAACGTGAAGCGGCTTCGCCCGGCCGACCTCTGGCCGTACGAGTATGCCGACGAGCAGCCCACCACATGGCTCTGGATGAGCGAGGGAGTCACCGACTACTACGCCGACATCTCGCGCGTGCGCGCTGGCGTGATCGACTCGGTCGCCTTCTTCGAGGCGATCGCCGAGAAGATGGCGGAGGTGGCCAACGCTCCCGCGGTCGCGCTCGAGGATGCGTCGCTCTCCACCTGGGTGCATCCGGAAGACGGAACGAGTACGATCTACTACCCGAAGGGCGCCCTCGCGGGACTGATGCTCGATGTCCTCATCCGCGACGCCAGCGACAACCGTGGGTCGCTCGACGACGTGATGCGCCGGCTCTATCAGGAGAGCTACAAGCAGGGTCGCGGCTTCACCGGGGAGAAGTGGTGGGGCGCGGTGAGCGCTGCAGCGGGCGGGAAGTCCTTCACCGACTTCTACGCGCGTTACGTGGACGGCCGCGATCCATATCCCTGGAACGCGATTCTTCCGCTGGCGGGGCTGAAGCTCGCCACCGATACCACGCGCATCCCCGTGCTGGGGGTGACCACCGCGTCGGACTCGGGCGGCCTCCTCGTGCGCGCGGTGGCTCCTGGTTCGACGGCCGACGATGCGGGAATGATTCCGGGCGACTACCTGCTTTCCGTGAACGGGATGCTGGTGACCGAACGTCGCTTCGTCGCGCGGCTGCGCGAGATGCTGGGCACGCGCGCCGGCGCGCGGATCACCTTCGACGTGCAACGCGGCGATCAGATCGTGGAGCTCACCGGAGCGCTGCAGGTCAGCGAGCGGATTTCGATGCGCCTCGTCGCCGATCCGGCGGCGCCGGCGAAGGCGGTGCGGATACGGTCGGGACTGCTGCACGGCACCAGATGAGCGGTCGGTAGTATCGCTGGCTTCGTTTGCGCCGCCGGCCGGTTCGCGGTAGCTTCGCGGCATGACAGGCGACGGCGATGCCGCTCGCGCGGCGGGCAACGGAAGAATCTCCAGCGTGATGATCTGTCATGCGGAGGAGCCGCTGCACGCCGATGTGATGGCTCGCTGGCTCCACGCGCGCACGGATCTGCGCGGCATCGTGCGGATACACGATTCAAGCGGCGCGTTCTGGAAGAGGGTGCGCCGCGAATGGCGCCGAAGCGGTACGCTGGGAATGCTCGACATTCTCGCATTCCGCATCTACTATCGCTTCCGGCTCGCCGCGCACGACGATGCATGGCACGAGCGCACGGTGGCGGCCATGCGCGATCGCTGGCCCGAGCTTCCGTCGAACGTGCGCGTGCTGGATGTGGTCTCACCCAATTCAGCGGAGAGCGAGGCGTTCATCCGCGAGTGCTCTCCGGATGTCATGCTCGCGCTGAGCAAGCATCTCCTCGCCTCCCGGATCTTCGAGATCCCGCGCGCCGGCACCTTCGTATGCCACGCGGGGATCACTCCCCAGTACCGCAACGCGCATGGCTGCTTCTGGGCCATGGCGAACGGTGATTTCGACAACGTGGGAATGACGCTGCTGCGGATCGATCGTGGCGTGGACACCGGCCCGGTGTTCGGCTACTTCAGCTACCCGTACGATCCCCGGCGCGAGTCGCACATAGAGATCCAGCACCGGGTTGTGCTCGACAACCTGGACGGCATTGCTGACACCCTCGAGCGGATCGTGGCGGGCAGGGCGTCGCCGATCCCGGTGGATGGCCGGCGCTCGGGTGCGTGGGGACAGCCGCATCTCTCCGCGTACCTGAGACTCCGGAGGAATCTCAGGCGCATCGATGCATTCCCTAGGGCTCGAGTATCATGATGTAGTCGCGGGCGACCAGTTCGATTCGAGCGGCTTCCCGGGCGCCGCATCGGCGAGCTACAAGCTCTCCGACCGCGATTTCAGCGCGCACCTCGACGCGATAGGCGCGACCGGCGCGCACGTCCGTCGCTCCGACCGGATGGCGGCCGTGGACATGCACACGACGCCTGTGTTCCTCACTTTCGACGACGGCGGGCTCGGAGCGCTGAGGCAGACCGCCCCGCTCCTCGAAGCACGCGGGTGGGTCGGACACTTCTTCGTAGTGAGCGACCTGATTGGAACCCCGGGATTCCTCGGCGCGGATGGAATCCGCGAGCTGCACCGCCGGGGACACCTCGTGGGGAGTCACTCGTGCTCTCACCCGCTGCGCTTCTCCGGACTCTCCATGCGTGAGATGGTGCGGGAGTGGAAGGACAGCCGCGCGGTGCTGGAAGGGATCCTGCACGACGAGGTCCGGACGGCTTCCGTGCCGGGTGGTTACTACCGGACGCCCGCAGCCCAGGCGGCTGCCGCTGCGGGCTACCGCACGCTCTTCACATCCGAGCCGATGACGCGCGTACGAGACGTGGACGAATGTCTGGTGCTCGGACGCTATTCGATCCGCAGAGGCGACTCGCCCACGCTCGCAAGGGCGCTCGTGGTTGGCCATGGCGCAGCGCGCGGACGCCAGTGGGCAACGTGGAACGCCAAGAAGGTCATAAAGGCGGCCGGCGGCAACGTCTATCTCGCCGTCAGGGAAGCCATATTCGAGCGAGCGCATCGCCATCATGGCACACGCGTTGCCCCGTGATCGAAGGACGCCGCCGTTGTCGCGGCGCCATCAGAGACGGGAGTGGAGATGACGGACAAGCGCAAAGGAAAGAAGCCACGTGGCGGCAGCTCGGGCGCGCGCGATGAAGAGCACACGGGCGACCAGATGTCGCGGGAGGAACTGCGCGGAATGGATCTCCTCGGCCGCTCCAGCGTGCGTGACGGCGCGCTCGAGGGCGTGAGCGAGCCGAGCGCCGAGTCAGGGATCGACCAGCCACCGTCGCCGGTGGACCTCAGCCGGCGCCGCGCGCACCGCACCAACCCGCCGCTCAGCGACGACGCTCTCGGAGCCGGCGGCATCAGCTCATCGGGCGGTGTCGCGGGCGGGGCTCGCGGGGGCGCCGGGAAATCGAGCTCGGGCGCGGGCACGCCGGAAGGCTACGAGAAGGCGGGACCCGGTGAGCAGAAGTCCACCAGTCGCTTCGACCTCGAAGGGAGCGCGGTCGAAGAGCCCGAGGAGTGATCGTGCGCCGCCCGCACCCCTGCGATGGTCGTGTCGTCGGCGATCGCAGGGCATGCGAATCGTGGGTGAGGCGAAGCCAATCGTTATGATGGAGGACGAACGATGAGGAATAGAAAAGTGGCTCGCGCTCTGGGCCTCACCGGCGTCGGTTTGGGGATCGCGGAGATGGCGATGCCCAGACGTCTGAGCCGGAAGCTCGGCCTGAGGGATGCGAGGAACGTGATGCGCGCAATGGGAGCGCGCGAGATCCTGAGTGGCGTGGGCGTGCTCGCGCGGCGCAACCCGACGGCGGGACTCTGGTCGCGTGTAGCGGGCGACGCGATGGATCTCGGGCTGCTCGGCGTAGCCGCGGCGAGGAGCAGGAATCGGAAGATGGTGGCTGGTGCGATCGCAATGGTGGCCACCATCAGCGCGCTCGATCTGCTTTACGCGCGGCGCCTTCAGCGCTCGAGCATGAGAGCGTAATCGAGCGCGAGCGCGCTGGATGCGGCTCTGTGCCGGGCATCCTCGCGGGCTGGCGGCGTGAGGTCGCGCGAGCACCAGCGAAGCGCGGCCAGCGCCGCACGATGATCGCCTTCGTTATCCAGACTCCACGACGCATGCTCCAGGAGGAGCGCTCCTGCATAGATGCGTGCGATCGAGTAGGCGAGGGCACGAGCGCCGGCTTCCTCGTCGGCGCGGTCCGTCGTGGAGGAGCCGCGCTCGCCGAGGCCCGCCGTGCGCTGCAGCAGTCGCCGGGTGGCGGAGCGCACCCGATTCGCCGCGTCGGATAACCGGTCGTGCGATACGGATGCGAGCCGCGCCTCGATGTCGGTGCAGAGCGCATCCATCGCTCCCCCACCCTGGATCGCGCGCAGCACGTCGAGACTGAGAACGTTGGTGGTGCCCTCCCAGATCGAGAG
>DASSOX010000169.1:0-5086 GCA_035700125.1 Gemmatimonadaceae bacterium
CTACTTTGTGGCACGTAGCGAGGTCAGGCCTTGCATCGTGCACGACTGACTTCGCCCGCCGTCTCGAAGAGCCAGGAGCCGCATCCGATGCGCTTTCACCTCCCCGACGCCATCGCCGTCCTCGAACGCACTCCCGCCACCTTCCACTCGCTACTCTCGGGGCTCCCCGATGTCTGGACGCTGTCGAACGAGGGTCCCGATACCTTCAGCCCCTTCGACAATCTCGCACACCTGATCCACGGAGAGCGCACCGACTGGATCCCGCGCGCCCGGATCATCCTCGAGCAAGGTGCCGACCGGCGCTTCACTCCCTTCGATCGCTTCGCGCACGTCGGCGAGAGCGCGGGGAAGAGTCTCGCCGAGCTCCTCGACGAGTTCGCGCGGCTGCGCGCGGCGAATCTCGACGCCCTGCGCGGCTGGGAGCTCAGCGACGAGAAGCTCCTGCTCGAAGGGGAGCACCCGGAGCTCGGCGCCGTGACGCTTCGGCAGCTGCTCTCCGCCTGGGTAGCACACGATCTCGGCCACCTCGCGCAGACCTCGCGCGTCATGGCCAAGCAGTACCGCGAGGACGTGGGTCCGTGGAGGGCGTACCTGCCGGTGCTCGATCGGGGGCCCCATTACTGAACGTGAGATCATGATCGCGACATCACGCCTTCACCACGAAATCGTCGAGCACTTCATCGTGCACGGATACGCGCCGCCCAACGCGACGCTCTCCTCCCTCTGCTGGATCGTCGCTTTCCTTGCGTGCCTGGCGTCGCCCGTGCTCGCGCAAGCCGACGCGCGCGGCGTGAGCCCGGCCGCGCCTCTCGTCATGGGCGAAACGTTCACGATCCAGTCGAGGACGCTCGACGAGACGCGGCGGATCAACGTCTATCTCCCGCCGATCTACAAGGACTCCGCGGACGTGCGGCTTCCGGTACTCTACATGCCGGACGGCGGTATGGCGGAGGATTTCCTGCACGTCGCCGGGCTGGTGCAGGTATCCGTCGGGAATGGGACCATGCGGCCCTTCATCCTCGTCGGCATCGAGAACACAAAACGTCGCCGCGACCTCACCGGGCCCACGCAGAACGCCGAGGACAGGAAGATCGCTCCAGAGGTCGGTGGATCGGCGGCATTCCGGAAATTCATCCGCGCGGAGCTGATTCCCGTGATCGACGCGCGCTATCGAACCACGGGAGAGAGGGCGATCGTGGGAGAGTCGCTGGCTGGCCTGTTCATCGTGGAAACGTTCTTTCTCGAGCCCGATCTCTTCGACACCTACATCGCCTTCGATCCGAGCCTCTGGTGGAACGACCACGCGCTCGTGGACAGCGCGGCCGCTCGGCTCCGCGCCACGAAGTTCGGAAAGCGCACGCTCTATCTCGCCAACAGCAGCCAGGACATCGACCAGCTCAGCAGGGTCCTCGCCGATACCCTCGCGAAGTACGCGCCATCCGACGTCACGTGGTACTACCAGCCCATGATGAACGAGACGCACGCAACCATCTACCACCCCGCGGCGCTGATCGCGTTTCGGCGAGTGTTCGAGCCCGATACGACGAGTCACTGATCCCCGCGGTTTCCGGGCTGTCGCTTCCGGGGAGGCCATCGTCATCTTTCGGTGCGCTCTCGAGGATTTCAGTGATACACCAATACGTACATCCGTGAGCGTCTCGATCC
Source organism: Gemmatimonadaceae bacterium (assembly GCA_035700125.1). Lineage (GTDB taxonomy): Bacteria > Gemmatimonadota > Gemmatimonadetes > Gemmatimonadales > Gemmatimonadaceae > JADGGM01. The sequence continues at coordinate 1,666 of DASSOX010000169.1, forward strand.
ACGGCCAGTTGCGGCCACGCTCCTCTACACCTGAACCACGCGGGCATGCTTCATCTCGCAAGGGCTCTCGCGCTCCTTTCTTGCCTTGCAACCGCCGCCCCGGCTCAAGGGGAGCGCCAGCCGCGGGCTGATCTCGTTCTCCTGGGCGGCAAGGTTTTCACCGCGGATTCCGCCCGCCCCTGGGCCGAAGCAGTGGCGATTCGGGGGAGCCGTATCGTGGCCGTCGGGTCGAGTGAGGAGCTGGGCCGTCTCGCCACGGATGCAACGCAGCGCATAGAGCTCGGTGGCCGCACCGTGCTCCCCGGCCTCAACGATGCGCATGCACACCTCGGCGCGCCGCTTCCCGGTATCGCGTTCCGGACGTCCGACGACCCCGTCCCGGATCCGCCGCTCGGCGTGGTACTCGACTCGATCAGCGCGCTCGTTGCCCGCGTTCCGGCGGGCACCTGGCTGCGATCGAGCATCGACGCCACTATCCTCGACGATCCGCATGCGAGACGCGCGGCGCTCGATTCGGTCGCGCCGCGGCATCCGGTCTGGCTGGGAGCGAACACCGGTCATGGCATGATCGTCAACAGCGCCGGCCTTCGCGCGCTCGACATCCCGGACGACCCGCCCGATCCGGCCGGCGGTTTCTACGAACGTGAAGACGCGCCGTACCCGGGACGCGGGCGCGGACGGATCACCGGCCTGCTCCACGAGTACGCTGGCTCGAATGCGGGCCAGCGCCTTCGCTCGGCGCAGCCCGACAGCATCCTCGTCGCGGATATGCGCCGCTACGGCGAGCGCGCGTTGCGGCTGGGAATCACGTCCGTGCAGAACGTGACCATGCAATACGACGCGGCGACCACGCTCCGCGTGCAGCGCATGGCTGGACTGCCCATCCGTGTGCGCGTCATCCCGATGCCCGCTACCGGCAGCAACGGCCGCCTCACGAGCGAGTGGCGGACGGCGATCGCGAACGAGTCGCGGCGGGGCGCGGGCCGGGGCCCGCGGATTCGGATATCGGGGAGGAAGTGGATTCTCGACGGTACCGGGATCGAGCGACTCGCCCTGTTGAAGTCTCCCTACCAGGATAGACCCGGCTGGCGTGGAGCAGCGAACTTCTCGCCGGATACGCTCCGAGCCATGCTGCACGAATCGCTCATCGCGGGCGAGCAGCCCATCCTGCATGCCATCGGCGACAGCACGATCGCGATCGTACTCTCCACCATGGAGTCGCTCGCGCCCGACAGCACGTGGCGCCGGCTGCGGCCACGCCTGGAGCACGCCGAGTGGCTCACCTCGGAGCTGCGCGAGCGTGCGCGCCGCAAGGGGATCATCGCGGTCGAGAACCCGCTCCACTTCGCCGATCCACCGGAGCTGATACGCGCCCGCTTCGGTACGGAGCGCGAGCGAGGCTACCAACCTTTCGGATCGCTGCTGGCAGCGCGCATCCCGGTCGCGATCGGCTCCGATGGCCCGATGAACCCCTTTCTGAACCTGCAGTTCGCGGTCACGCATCCGGCCAACCCACGCGAAGCGCTCACGCTCGAGCAGGCGGTGATCGCGTACACTCGCACGTCGGCATACGCCGAGCACCAGGAACACGAAAAGGGAACGATCGCCCGGGGCATGCTGGCAGATCTGATCGTGCTCTCGCACGACATCTTCAGCATGCCACCGGAGCGCTTGCCGGACACGTCGAGTGTGCTCACCATTGTCGGTGGCCGTATCGTGTTCGACGCGCTCGCGTCCGATCGTAGATGAAGAGCGGCGCCAGTCCTCGCACCGCGCCGGCCGGGACTCCGGGAATTGGCGATGCGGCGGAACCCGGGCGCTTCCGCGAATGCTGGGCCGAGGGATCGGGGCGGGGTGGCGGGCGCGTTCTGCCGAGCGATGGGCTGGTGCGGTGATCCAGGCGTGTGCAACTTCTCTCTCTTCCTGAACTCGACGTCCACTTCTCCCTTCCAAAGCGGGTAGACGATGTTCTGCCGTGTCCTGTTGGTCGGTCTCCTCTGCGTGGGCTGCAGCACGAGCTCTCAAACGCCACGAGCTTCCACTGCGCCCGCTGCTCGTACCGTTGCCGATGCCGGTACCGGCGCGACGACGACGTCCGCGATGTCCGCAGCCCAATCGCAGCTTCACGGCCGGGTGCTCGAGCTGGCGATCCACGGCAGGTCGCTCGAAGGCAATCTCCTGGGCGACTCGCCTGATCGTACGATATCGATCTACCTCCCACCGAGCTACGATCGCGCGCCAGAGCGGCGCTTCCCGGTGATCTACCTGCTGGGCGGCTACGCGGCGGAGCCGGAGCTGGCGAAGATGCCGGGCCTCGGTGTGAAGGATCTCCTCTTCACGCCGACCGACGGTGCGATCGTCAGCGGAAAGCTCGGTGAAGTGATTCTCGTCAACATCGAAGGCTGGAACCGATTGGGAGGAAGCTTCTGGGTGAACTCCCCGGCGACCGGCAACTGGGAAGACTTCGTCACCCGAGATGTCATCACGCTTATCGATGCGAAGTTCCGCACGATCGCCGAGCGTGACAGCCGCGGACTTTACGGCGGATCCATGGGCGGCTTCGGCGCGATCTCCATCGCGATGCATCGGCCAGAGCTCTTCGGCACGGTGTTCGCGCAGTCGCCCTGCTGCCTGGCTATGGTGGAGGAGCTGGGGCCAGCGCCGGCGTGGGAAGCGCTGGGGAAGGTGACGCTCGAGCAGGCCGACGCGGCGTTCCAGCACGGCGATCCGACACCGCTGGAGGCGCAGGCGCTCGCCGCCGCCTTCGCGCCCGACTCCAATCGCGCGCCGTTCTACGGTGACCTCCCTTATCGCGTGGAGAGTGGCCGGGTGCTGCCCGATGAGCCAGCGTACTCACGCTGGACCGCGCACCTGCCGGCCGCGCGGCTGGATCGCGAAGCAGCGGGGCTGAAGACGCTGCACGGCTTCCGCATCCAGTACGGCGACCACGACACACTTCGTCACATCGTCGTGAGCGTGCCGGCCCTGGACAGCGCGCTCACCGCGCACGGAATCCCGCACGAGACGCACGTTGACCATGGAGGCCATGTGGAATTCGAGCGTTTCGGCAACGACGCTCTTCCCTTCTTCGCGCGTACGCTCGCTGGCGCGGCCGGGGACTCGGCGCCTGGCAGCTAAGGCGTGAGGGGAGCGTTCCGCCAGATTGCGGCTCCCCTTCTCGCGACTTTGCGTGGTGGTAACGTATGGGAGGGCTGAGCAAATTCCTCCGGCGCCTTGACATGACCCCTCATGTCGTACTCTATTACTATAGTAGTCGACAGCTACTGCAGCCTAACGCGCGCGTTTTTTGCGCGGCGCGGCGGGGGACCCGATCGAGATCCGGGGTGCATCCGGCAACAATGGAGGGAGACTTCCCGCTCCCAACCCGTCAGCTAACCCCGCAGGCATCGCATGGAAGGGT
>DASSOX010000170.1:0-2989 GCA_035700125.1 Gemmatimonadaceae bacterium
CATCGACTGGATCGCCGTGTAGCCCACCGTGAGGTCGACCATGACGATCACGCTGCCGAGCTCCTTCGCGAACGAGGCTCGCTCGTACATGTCCTCCATCGTCGCCGCGGTGACGTTGAGGTAGTGGCCCTTGATCTCCCCGGTCATCGACTCCGCCTTGTTCACCGCCTCCATGCAGAACAGGTAGCGGTCGCGCCAGCGCATGAACGCCTGGCTGTTGACGTTCTCATCGTCCTTCACGAAGTCGAGTCCGCCCTTGAGCGCCTCGTACACGACGCGACCGTAGTTCCGCGCCGAGAGTCCGAGCTTCGGCTTGGTGGTCGCGCCGAGGAGCGGCCGGCCGTACTTGTTGAGATACTCGCGCTCCATCACGATCCCGTGGGCCGGACCCTGAAAGGTCATCGTGTAATGCAGCGGGATGCGCATGTCCTCGAGGCGCAGCGACTTGAGCGGTTTGAAGCCGAACACGTTCCCGATGATCGATGAAGTGAGGTTCGCGATCGAACCCTCCTCGAAGAGATCGAGAGCGTAGGCGATGTAGGCGATGTACTGATCGCTGTCGGGAACCGGAACCACATTGTAGCACTTCGCCTGGAAGTGCTCGTGCGCGGTGAGGCGGTCGGTCCAGACCACTGTCCAGGTGGCGGTCGACGACTCACCTGCGACGGCGGCGGCGGCCTCGGTTGGCTCTACCCCATCCTGAGGCACGAAGCGGAAGGCGCAGAGGATGTCGGTTTCCTTCGGCTCGTAGTCGGGGTTGTAATACCCCATCTCCGCATAGGGCGCCACGCCGGCAGACCAGCGGCTCTTCTTGCCGTTCGATGGTGCAATCTGGTGCGGTGTCGTAGCTGCGTTTGGTGTCATCAAGGCCATGAGTCTTCTCGTGTTCGGCGCTGGCGGGAAGAATGGCCGCGGCGCGTGCGGCGCAGCACACCCGTGCGGGTAGATCGATGGCTGTCCGTACGGATGGACGGCTACCCGTTCGGGTGGGTGCGAGGAACCAGGAGGAGCATTGGGAGCACGCAGGAGGCGCACGTGTGGGGCGCCGCGCTCGAGAGGAACACGGCGCACGCGCGGGTACCTCAACTCACTCTACCGAAGCTCGCGTAGCTTCGCGGCGGCCTCGGTTCGGTTGGTCACGCCCAGCTTCGCGAACAGGTTGCGAAGATGGAACTTCACCGTGTTCTCGCTGAGCAACACGGTCTCGGCGATCTGCGCGTTGGTGCGGCCCTCCGCTACCAGCCGCAGCACCGCCTCCTCGCGATTGGTCAGCGCCGCGGGGTCGGCGCCGCGAGGACCAGCCAGCCACCGGCGCATCGAGGCCGGGAAGACCAGCCGCCCGCCAGCCACCTCCCGGATCGCACGCATGGTAGCCTGAGGCGGGTCGGTCTTCAGGGCATAGCCATCGGCGCCGCGCTCCACGGCAGCCCGCAACGACGCCGGATCCGCAAAGGCAGAGAGGAGGAGCACCTTCGTGGCGGGTACCTCGGCGCGAATCTTCGTCAGGCACTCGAGCCCATTCATGTTCGGCATCTGCACGTCGAGCACCGCGACGCCGGGGTGGAACCTTCGCACTGCCTCGAGCGCGCGCTCGCCGTCGGTTGCCGTCGCAACCACGTGCAAGTCGCGCTCGGTGTTGGCCAGCATCCGGAGCCCGTCGAGCACGAGCGCGTGGTCGTCGGCCAGCACGAGCCGCAGCACGGGCTGCTCGGTGTTCTGCGTGGCGGCGTCAGGCATCGAGCGGCACCTCCGCGTGCACGCGAGTCCCGCCCCCGGGATGGCTCTCCACACTGAGCGTGCCATTCACCAGCGCTACGCGCTCGCGCATGCCACGAAGTCCGATGTGTGATGCGTGGTTGGTGGCTTCGGGACCGTACAACATAGGCGGTGTGAAGCCGCGCCCGGCGTCGACTATCTCGGCGCACAAGCGGGCGCCCTCCGTCCAGATGCGCACCTGCGCGCTCTTGACGCCGGCGTGCCGCTCGACGTTCGACAGAGCTTCCTGCACGATCCGGTACACGGCGACGGTGGCGGCGAGCGACACTGACGGGAACCGGGACTCGATGGTGAGCTCGATGTTGCTCGCCGTGCGCGCTTCGTGACCCGCGACCAGCTCCTCGACCACGGCAGCGAGGCCACGCTGCCCCAGCTCGGGTGTGCGGAAAATGCTCACTGTACGGCGGATGTCACCGAGCGCCGCCTCCACGCCCTCCACCGCGCGTGCCACGGGAGCGATGTAGCAGGTAGGAGCGCCGTCGGCCTCGAGCCGCGCTCTCAGCGCGGTGAGTTGGGCGAGCGCGGCGAAGAGGTCCTGCACCGGGCCATCGTGCACGTCGAGCACGATGCGCTGCAGCTCCTCCTCGGTGACCGCGAGGAGCAGGGACCCGGGAAGTCCGCTTTCGGACATGACATCACCCGAGGGAGAATGGCTCCGGGATGCCAGAGCACCGGAGCCCGCCGGCAACGGATACTCTACCTGTCTTCACGCTCGCGTCTGGCACCCCAGTAGAACGCCCGAGCGAAGCGGCTCCGAGAGGATGACCGCCCGCTACCCACGTGCGCTCGGCACAGGAAGTAGTCGCCGCAATACCTGCACCGCGCGGCGTCCGCGGCTTGTTTGCTTTCGGGGTTTCTTCGGCACGCTTTCTGCCCTCGTTATCGTGAGAGCGGGCCGGCCGGGATGGCGACCCCGTGAGGACCAGATACAACCAGGGAGTACCCGATGGCAAAGAAGGACCGCGAACCGACTACGTCCGAGAACGTCAAGAAGGACCCGGATGAATGGGTGACGGGCGACGAGAGCATGACGGCCGCCCAAGCTTCGTACCTGAAGACCCTCGCCCAGGAGGCGGACGAACCGGTCGACGAGAGCCTCACGAAGGCGGATGCGTCCAAGCGCATTGACGAGCTCCAGGAGCGTACCGGACGAGGACGCGACCACTGACCTCCAGGTGAACCAGAGGCGTCAACGTACCCAGGCTGTGAGAGC
>DASSOX010000171.1:0-6079 GCA_035700125.1 Gemmatimonadaceae bacterium
ACGTCTGCGAGCTCCTGGCCCGCGAGCCGGCCACGCGCGCGCAGACCCCGGCCGACCGATGGTCGGACGCACTGCGCCGGCTCAGCGACCACAAAGTCGGCTGATCGCTCAAAACGTCACTTCGGCGCGCGAGCCGCTGTAGCGCACAGTCTTCGTCGCGCCTTCGGGAAGGAGCCTGACGCGGAAGACGCGCGGGCCGCGGTCCACGTTCGGCGCGCCGGCCGGAGCGCCGGGCTCTATCGTCAGGCGCTTCGCATCATCATCCCACGTGAAGCGCGTCCACGTGCCGCGACCCTTCAGGTAGTCGAGACTCGTGCCGTCGTCTTCGTACATCGTGAAGCTCCCGTCGGCACCGCTGAAGATCTGGAGCGTGGTCGGCTCGTCGACCTTCTGCGCCATGTACTGGCGCACCGGATCCACGGGAATGATCGCGCCGGCACGGACGTAGATCGGCATCGTCGCGAGATCCACCTTGCGCGTAACCGTCTGTCCGCCGCTCTGCTCTTCGTGCGTCCACCAGTCGTACCAGTCGCCCTTCGGCAGATACACATCGCGACTGGTGGCGCCCTTCGAGTACACCGGCGCGACGAGCAGGTCGCGTCCCCAGAGATACTCATCGCCCACCGCGCGCGCCTTCTCGTCGTCCGGGTAGTGCAGCCAGAGCGCGCGCATGAGCGGCATCCCCGTGTCGTGCGCCTCGCGAGCCAGCGTGTACGTGTAGGGAATGAGCTGGTAGCGCAGCTCGTCGTACTTCCTGAAGATCGGCTCGATCTTCGGGTTGTTCATCTCCGACTGCGGCGGCACCACCTTCTGGCCTTCGTGGTAGCCCATGTCGCTCAGCCCCCATCCCCAGGGGAGGCGCAGCCGCCAGATGCGGCCGTGCGCGCGGAAACTCGGCGTGAACGCCGCGAACTGGAACCAGCGCGTGTAGAGCTCCGCGCTCGTCTCGTCGGTGGTGTAGAAGCCGAGTATGTCGGAGCCCCAGTAGGGCGTGAGGCTCAGCGAGTGGTTGATGCCCACCGCTATCTGGCCCTCGAGAGTTTTCCACGACGATTCGGTGTCGCCCGACCAGATCCATCCGCCCCACCGCGCGACGCCGAGGTAGCCGTTGCGATGCAGACTCCATGGTCTGACGTTCGGCGTGGTGGAGAGCGGGCCCTGGTAGTAGAGCTGGTGGCGCTTCACGCGCTCGTAGAGATCGAACCAGTCGCCCTCGTCGGGCCACCACGCATCCACGCCCGTGCGAACGAGGCCGACGTGCTGCTGCCAGTAGTTGGCGATGTGGCCGGAGTCGAGCTTCTCATCCGGCTTCGGCGGGATCGTGCCGTGCAGGGTGGGAAGCTCGTCGCGCTCCCAGGGAACGATGTGCACGACGACCTTCACGTGCTGGTCGTGCATCTCGTCGATGACCGACTTCGGATCGCTCGTGAAGACCTTCGGGTTGAAGTCGAAGGAGGGCTGTTCCGTGTTCCACCCCGTGGGTGTGAAGCCCGTGCCGAGGTAGATGACCGCGTCCACGGGAATCTTCTTCCGGCGGAAGGTGGCGACCTCGCTGAGGATCAGCTCTTCGGGCGAGAGCTTCGCGTCGCGCAGCTCGCGGTGCGACTGCATGTAGCCGAGCGCCCACTTCGGTGGCATCACGGCGGGACCGGAGATCACCGAGACATCCTTCATGAACGCTGCCGGGTCGCGCGCATCGAAGATGAAGGCGTCGAAGACATCGGTGGGCTGCGATGCGGGCGGGCGGCCCTGGGTCTGGGCGATGTACGCGCGCCGGGCGCGACGAAGCGAGTCGCGCACTACCGAGTCGAGCGGCGTGGAGCTGGCTCGCGCCGCGTCGCCCGTCGCCGAGTCATGCGTCAACGGCGCCGGCTCGGGTGGACGCTGCCAGGGGATGAAGGTGCCGCGGTTCGCATCGGTGAGATCCACCTGCACCCACGGCGTGGCAACGTACAGCGCCCATCCACTGGTGCCGACGAGCAGCGGCACCGGATTGCGCGAACCGTACGCGCCCGACTGCCAGCGCGGGCGCATCTCGTGGAAGCGTCCGCGGCGATCGAACTCGATCGGAGCGGTTCTCCAGCTCGATCCGTCCTCGCCGTCCCTCGACCGATTGGGCGGACCGCCCTCGCCCATGCCCAGCACGGGCGATCCTCCGATGTCGAAGGAAACCTTCCCGCTGTCGTCGAAGATCAGCTTCTGGATCGGATTGCCGGCGGAGTCGCGGACCTCGACCGTGAGCGGGCGCCCACTGACGGTGACGTGGAGATTGCCGACGCTACGCTCGACCGGCGAGCCGATCTCGCGGAGCGAGATGACGGGATCGGCCGGCGCGCGATCGGCTGCGAGCGACGGAGTGAAGGGGAGCTCGCCCTCGTAACCGAGCGGCGCGAGCGTGACGCGGATGGAGTGCTCGGCGGCGGGTCGGATGTCGAGCTGGGCGGGTTGGCCATCTCGCGTGACCTGGACGCCCCCGTTCGAGCAGCCGGTGGCAGCGAAGGCCAGAATGAATGTGGCCGGCGCCCACCGATGGATTGCACCGCAAGTCATCGCGTTCTCCTCTTGTATACTTTATCCGGAAGGTGGGACCAACGTAGGACTGCGCGCCGGGCCACGCAAGAGAAGCCAGGCCACGATGACCCGGAAGGGGCTCCCCAGAGTGCGAGCACGCACGAATACGACACAGTCATCGAAGGGCGGCATGGCTGTAACTTTGTCGAGTAGCGACATCTGATCGGAGATCCGAACAGATGGAAAATCACCTCGAAGAGCCACACGCCTTTTTCGTCGAGGCAAGCAAATGTGCGTTCTCGCAGTCGCCTGGCACGCGCATCCGCGCTGGCCTCTGGTCGTCGCCGGCAATCGGGACGAATTACATGCGCGTCCAGCCGCGCCGCTGGCCCGGTGGGACCCGGAGGACTTGATCGCGGGGCGCGACCTGCAATCGGGCGGAACCTGGCTCGGCGTCGCCGAAGCCGGGCGCTTCGCCGTGGTAACGAATCGGCACGGCTTCGGGCCGCCGGTACCGGAGCGGGCATCGCGCGGCGCTCTGGTCACGCGAGTACTGGCCGGTGCGGCGGCTGACCCCCCGCCTGTCGCGCTCGACGCCTACAATCCGTTCAACCTGATCGCGGCCGGACCGACGCAGGCCTGGTTTCTGACTAACCGGCCGAAGCCGAGCCGGATTTTGCTCGATCCGGGTATTTACGGCCTCTCGAACGGCCAGCTCGATGAACCATGGCCGAAAACAGTACGGCTGAAGTCAGTGTTGGCCGACTGGGTCGTGGACGGCGAACACGAGCCCGAGCGACTGCTCGATGCGCTCGGCGAACGCACGCTTCCCGATATCGAAGCTCGCGCCGAGTCACGGGACCCTTCACTATCGCCGATCTTCACATTGGACCCGGTCTACGGGACGCGGTGCAGCACCGTCGTGGCGATCGATGACGCAGGCGGCGGCCGAATCGTCGAGCGTCGCTACACGGCACGCGGCATGGTCACGGGTGAGACGTCGATAGACTTTTCGTGGCCGAGACAGTCTGCCTGATCGCGGTCATCCGGATGTCGGCATCGGTCAGGTCCCTTCGTGGAGCCGCGTGAGGTCTGCTACGGAGGATGATTCCTCGCTGCCCGCCTCCACGAGCCGGTCGCGTCCAGCATGTTTCGCGGCATAGAGCGCGGTATCGGCTCGCCGGATCAGCTCAGCGCCGCCATCGCCGGCCGAGAGATGCGCGAGCCCGGCGGAGATGGTCACCTGCCCGGTGCGACCCGCGCCGAGCACCACGCGCCGTGCACGGCATGCATCCACGATGCCCTGAGCGCGCAGGCGAGCCGTCTCCGGTGAGATCTCCGGCAGGAGTACGGCGAACTCCTCACCACCGTACCGGCACACCACGTCGGCCTCGCGAACCGAGCGATGAAGGACGTCGGCAACGTTGCGAAGAATTTCGTCGCCGGCGTCGTGGCCGTGCGTGTCGTTGACCTGCTTGAAGTGGTCGATGTCGAGCATCACGAGCGCGAGCCCGCGTCCATTGCGGTTCGCGCGGAGAATCTCTCTCCGGAGCGACTCCTCGAAATAGCGCCGGTTGAACGCGCCGGTGAGTGGGTCCCGGAGGGACTGCTGCTCGAGACGCTCGCGGAGGGCGAGGTTGGCCAGCGCGACCGCGATCTGGCCGCCGGCTCTCCTGAGCAGCGCCAGACGCGCACCGTCGTGTCCCGGACCCGGCCACTCGTTACTCTCGTAGAGAGCAGTGACTTCGTCGTCGTACCGGCTGGCCGGCTCGCCAATCGAGTCTCCATCGACTCGACCGGGCGTGAGCGTGACGTGGAGGATTCCGAGCGTCTCGCCGTGAGCGAGAAGCGGCAGGCAGACGTAATCGCGAACCGCGCTCGACACGTGAACGCAGCGCAAACGTTCATCTTCACCCCGTACCACGTACGGCCTTCCACTTCGGAGCGCGCAACAATCCTCCGAGGCCATGGTGCCGATACTGTCGTCGGCGGCGAGCGCTCCCCACGCGGCGACTCTCTCGACGCAGCCGCTCGAAGAGTTGGTCACGGCCAGGAATCCCTCCCGGGACGTCTCGGCGAGCGCCGGGATGATGCGGGCCACCGCGGCGTACGCTTCGCTGGAGGTGAGGCAGAGCTGGAGCGCCTCGCTGAGCCGCTGCAATCCGGTGATCTCGTGCTCGCGCCGCATCAACTCGGTCACGCGCAGACTGAGTTGGTTATTCGCATCCACCGTGCGGTGCTCCGCGAGTCGCGCCCGGCGCAGCGCCGACCGCGCCGTGAGATAAGCCACCGCGAGCATCGCCATCGACGTGGCGCCGAGCGCAAACACCGTCCAGAAGGTATGGCGCGAGGATGCGTCGAGTGCGCGACGACGCGCCGCGAGCAGGGCCCGCTCATCACGCTCGAGCGCGGCCACGGAATCGCGGATGGCGGAAATGACCAACTCGTCGGCTTCGACCTCATGGGCGAGCGCGGAGGAATCCAGAGAGCCCGATCGACGCGCGTCGATCGCCGCCCGCATGGCCGCCAGCGCGCGCCTGCTCGCGAGCGCGAGATTGTCGAGCCGTCGCTTCTGGAGATCGTTCTCGGCATCGAGCGCGCTCGCATTGGCAAGGCGCTCCTCCACTCGCATGCTGGCATGCTCGAACGACGTCACGAGCGACTCATCCCCGCTCAGCTCGTAGCCGCGCTCCTTGGACTCGGCCTCGTTCAATTCCGACACGACGGCGTCGAGCTCCGAGAGAACGTCGTGCGTGTGGAGCACCAGGCGCTCCGCCGAGAGTCGTCGAGCGGCGCGGTAGTTGGCGAGCGCCACGCCGCCGGCAATGGTGAGAAGAGCTACTACGAAGATGAGGGTAGCGTGGCGCTCGAGGCGCTGGATCATCGACGAGTCGGAGCGAAAGGGAGGGGGCGCGAGCCGGGTCATCGCATTGTCCGCGGGCATCCTGGGGGACGCTGGCGGCTCGTGGAAACGGGAGAAACGAATGTCCTGTTCGACGACCGGGTCGATGTCGAGTCACGAGCATGGGTTCCCCGCGCAACGCTGACCCGGGCGCCCACGTTACGGAATCGAACGCTCTCACACCATCCTGCAGATACAGGGAGCTCGTCACGTGGCCAAAAGAACCATCTTCCCCGCTCGCGAGGCGACCGGGGAGCCAGCCGAGGGACCGGCGGAGCTACCGCCCGGGGATATCGCCGACGATGCGGCCGGCGAGCAGCCCGTCTCGCGTCGTGATTTCTTTTTTCGAGCGGGACAGCTGGGCGCTCTGTCGGTGCTCGGCCCCGGTCTCCACGGAGGGCTGGGCATCTTCGACGCAGACGCGCCTCCCGCCGCCGAACATAAGCTCGCCGAGCATGCACTGCCGAGCGTCGCCGCGCCGGAGATAGCCAGCCTTTATTCCGGTCTGCGTTGGCGGCACCTCGGCCCCTTCCGCGGTGGACGCACCGATGCCGTGAGCGGCGTGCCCGGCCGGCCCAATGAGTTCTACTACGGGGCGGTGAACGGCGGCGTGTGGAAGACCCACGACGCCGGACGAACGTGGCAGCCGGTGTTCGACTCCCAGCC
>DASSOX010000172.1:0-15840 GCA_035700125.1 Gemmatimonadaceae bacterium
TGTTTAGCAGGCTCGCCAGTAGGCGAGCCTGCTAAACATTGGAGACCTGACCCCGTCGCGCCCCGGCAACCATCCCACCGCCCGGAGATGTCTCATCCCCTACCAGGTGTGGGGAAGGCTATTGACGCGCACCACCCGGCATCGCATACTCCTTCCCCATACCTGGTAAGGGGAACGACATGACCGACCGATCGCTCGACCTGCTGCAGGGCACCCTCGACGTCCTCGTCCTCCGCACCCTCGCGTGGGGACCAATGCACGGCTACGCCGTCTCCCGCTGGATCCACGACCGCACCGACGGCGCCATCGAGATCGAGGATGCCGCGCTCTACAAGGCGCTCCACCGCCTCGAGCAATCCGAGGCGGTGGACGCCGAGTGGGGGCTCTCCGAGAACAACCGCCGCGCGCGCTACTACAAGCTCACGCGAGAAGGCAGGCGGCAGCTCCGCAGCCAGGAGTCTGCCTGGCGGCGCTACGCCGAGGCTGTTGCCAAGGTGCTCGCGCCCGCATGACCCGGAAGCTCTTCCGCCTCCCCTGGCGCAGCGCGCAACGCATAAGCGAAGACGTGGACGCTGAGCTCCACTTCCACATCGCCATGCGGGCGGAAGAGCTGCAGTCGCGCGGGCTCTCGCGCGAGGCGGCACTCGCCGAGGCGACCCGCCAGTTCGGGGATCTGGAAGATGCCCGCCGCTACCTGCGACGAATGGATAGAGAAACCGAGGCCGCACGGCGTCGGAGGGATTACATGGGTGAGCTGAAGCACGACATCGGTTACGCTCTGCGGAAGCTGCGCGGCGCACCTTCGTTCACGATCACTGCTCTGCTGACGCTCGCACTCGGGATAGGCGCCAACACCGCCATCTTCAGCGTGGTGCACGGCGTCCTCATGAAGCCGCTTCCCTTCCCCCACCCCGAGCAACTGGTGCGTGTCTGGTCGGACAACCCGGAGGCGGGACTCACGCACTCGGCCGTCTCCCCGGTCGACCTGGATGACTGGCGCGCGCAGCGCAGCGCGTTCAGCGACATGGGCGGCTACTGGTACGTGGAGGGGGGAAGTGGAGTGGACATGACGGGCGAGGGTGAGCCGCAGCGTCTCTCCACCGCCTTCGTGGAGCCCGGCTTCTTCCCGGCACTCGGTGTGCGGCCCGAGATCGGCCGGCTTCCGCGCGAAGACGAGATGCACCGCGGCGGTCCCGATAGAGTGGTCGTTCTCTCCCACGCCTTCTGGCGGAGTCGCTTCGCCGGCTCGCGCTCCGTCGTCGGAAACACGCTCACGCTCGACGGTGCGCCGTACGAAGTCCTCGGCGTCATGCCGCGCGACTTCCGCTACCCCGGCGATCGCGTGGACGTCTACATCCCCTACTCCACCATCCCCGACGACGGGATCCCGCGCACCCGCGACAACAGGGTGCTCCAGGTCGTCGCGCGGCTGAAACCGGGCGTGGACGTCGCGCGCGGGCGCGCCGAGGTGGACGCCATCGCGCGTCGCCTGAGCGAGCAGTACCCCGAGGACCGGGCATGGACATCCGCCACCATGGAGCCGCTTCGCGATGTCATTGTGGGGAAGGCGCGCACCGGATTGCTCGTCCTCCTCGGCGCGGTGGCCTTCGTGCTGCTGCTCGCATGCGCGAATCTCGCCAGCCTGCTGCTCGCCAGAGCGACCACGCGCGAGCGCGAGATCGCCGTGCGATCCGCCCTCGGAGCGGGGCGCGGGCGGCTCGTGCGGCAGCTGATCACCGAGAGCCTGGTGCTCGCGTTGGGAGGCGGCGCGCTCGGGGTGCTCCTCGCCATCGGCGCCACTCGCGCGCTCGTGATGCTCGGCTCCGCGCAACTGCCCCGCGCCGCCGAGATCGGGCTCGATCCGGCAGTTCTACTCTTCGCGCTCGCGCTCTCGATGCTCACCGGGTTGATCTTCGGCCTCGTTCCGGCGTTGCGCGCCACTTCCACGGACCTGCAGACCGCGCTTCGCGAGGGAGGGCGCGGCAGCAGCAGCGCGCGTGGCCAGCGCTTGCGCGCGGGACTCGTAGTCGGCGAGGTAGCGGTGGCGGTCATCCTCGTGGTGGGAGCCGGCCTCATGACCCGCAGCTTCCTCGAGCTCCTGCGTGTGGACCTCGGCTTCCGCCCGGACCACGTGCTCGTGGTGAACTACTCCATAGGCGATGCGCACCAGGGCACGCGCGGGCAGTTTCGCGGCTACTACACCGAGGTCCTCGATCGCGTGCGGTCGGTACCGGGAGTCGTAGCGGCTGGTGCGACCAAGGCGATTCCCTTCCGGGGGAGCGGCGAGCGGATCGGCGTCGTGCCGGAGGGGATGGTCCTCGCCTCGGGCCAGGAAGCACCTACCGCTCCTCTCATACACGTTAGCGATGGCTACTTCCACGCCATCGGTGCGCGAGTGATAGCCGGGCGCGAGTTCGAGCGCGGCGATGACGACCAGGCACCCGTTCGATTCGTGGTGAACGAGGCGTTCGCGAAGAAGTATTTCCCGGATCGCGCGGCCGTCGGGCGAACGGTAATGGCGGGGACCGATCAGATCCCGATCATCGGCGTGGTGGGCAACATCAGGCAGGAATCCGTCGAGGAGCCGGCGCAGCCCACCATCTACATCCACATCCTGCAGAACCTGCGCAGCCAGGCAAACCTCGTAGTGCGCACGCGCGGCGAGCCACTGGCCATGGCGCGTGCGATAGAGGATGCGATCTGGAGCGTGGACCGCGACCAGACCATCACATCGGTCTTCACGCTTTCGAGCGCGGTAGGCGAGGCGGTGGCGAGACCGAGGCTGCTGACCACCCTCCTCGCTCTCTTCGGCGTGCTCGGTCTTCTCATCGGCGGCGTCGGATTGTACGGCGTGCTCGCCTACTTCGTCACGCAGCGCCGCAGAGAGATCGGCGTGAGGGTCGCGCTTGGAGCGGACTCCGGAAGCGTGCTCCGAATGGTGGTGCGCCGCGGCCTCTGGCTCGCGGCAGCCGGGATTGTGACGGGCCTCGCTGGTGCGGCACTCCTCACTCGCTTCATGCGCAGCGTGTTGTTCGGTGTGGGAGCCACCGATCCCCTCACCTTCGTCGGCGTGGCGGCCGTACTCCTCACGGTGGCGTTTCTGGCGAGCTGGATCCCCGCGCGGCGCGCGGCGCGTGTGGATCCGCTGATCGCGATGCGCGCGGAATAGCCTGCGTTCGCGCGGCGCCATTACCCGGCCTGTCCGCGTGCGGATATACTGATAATTCCCACCGGACGCGACCGCCATCGATGACGGCGCGTCAATCTTTGCCGATGACGCCCCGCCCCGATGAACGAAGCCACGGACTTCCTCCGTAACCTCGCGCTGGTGCTCTGCGTTGCCGCGGTCACCACCGTGCTGTTCCAGCGGCTGCGCCAGCCGGTGATCTTCGGCTACCTCATGGCCGGCCTGATCATCGGCCCCCACATCCCGCTTCCGCTCGCTGTGGACGAGTCGATGGTCCACACGCTCTCCGGGCTGGGCGTGATACTGCTGATGTTCGGCCTCGGGCTCGAGTTCAGTCTGCGCAAGCTGATCCAGGTAGGGCCCACCGCCGGCCTCGTGGCGGTGGCCGAGAACAGCATGATGATCTGGTTCGGCTATCTGCTGGGCCAACTGCTCGGCTGGGGGACGCTGGAGAGCGTCTTCGCTGGCGCTGTCATCGCCATCTCCAGTACCACGATCATCGTCAAGGCGTTCGACGAGCAGGGGGTCGGGGGGAAGGTCGCCGAGACCGTGTTCGGCGTGTTGATCATCGAGGATATGGTCGGGATCTTCCTCATAGCGATCCTTACCACGCTCGGCAGCGGAGCCGGGGTGTCGGCGGGGAGCATCGCGCTCCTCGCCTTGCGGCTGGTGACGTTCCTCATCGGCCTGGTCGGCGGCGGCCTGCTCTTCATCCCGCGCCTGGTACGGTACGTGGTGCGACTCGACCGTCCCGAGACGACTCTCGTCGCGAGCATCGGGATCTGCTTCGCGGCCGCGCTACTGGCCCTCGCATTCGGCTACTCCGTGGCGCTCGGCGCGTTCGTGGCGGGATCGCTGGTATCCGAGTCGGGCGAGGAGAAGGCGATCGCCCATCTCATAGCGCCCGTGCGCGACATGTTCGTCGCGATCTTCTTCGTCGCGGTCGGGATGATGATAGATCCTCATGCCATCGCCGAGCACTGGGTAGCTGTACTCGCGTTCGCGGCCGTCGTGATCACGGGCAAGGTCGTAGCCGTCTCGCTCAGCGCGTTTCTCACCGGCTTCCCGCTTCGCACGTCTGTCCAGACGGGGATGAGTCTCGCGCAGATCGGTGAGTTTTCGTTCATCATAGCAGGAGTGGGAATAGCCACCGGCGCCACGCGCAGCTTCCTCTACCCGGTGGCGATCGCGGTGTCGGCGATCACCACGCTCACCACGCCCTGGCTCATCAAGGCGTCGGGCCCGGCGGCGAACTTCGTCGATCGTCGCCTCCCACATGCGCTGCAGACCTTCGTAGCGCTGTATGGCTCGTGGGTGGAGCGGCTGCGGAGCGCGCCGCGGGAGTCGGGTGGCGTGTCGCGCACACGATATCTGATCCGCGTACTGTTGCTCGATGCGGTACTGCTGACCGTCTGGGTGATTGGCGCATCGCTCCAGTTCGACGCGGCGGCCGGCCTGCTCGCTGATCTCACGCACACTTCCGTGGAGACCGACCGGCTCATCGTCTTCATCGTCGCCGTCCTCGTGTCTGCGCCGCTGGCGGTGGGCGTATTCAGAAGCTCGCGCCAGCTCGCGCAGACGCTCGCACTCCGCGCGCTACCAGGAGTACACGAGGGCGGTCTCGACCTGGCTCACGCGCCGCGCATCGCGCTCTTCGTGACGCTGCACCTGGCCATTCTTCTCCTGGTGGGCGCTCCGGTGGTCGCGATCACGCAGCCATTCCTCCCTCCGCTGCGCGGAGCGCTCCTGCTCGCGTTCGTGGCCGTTGTTCTCCTGATCGGGATCTACAGGAGCGCCACGCGCCTCCAGGATCACGCCCAGGCCGGAGCGGCGATAATCGTCTCGGCGCTCGCGAAGCAGATGGCCGCGGAGCCCGTAGCGACCGGAGGCGACGGGAGCGGTGAGGAAACCCTGTCGCCCGAGATGCGCGACGACCAGATGGTGATAGAGTCGGTACACCACATGCTACCAGGGCTCGGAGACCCGGTATCGGTGCGCCTCTGGGCCCACAGCCCCGGCGTGCACCGGACACTCGCCGAGCTCAATCTGCGCGGCCTCACCGGCGCCACCGTACTCGCGATTACACGACAGGGAGAGCCGGTGATGATTCCGACCGGGCACGAAGTTCTGCGCGACGGAGACGTGCTGGCCATAGCTGGCTCGCACGAAGCGATCGCCGCGGCAGTGGAGATGTTGCGTAGCGAGAGGCCGCCGGGGAAATCGCCATGATTGCGTGGCTCCTGGCGCTCGCCTTTGCCGGGAGCTGCCTCGCCTGGCCGCTCTCCTACCTGTTCGGTCGCAAAGCCAGCGGCTGGCTGTTGGCGGTCCTGCCGGCCGGGCTTTTCGCCGCCTTCCTCAGCTTCGCGCCGACCATCGAAGCCGGACACACCGTCACGCAGAAGCTGGCGTGGGCGCCTTCGCTCGGCGTCGAGATTTCCTTCCGGCTCGACGGCTTCTCCTTTCTCTTCGTCCTGCTCGTCACCGGAATCGGTGCGCTGGTGGTGATCTATGCCGGCGCCTACATGTCGCGGGACCCGGAGAGGGATCGGGCCCGCTTCTTCACGCTGATCCTCCTGTTCATGACGGCGATGCTGGGCGCCGTCCTCTCGGACAACCTGCTCGTCATGTACCTCTTCTGGGAGGCGACGAGCATCCTCTCCTTCCTCCTGATCGGCTTCGATGCCGACAGTCCGCACGCGCGCCGCGCCGCACTCATGTCGCTCCGAATCACGGCGGGAGGCGGCCTGGCGCTTCTCGCCGCGATCATTTTCATCGGGGCAGCGCTCGGCAGCTATTCCATGGCCAACGCCGTCGCGCACAGCGGCCAGCTAGTGTACAGCCCATGGATCGTGCCGATCATGATCGGACTGCTGCTCGCCGTGTTCACGAAGTCGGCGCAGTTCCCCTTCCATTTCTGGCTGCCCAACGCGATGCAGGCGCCCACGCCCGCATCGGCGTACCTGCACTCGGCGACGATGGTGAAGCTCGGCATCTACCTGCTGGCGCGCTTCGAGCCGCTCGTGGGCGCGGTGCGGTACGGACGGGAAGTGGTGCTCACCGTGGCGATAATCACGATGCTCGTGAGTGCATTGCAGGTGCTGCGCGCCGAACACTTCAAGTCCGTGCTCGCTTACTCCACCGTCGCATCGCTCGGCATCCTCGTCATGCTGATCGGGCTCGATGGTCCGGCCGCGACCGCCGCCATGGTCGGCTACATCCTCGCGCACGCACTGTACAAGGCGACGCTTTTCTTCTGCGCCGGCTCGGTGATGCACACCACCGGGCTGAGCAAGCTGCGCGCTATGGGCGGGCTGGCCCGCTTTCTACCGGTGACGGCCGCCGCCGCGGTGTTCGCGAGTTTGTCGATGGCGGGGCTGCCACCTTTCCTCGGCTTCGTCTCCAAGGAATTCCTGTTCCTGGCGCAGATCGAGAGCTCCTGGGACGCGATTCCCATGGCGGCCGCGGTGCTCGTGAACGCGGTGATAGTCGGCGCCGCGGGCGTGGTCACGCTCCGCCCGTTCTTCATGGGACGAGGGAGAGTGAAGGAGGTGAAGCACGGCGAAACGCCCGGGCTGCTCCTCGCGCCCGTGGTGCTCGCGCTTCTCGGTCTCCTGGTGAGCATCGAGCCGGACTGGATCAGCAGAGTGGTACTCCGTCCCGCGGCGACCGCGGTATTCGGCGCGACGGTGGAAGTCGAGCTCGCGCTCTGGCACGGCCTCACGCCCATGCTCGCGCTCAGCGTGGTGGTGATCGCGATAGGTGCCGTGATCTTCATCTTCTGGAGGCCGATCCATCTGCGACTGCGCTCGCGTAACGGCATCGACAATTACAGCGCCGAGCGTGGCTACGAGTTTCTCATACGGCGACTCGAGATGCTGGCCGCGGGTACGGCGCGGCTCGTCCAGCACGGCGATCTTCGCCGCTACATCCAGGTGGTGGCGGCCAGCGCCGCGATCTTCGTGCTCTGGGGACTGATCGCCTCCGGCAGTGCACCGCGATTGCCATCAGTCGCCGAACTGGGTGACGTGCGAATCGGGGCAGCCGCGGTGGCGCTGATCGGTCTGGCCGGCGGAGTCGCGGCCGCGCGGGCGCGTTCGCTCATATCCACCATGCTCGCGGTTGGCCTCGCGGGTCTCGTCACCGCGCTCATCTTCATGATGAACGGCGCGCCCGATCTGGCGCTGACACAGTTCGCGGTAGAGTCGTTGGTGGTGGTGCTGCTCGCGATCGTGCTTCTCGTTCTCCCGGGTGCCGCGCCGGCCACGCGGACGAAGCGACAGCGAACGCTCGACGCGGCTCTCGCCGCCGTCTTCGCCGGAATCGTGTTCGTGGTGCTTCTCGATATGCAAACGGCGCCGCAGCACAACGAGATCTCCGCCTTCTACGGCGCGCAGAGCTATCTCGCGGCCTTCGGGCGGAACGTGGTGAACGTCATCCTGGTGGACTTCCGCGGCTTCGACACGCTGGGCGAAACCACCGTGATCGCGCTCTCCGCGATCTTCGCCTGGTCGCTGCTAGGACCGCGAACCGCGCAGGAGAGCGCGGCCACCACGGAGGCGGCCGCCCGTGGCCACGGCGCCTTCATCCTGCGGATCACGAGCCCGATCTTCTTCTGGCTGCTCCTGATACTGTCCGTGGCGGTTCTGCTGCGTGGCCATAACGAGATCGGTGGCGGCTTCGTCGGCGGACTGGTGGCTGCTCTCGCCTTCGCGCTGCTCGCGCTGGCGCGCGGTGTCGCACACGCCCGCGCATCGCTCCGCATCCATCCACTCTCGCTCGTCGGTGCGGGGTTGCTGCTCGCCGTCTCGAGCGGCGCGCCCGGTTTGCTCCTCCACGGCGCCTTTCTCCGTCACGCGTGGATCGACGTCACCCTCTTCGGCATCCGCATCCATCAGGGCACGGCGCTCATCTTCGACCTCGGCGTCTACACCGTGGTGTTGGGCGGGGTGCTCGCGTTCCTCTTCGGACTGAGGCGGGAGGCAGCGCGATGAGCGCGATCTACGCCCTCATGACCGCGGTGCTCTTCGGATGCGCGCTGTACATGATCCTCTCCCGCAACGTCGTGCGCCTGCTGCTTGGCCTGTCGCTGATGAGCACAGCGGTGAATCTCATGATCTTTCAGGCCGGCCGCATCCGCTCGATGCAGCCGCCGCTCATCCCAGCGGGTGCCAACCAGCTCGGCGAATCGGCCGATCCACTTCCGCAGGCGCTGATCCTGACCGCGATCGTCATCGGCTTCGCGTTGACGGTGATGTTCGCCGCCCTCGCGCTGCGCTCCTATCGTGATCGGGGCACCCTCGTGAACGACGGTTCCGGTCCCGCCGAGCAGCTCGGCGATCCGTTCGCTGGCGGCGCGGTCGACGATGCCTGACGTGATGGCGGGCGCCGCACCGGGCGCGGCAACCGGTGTGATGATCGACGGGATCGCTCTCTGGCCCGTGGCGATCCCGCTCGGCGCCGCCGCGATCACCGTACTGCTCCGGCGTCGGCCCGCGCTCCAGCGTGGCATGATGGAACTGGGCGTGCTACTCATGCTCGCCGCATCCGCGTGGCTGCTGGCCTACGTTGCGCACGGACGGGTGGCCGGCATGGCATTCGGCGGCTGGGGCGCGCCATTCGGCGTCACCTTCGTTGCCGATCGCCTGAGCGCCGCTCTGACTACGGTTACAGGGGTCATCGCGCTCGCCGTGGCGGTCTACGCTCGCGCTGAGGTCCGCGCGCGACGGCGGCGCGCGGGGTTCGACCCCATCTTCCTGGCGATGCTCGCGGCGGTTAACGGCGCCTTCCTCACCGGCGACATCTTCAATCTCTACGTGTGGTTCGAGCTGATGCTCGTCGCCGCGCTGGGACTCATCACCATAGATCGTCACCCCGCCCAGATAGACGGCGCCATACGCTATGCGGCGATGAGCATGCTTGGCGCCACCTTCATCCTCATCGGCATCGGACTTCTCTACGGCGAGACCGGCACGCTCGATATGGCGTCCATTTCCGCCGCCCTCATCGGCCGCGCGCCCAGCTTCACGCTGACCGCCGCCGCGTACCTGCTCTTCGCCGGTTTCACGCTCAAGGCAGGGCTCTTCCCATTTTTCTTCTGGCTGCCGGCATCGTATCACACCGCGCCTATCGCGGCATCGGCGGCGCTCGCCGGCCTCCTCACGAAGGTCGGCTTCTACGCGTGCCTTCGCGTCTTCGTGCTGGTGTTTCATGCGGTCGATAGTCCGGTGGTCCCCGGCCTGCCCGCGCTATTCGCCATAGTGGCCGCGGCGACGATGATACTTTGCGTGCTCGCCGCCATCGCCCAGGTGGATGTCCGGCGGCTGCTGGCATTTCACATCATCTGCCAGGTAGCGTACATGATGCTGGGACTGGCGCTCCTCTCGATCCTGGGAATCACCGCCGCGATCTTCTACATGCTGCACTCCATGATCGTGCAGGCGGGGCTCTTCCTCGGCGCGGGGGCGATCGGGCGAGCGACCGGCGGCTACGATCTTCGCCGCGCCGGTGGTCTGATGCGCGAGCGCCCACTGACCACGGCGCTCTTCGCCATACTGGCGCTCTCGCTCTCCGGGATACCGCCGCTCTCCGGCTTCTGGGCCAAGTTCCTCGTGATAGACGCCGCGTTTCGCGGCGGCGACCTCTGGCTCGGCGTCATCGCGCTCGTCGTCGGCCTGCTCACGCTGTACTCGATGAGCGAGCTATGGACAGACGCCTTCTGGCGGTCGCCGCCGCGCCCGGGGAGAGCGACCCGCAAGGTGCCACCGGCGATGGTGGGAGGGATGGCGTTGCTCGCAGCGTGCACTCTGGGCATCGGCCTCGCCATTGGACCTGTTTCGAGTTTCGCACGCGCGGCCGCCGAGCAGATGCAGCCGCGATCGTCCGCAGAGCGGAGCGGAGCGGCGACTGCCGCGATCCAGCCGCCGCCCATCACCATGGATGAGAGGGCGCCGTGAGCGCGACGCACCGGGTGCGGGCGGCGCTGTCGCTGGCGGGCGCCTTCGCGTACGACATCGTCGCGTCGTCCGTCGCCGTGGCACGCGTCGTCCTCACACCCAGCCTGCGTCCACAGCCAGCTATCGTGGTGATCCCCGTGGACGCTCGCACCGACTGGGGTGTGGCGCTCTTCGCCTATCTCGTATCGCTCACACCGGGATCCACCTGCCTGCACGTCGCTGACGATCGCCGCTCGCTCTACGTTCATCTGCTCGATGCGCCAGACATCCCCGACCGCGTTGCGGGGATCAAGGCGCTGTACGAGCGCTGGATACTGGAATTGGAAGGAGAGGAGGTTGCCCCATGATGCAGCTCGCTACCGTAGCAGCTCCCGTTCTGATGGCGGTGCTCGCCATTCCGCTCGCGCTGGCGGCATACCGCATGATCAGGGGACCCGGCTACGCCGACCGCTTCGTCGCGCTCGACATGCTCACCGCGGTGTCGGTCGCACTCTCTGCTCTCATCGCCCTTGCGACCGGCCGCCGCGCCTTCCTCGATATCGGGTTGGGGATCGCGCTCATCAACTTCGTATCCACCTGCGCGTTCGCGACTCTCCTGGAGCGCAAGCGGGGTGGGCGCCGATGACAGGATCCATTGTGGCCGTACTGTCGATGACGGCTGGCGTGGCGTTCATTCTCATCGCGGGGCTCGGCGTGGCGCGCCTCCCCGATGTCTTCCAGCGCATGCACGCCGCCACCAAGGCGGGCGGCATCGGGACGGCTCTCGTGATACTCGGCGTGCTGCTGGCAAGCGGTGCGGGGCGCCCGTTGACTGGCGTGCTGACCATTTTGTTCATGCTGCTCACCATCTCGGTGGCATCACAGATGCTCGCGCGTGCCGCGTACATCTCGGGCGCCGAGCTGAAAGATCTGGAACGCGGCGACCCGCTTGCCGGAGTCCTGGAACGCGAAGAGGCGCCGCTCGAAGAGCGCACCGCCCGTTAGAGGAGCTGCCGATATGCCGACTCATACACACTACCTCTGGTTCGACACGAAACAACGCCAGGAGATCATCGACATAACCGACGAAGTCGCCGAGCAGGTGACCGCGAGCGGAATCCGAGAAGGGTTCGTGCTCGTGTCGGCGATGCACATCAGTGCATCGGTATTCGTGAACGACCACGAGTCGGGGCTCTGGCACGACATCCTCTACTGGCTCGAGCACACCGTCGCTCCCTGGGATCCGGAGCGCTACCGGCACAACGAGACGGGTGAGGACAACGCCGCCGCGCATCTTCGCAGTCTCACCATCGGGCACGAGGTGATAGTGCCGATCACCGATGGGCGGCTCGACTTCGGCCCCTGGCAGCGCGTGTTCTACGGCGAGTGGGATGGCCAGCGCAGAAAGCGCGTGATCATCAAGGTGATGGGAGAGAAGTGAAGCGACGGCGCGCGGCGAGCGCTCAGCAGTAGGCGCTCGCCACTCCGGCTCCGATGCTCGCGCCCACAGGCACGAAGAGCACGCGCGCGTCGCCGTGCGGGATCATCCCGAGTGCTCCTCCGGCGAGCGCTCCCGCCAGTCCGTACACGACCCGCTTGCCGTAACTGCAGCGACTGCGTTGCTTCGGGAGCGCCGCCGCGAGCGCCGCACCGGCCACGGTGCCGACCGCCGCACCTATCAGGAACTCGTTCAGGCCGGGGTCGTCGCAGTCGCAGTCGCTGTGCGGTAGCACCGCGTATCCGAGCAGACCAGCTCCGAGCCCTCCCAGCGATGCTCCTATCGCTGCCGCTCCCATTCGCCCGACCACTTCGCCGCCGGATGGCGCATCCGCGGGTGCAAGGGTGATCGAGTCGCTTCCGATATGTGGCGCGACCCGCTCGCGAAGCGATGGCTGCACGAGTGCGAGCGCACGGGAGTGCGACGGCGGAGCACCGGAGTCCGCGGAGATCTCCTGAGCGTGAAGAGCAGCGCCCGCGAGAAGGGGAAGGAGTGCGACGTAGAGTCGTACGCGCATGCAGGCTGGCGTGCCTCGGTCCTGCGAGTAGGGAGCAGCTGCAAGGGTCGAGTCGTCTGTCGGCCGATCTTACCACCACCGGACCATCTTCGCTAGACGTCTGTTTCACGACTGCTCGGTGAGGGGATCGCGGACGGTGGTACGTCCCCCCGTTTATTGTTCGCCACCGTCGCGCCCGCCCGAGCGGCGCAGCTCGAACACCATCACACCTCTATGCCCTCGCACCACCACTCCTTCATCGCCTCCAGCAGCCTCGCGCCCGCACTCCTCGCACTTCTCTTCGCCACCACACCCCGCCTCGCGCTCGGCCAGCAGTCCACGACGGTGCTCGACACCGTGCAGGTGACCATCGGCTCGAGAAGCGCGGGCAGCGGCGTGCGCAGCGAGGAGGTGATCACGCGCGAACAGATTGCGCGAACTCCCGCGCGCACGATCGCCGACGTTCTCGACGACGCCCTCGGCGTGGAGATCATGGGCCGCTCGCCGGCGCAGGCGGACATCGCCATGCGTGGATCGTCCACCACCCAGGTGCTGATACTGGTGGACGGCGTCCGCGTGAACGACCAGCAGACCGAGCACGCCAACCTGGATCTGGCCGTACCGCTCGAGGATGTGGAGCGGATAGAGGTCCTTCGCGGCACCGGCTCCACGCTCTACGGACCCGACGCCGCCGGCGGCGTGGTGAACATCATCACCACCGGACACGATGGCGCCGCTGCATCCCGACTCTCGCTTCGAGGGTGGGGCGGAAGCTTCGGCACGGGCGGAGCTTCGGGAGTGATCGCCGACAGCATCGGTGCCTTCGGGGTGCAGGCGAGCGTGGAGCACGAGCGCTCCGATGGCCACAGAGCCGACACCGATTACGGTGTCACGCTCGCCTCGCTCGCCGCGGCACGGCGGGTGGGGAGCGGGCGGCTCAGGGCGCGCGCCGGGCTCGGCGTCCGCTCCTTCGGCGCCGCCGACTTCTACGCCACCTACCCCTCGCACGAGCGCACCCGCAGTGCGACCGGCTCGATCAGCTACGACTTCGCCCCGGGCGATCGCGTGCGCACGTCGATCACCGCGAGCACCCGGCACCACAGCGACGACTACGTGCTCGTGCGCGACAACCCATCGTTGTACCACAACCGTCACCGGAGCTCGCGGTCCGGGATCGAGGCGGTGACACGGATCGCTCTCGCGCCCACTGTCGTCGCGGCCATCGGCGCCGACGGCTCCGACGCGTGGCTGCACAGCGAGCGGCTGGGCAACCGCGACGAGCAGCGCGGTGCGCTCTTCGCCGAGGCGACCGTGGGAAGCGCGGGGAGCGCGCAGCTCGATGCCGGCGCGCGAATAGACTGGTCATCGGTCAACCGCGAATTCGTGTCGCCATCCATCGGCGGAGTCGTGCCGCTCGGGTCGTGGACCCGGCTCCGCGCCTCCGTGAGTCGTGGCTTTCGCGCACCCACGTGGACGGAGCGCTACTATGTAGACCCGGACAACGTGGGCGACCCCGACCTCCGCCCCGAAAAGTTCTGGGGCGCCGAAGCTGGCGTCAGTCTCGCACCCGGCGAGCGCTGGAGCGCCGACTTCACTGGCTTCTACCGCCACGCCAGCGATCTGATAGACTGGGCTCGCCAGACCGGAGGCTACTCTTACCGGCCCTGGCGTACGACCAACGTAGCGCGCGCCGACTACCGCGGCGCGGAGCTAGCGCTGCGCCTGCACGATTGGCTCGGTGCGTCGTGGTCGCTGCGCGGCTCGGCGCTCGACTTCGACAGCCATGGCGTGGAGGGCTTGATGGGGAAGTACGCGCTGCGCCCCATCACGCGGAGCGCGGGGCTGAAAGTGACGGCGCCATTGGGACGCGGCTCCGTCGCGACTCTCGACGCCGCGTACGACGGCCGCTCCGGCGAAGATGGTCACTTCCGGCTCGATGCCCGTCTGGCGCAACGCTGGCGCGATATGAGAATCGTGCTCGACATCAGGAACATCACCGATGCCGACTACCTCGATGCCTCCGTGAAACCGGTGGCGGGGAGATCGGCGTTCATCACCCTCGAGTGGAGTGGAAGCAGGTAACACAGGACAGCAGTCCGGCACTGCACGCGTCACCCATCGTCGTCGGCATGGAACTGCGGCTCGACCAGCTTTTCGAAGCAGCTGGGGCAGACGCCGTGGCTGAAGCGTGTGTTCGTGTGCCTGGAGAAGTAGCTCTCCACGCTCTGCCAGTAGTTCTCGTCGTCGCGGATCTTCTTGCAGTACGAACAGATGGGAAGGATCTCGCGCAGCGTACGAACCTCCGATAGCGCGGCGCGCAGCTCGCGCACCAGCCGCTCGCGCTCCTCCTCGGCGTTCTTGCGCGCGGTTACGTCGCGTGCCACGGAGTAGATCGTCTGCCCACCGAGCTCCGGTGCCGCGTTCCACAGGAACCATCTGTATGAACCATCCTTGCACAGATATCGGTTCTCGAAGCCGAGCGCCTGACCACCGGCGCGGACCTCCGCGTTCTGCTTCAGCGTGTGCTCGCGGTCATCCGGGTGGACGAACTCGATGAACGGCCTGGACTTGAGCTCCTCCACGGTGAAGCCGAGCGTTCGCTCCCAAGCCGGATTCAGACGCTTGAAGTAGCCGTCGAAGCCGAGCTGGCAGAGCAGATCGATGGAGACCTCGAAGAAGCGTTCGAGCTGGTTTGCGGAATCGTCCTGCATCTCTACCGATCGGCGACGGGGTCACAGTGGGGCCAGGGCGCAACGATATTTATGCTCGGGCAGCCGTCGGCGCTACCGTGTGGCAGCGATCGGCGCTCGCGCGTTCCGCCGCGAGCGCGGCCATGGGTTGACGCATGCGCGCACGCCCGCGAGGATCATGCACCTCATCCACACACCATGACTACTACTCCCACGCCACCGGGCGCTCCACGTCCCGGCCCACTCGCCGATCCACTCACCGACTACCCGCGCCCCGGCACGCTCGACGTGAGCTTCTTCGGGCATCCGCGCGGTCTCTCCACGCTCTTCTTCACCGAGATGTGGGAGCGCTTCAGCTACTACGGGATGCGCGCCTTTCTCATCCTGTACATGGTGCACGTGCTGGGTTTCGACGACAAGCACGCCGGCTCCGTGTACGGCACCTACACAGCGAGCGTGTGGGCAGCGGCAATCGTGGGCGGCATCATCGCGGACCGCTGGCTGGGGCAGTACAAGAGCGTGCTGGTGGGCGGAATCATCATCGCGCTCGGCCACTTCACGCTGGCCTTTCATCCGCTGCCGTTCTTCTACACCGGTCTGGGGCTGATCGTCATCGGAACCGGCCTGCTCAAGCCGAACGTGAGCGCGATCGTCGGCTCGCTGTACGAGACCAACGACCAGCGCCGCGATGCGGGCTTCTCGATCTTCTACATGGGGATAAACCTCGGCGCCGCGCTCGGGCCGTTGATCGCCGGTTACCTCGCTCAGCGGGTGGATTGGCATCTCGGCTTCGCCTGCGCCGGAGTGGGGATGACGCTCGGACTCGTCCAGTATGTCGCGGGGCGCAAGAACCTGAAGCCGGCAGTAGATCGTCTGGAGCGCCAGCGACGCGAGGCGCACGAGGCCGCGGTCGAGCGGAAGCGCGCGGGCTCGGTATCGAGCTCCGCGGAACCGACGTTCTGGGGCTTCACCAGGGTGGAATGGAAGCGACTGGCCGCCATGGGAGTGTTCTTCGTGTTCGCGGCCATCTTCTGGGG
>DASSOX010000173.1:0-8895 GCA_035700125.1 Gemmatimonadaceae bacterium
AGGCAGGGCGGGAAGTACAAAGGGTTCAGGAGGCAGGGTTCAGGGTTCAGATACTACCTCGGCGGCAGGATCTCGATGGCTGGGTAGTTCCTGAACCCTGAACCCTGCCTCCTGAACCCTCGCAGTTCCTGTCCCCTGTCCCCTTAGTGCTCGCTATTCCCCTTCACGGAACCCTGAACCCGACTCTCTCTTCTTTCGGGTAGTTGCTGCTGCGGAGGATGGCGACGAGGGTGAAGTCGCCGTGGAGGCCCTGGGGGTTCCACCGCTCTTCGTAGGTGACGGTTTCGGTGGAGCCGAGGAGCTTGTTCTGGAGGGCCTGCGTGAACATGCGGCCGCTGCTCCAGCGCCAGAGCTCGTGGCCGGCGGAGTCGAGCACGACGAAGTCGTGGGTCTGGCCGTTGGGGAAGTCGAGTTCCACCGAGTGGTCGGCCACGTTGGTGACGTGGAGGGAGAGGGCTACCGACCCGCTGACGGAGACGTTGGCGGAGGTGGCGAGGATCTGTCCCTCGGCGGCGGGGGCGACCGGTGTGGGCGCGGGTGGGGCGTCGGCGGCGCTGGCTCCGGACTCGTTGTGGCGCGTGTGAGGGCCGCAGGCGAGCACGAGTGCGCCTGCACAGAGGAGCCAGATTATCAGGCGGGAGGTGATCTTCACGAGCGTACCGAACCAGCGCCCCGGCCGGGCAGCTCTGCCGGGAGAACGACGAAGTGAGTGGGAAGCGCGAACTTACCGAGAGGGCGACGATTCGTCAAGGCGAAGGTAACACGTAAGTCAGCGATTGGCAGCGACTTTGGCGCTGGCGGGAGTGGGTGCGGGGCGGGCGGCCGCGCCCCCGGACCGAGCTTGCGAAAAATTTCACAAGCGGGTACATTCCGGCCGGAATGGCGGACCAGAAATGGCAGCAGCGGCAGGGGAAGCGGGCCGGTAAGCCCGCGCTTTCCGGAGCCGGCTCGGCGGCATCCTTCGCCGGGCTCGGAATCCAGCTGGCTATCTCGATCCTCCTCTTCCTGTACCTGGGACAGTGGCTCGACAGGAAGCTCGGGACCGACCCGTTCCTGCTGATCGTGGGCGTGTTCGCCGGAGCCACGGTAGGAATCTACAACATGTATCACGCGCTGACGGCTGCACAGCGGAAGGAGCAGAAGGAGAAAGAGAAGTGATCAAACGCTTCGCTATCTTCGCCGTCGCGGCGGCCGCCGTGATCGTGGTCGTGGCGCTCCTCTTCGGTCTGATCTTCGGCACGCCGGCAGATCACAGAGCGATAAGGATCAGCGCGCTGATCGCGTACTGTGTTCAGCTGTTCGCTTTCGTCGTGGTGCTGCTGGTACGTACCACCAACATCTTCGCCGCGTGGGGGCTCGGCATGCTCCTGCGGCTGATAACGCTGGCCGTTTTCGCATTTCTCGTGGTGCGTGGAATGCAACTGCCGCCGGAGTCCGCCCTCGTAAGCATGGTGGCGTTCTTCTTTCTGACAACGCTGGTCGAACCCGTCCTTCTCAAGAGATGAAGCTCGGCACGCTCGTAGTCGCGCTCGTGATGGCCGCAACGTCGGCCCCCGCCACGGCCCAGGGCAATGGCGCTCATGCCGTCGCCGCCACCGCGGTGGTGGACGACACGCAGATCCAGGTCGGCCCCGCCGGTGAACACCTCGAGGGCGAGGAGGCGGAGCCGGTGGACATCATCACGCCGCACATCACCGACTCGCACCACCTCGAGCTCCCGTTCATCGGAGAGCTGGAGCTCCCGCGCTGGGAGCCCGTGCACGTGGGTCCGTTTACCGTCGACTTTTCCCCCACGAAGCACGTGGTGATGCTCCTCGTCGCGGCATTCCTGTGCATGATCGTGCTGATCCCCACGGCTTTCGCGCACAAGCGCCACACCGAGGAATCGGGCGCTCCGAAGGGTTTCGTGGCCGGAATCGAAGCCATGGTGCTCTTCCTCCGCAACGAGGTAGTGCTTCCCAACGTCGGCCCGCACGGGAATGCGTACGTTCCCTTCGGCCTCACGCTCTTCTTCTTCATCCTCTTCGCGAATCTGCTGGGACTCATCCCGTACGGTTCCACCGCCACCGGCAACATCTCCGTCACCGCGACACTCGCGGTCATCACTTTCGTGGTGGTCGAGATCTCCGGTATGCGCACGCAGGGATGGCGTTACCTCGAGACGATCTTCTATGTGCCGCCGAAGGACATGCCTCTCATCCTCAAGCCGTTCATGTTCGTGATCATGACGGTGGTGGAGGTGATTGGTAAGTTCACCAAGCCCTTCGCGCTCGCTGTTCGTCTCTTCGCCAACATGACCGCGGGCCACGTGGTGCTGCTCGCGCTGATAAGTCTGATCTTCACCTTCCAGAGCTACGCGATCGCCACGGCGCCCGTAGCTATGGGCGTGGCGGTGAGCCTCCTCGAGATATTCGTCGGCTTGCTCCAGGCGTACATATTCACCCTCCTCAGCTGCGTCTTCATCGGGCTGATAAGGCAGGGGGGGCATTAGTCGTGAGAAAGCAGAGAGCAGAAGGCAGAAAGCAGCAACGGCCTGCGGGGGTGGAGCTTTCCCAGCAGGCAGTTCACTGCTTTCTGCTGTCTGCTTTCTGCTGTCACTTTCGTCGTGCGGCCACGCTCCAACCGCGCGACAACGTACCCGGCCGGGTGGCCGGGGACGCTCGTTGAGGCCCGGGCCTCGTTGACGGGCGGCGTCTTCGCAGAGTAGCAGTGGTGCTCGCGTCGGCGCGGAGCAGAATGGTTCCAACTTCGAACGTGGAGTAAGACATGCAACTCTATGCTCTTCTGCAGGCCGCGGGCTCCTTCACGCGCGAGTACGCTGGCGCGTGGGCGATGCTCGGCGCCGGCATCGGTGCGGGTCTCGCCACGATCGGCGCCGGTATCGGCATCGGTCGCATCGGCGGTCAGGTGGCCGATGGTATGGCTCGTCAGCCCGAGGCGGGCGGCGCGATTCAGGTTGCCGGCCTCATCCTCGCCGCACTGATCGAAGGCGTAGCGCTCTTCGCTGTGGTGGTGGCGTTCCTGATTCAGAACAAGTTCGCATTCTAGTTCGGCGTGCCGCGGCGGGGCCCCGGGGCTCCCGTCGCGCTCACTCTCAATCTTCGCGGGAATCACAATGCTCAAAGCGCTGCTCGGCGTGACTCTCTCTCTCCTCACCGCCGTTCCTGTGGTTGCACAGGAGGCCCACGAGGCGCCGCCCAAGCTGCTCTCTCCGAACACGGGGTTGATGTTCTGGACCCTCGTGATCTTTCTCGTCCTCATGTTCGTCCTGACCAAGTTCGCGTTCAAGCCGCTCACCGCGGCGGTGGAAGCGCGCGAGAAGGCGCTCGAGGAGGCGATCGACGCCGCGCGTCGAGATCGTGAGGAGGCGGCCGGTCTTCTCGCCGAGCACCGGGAGCTGGTCAAGAAGGGGCACGAGGATGCCCAGCGCTTCATCGTGGAAGGACGCGCCGCGGGCGAGAAGGTACGCGAGGAGGTTGTTGCCCAGGCGCACCGCGAGCAGCAGCAGATGCTCGAGCGCGCGCGCGCCGAGATTGCCGCCGAGCGCGATCGCGCCATCGCCGAGCTGCAGCGCGAGGCAGTGAGTCTCGCCGTGCTCGGCGCCGGCAAGGTGATCGAGAAGGATCTCGACACCGAAACGAACCGGAAACTGGTAGACTCGTTCCTTGCGTCGCTCACACCATCGCGCGTGAAGAGCTGATGCGCGAGATCACGATTGCCCGCAGCTATGCCGAGACTCTCGTGGAGCTGGCGCGCCGTGCGGGCGACCTGGACGGATGGGGCGCCATGATAGACGAGGTGGCCAACGCCATCGCCGCCGACCAGCGCCTCGTCCGCTTCCTCGAGACTCCGCGCGTGAGCGCGCGCGAGAAGAACGAGGTGATCGGAAAGGCGTTCGCCGACCGGCTTCCGAGGCTGTTCGTGCGCTTCCTGCAGGCCGTCGTCACGCAGCGCCGCCAGCACCTCATCGGCGAGATCGCCTTCGAGTATCATGCGATAGTGGATCAGCTCGAGGGGCGCGTGCACGCAGACGTGACGCTCGCGCGGCAGCCCGATCCCGCAATGGCGCAGGCCATCACCGAGCAGCTCTCGCGCGTACTCGACAAGAAGGTGGTGCCGCACTTCAACGTGCGCCCCGACATCCTGGGCGGCACGATCGTACGCGTGGGCGACACGGTGATGGACGGCTCCGTGCGCCATCGTCTGAATCGGCTGCGCACGCGCATGCTGAGCGGAGTCCGGGCGCGTACGAGCTGAGTGCACCGCTCCGCGATGGCGATACCACCCGAGCCGGTGACGGTAGCGGCATCGCAGTCCAGCTCCTACAATAGCGCGGCGCCCCCTACCGGGCGCCGCTCGCGTTTGTCGCCCACCCGAGGCCAATGCAACCGATAATCCCCTTCCTACTCCTCCTGCAGCAGGCGGCAGCGCCCGCGCCCACCACGCCGCCATCCGGCGATACCACCGGCTACTGGCAGCAGCGGATCGAGTACCGCATCACGGCGAAGCTCGACGAGAAGCTGCAGAACGTCCACGCCACCGGCGAGCTGCTGTACGTGAACCACTCGCCCGACACGCTGCGCGAGATGTTCTTCCACCAGTACCTCAACGCCTTCCGGCCGGGTTCGAAGTGGAGCGCGGTAGATGAGCGCGAAGGGCGGGTGCGCTTTCAGAATCTGCGCGAGCCGGACTTCGCCTACGAGCGCTTCACGGCGCCGGTCACGGTAAACGGCATGGACGTGAAGGTGGAGTACCCCGGCGCTCCCGACAGCACGGTGGCGCGCATTGCGCTTCCGACGCCGCTCGCGCCGGGCGATTCGCTAAGGGTGCGCTTCGCCTGGGACGCGCGACCGTCGGCGAAGGTATACCGGCGGCAGGGGCGCCGCGGGCGCGAGTACGACTTTGCCCAATGGTATCCCAAGGTCGCCGTCTACGATCGCGACGGCTGGGAAGACAACCCCCTCGTCCCCGCGGGAGAGCTGTACGGCGAGTTCGGAACGTACGATGTCACACTATTGCTCCCCGCCGACCAGGTGGTGGGAGCCAGCGGCATCCCGGTGGAGGGTGATCCCGGTTGGGCGAGCGTCAACGCGAGCGTCACGACGGCGACGGGCGACAGCTCGGTGGTGCTCGGCGCGAAAGCCTACGGCGATGTCGCGCCGGACAGCGGCGTCGAGGTTCCGCAGGGATACAAGCGAGTCCGCTTCCTCGCCCGGAAGGTGCACCATTTCGCGTGGGCCACGTCGCCGGATTTCCGCTACGAGGGCGGGATGTATCGCGGGGAGATCCCCATTCACGTTCTCTATGCGCGCGGCAACGAGCAGCAATGGGGCCACGGTCGAATGGTGGCGTACATAGCCCACGCGCTCAGCTGGCTCGAGTCCATATACGGGCCGTACGCGTATCCGCAGGCCACGGGTCTCCAGCGCCTCGACGGCGGCGCGACCGAGTTCCCGATGATGGTGATGTACGGAGCGCGCATCTCGCAGGGGCTGGTGCTGCACGAGATGGGACACATCTACTCGTACGGCTTTCTCGCCAACAACGAATGGCGCTCCGGGTGGATGGACGAGGGGCTCACCAGCTACCAGACCGAGTGGGCGCAGAACCTCACTCTCCCGGAGCGTGCGAAGGGCGAGGCGCCGCGCATCCCGCAGCTCGACTCAGGCTACAGGGCGCACGCGGTAACGCCGCCGCTTCTCGACATGGGCTATCTCGATCAGTTCCAGCTCGATCTGAGGGGCATCGCCCAGCCGATAGGAACGCCAGCGTACGACTTTTCGGAATTCGGCGTTTACAACCAGATGGTCTATGATCGTGCGTCAATGATGTACGGCGCGCTGCGCGACGCGGTGGGCGACTCCGCATTCCGCTCCTTCCTGCACGACTACTACGCGCGCTGGAAGTTCAAGCACGTGGATGAGCTGGCGATGCGATCGTCAGCCGAGCGCGCGTCGGGGGAGAGCCTCGACTGGTTCTTCTCGCAGTGGGTGCACCACACGGGGCTCATAGACTACGCGCTGCGCGATGTGAAATCCGAACGCGATGACGGCGGCTGGGTCACGCGCGCACGGATCGAGCGCGTGGGCGAGTACCGGCACCCGATGCCCGTCGGCGCGCTCACCAGCGCCGGCTGGGTCACTGCACGCGGCTCCGCCGCGCTGGATGACCAGTGGGTTGAGATTCACACGCGCGAGCGCCCCACCGCAGTGCGGCTCGACCCGCTGCGTCTCACCGTGGACTGGGATCGCCGCAACGACGTGCTCCGGCACACGAGCGGCGACTCCCTGCGTGTGGCGCGCACTGTATTCGACTGGCCCTTCCTCGATCAGGCGAGTAGGGAGAAGGAGATCATGGCGATCGCTCCGCTGGCATGGTACACCGATCCGGGTGGGGTGACGCCGGCGCTGCGACTCAGAACCAACTACCAGGGCTTGTTCGACCAGTGGGACATCGGGATCGCGCTCCCGGTGCGTGGGCCGGAGTCCAGCGTGAGCGGACGCGGGCGGCTGCAGGGCTGGATCGCCACGCTGAACCCGACGCTTCCATTCTCGCACCGCCCTGCCATGGGCGTGCGCGCTGGTGCGTGGATGCTCGACGGCGTGGCGAAGCTCGGCGTCGGGAAGCAGTGGGACCTGAGCCAATTCGCCATGGCGAATGGTCAGCGGCGCTTTCTCACGCTGGCGCTCACTGCCACGCTTCCGTACG
Source organism: Gemmatimonadaceae bacterium (assembly GCA_035700125.1). Taxonomy (GTDB): domain Bacteria; phylum Gemmatimonadota; class Gemmatimonadetes; order Gemmatimonadales; family Gemmatimonadaceae; genus JADGGM01. The sequence goes on from DASSOX010000173.1 coordinate 6,709, forward strand.
ACACCGCGTGGATGGATCCGCTGCGCTGGGAGGACGCACGCGTGGTGGATGCGAGCGCGGAGTATCGCTGGAGCGCGCGGAGACCAAATGGTCTCTCGGCGCGGGCGTTCGTAGCGGGGGGGCTGGTGGATCCACGCGGGGAGCTCGGCGGCGATGCGAGTGGCTTCGGTCGCGTGCAGGTCGAGGGGAGCAAGGTCATGGGCTTCGGTACGCGCTCGCTGAACAGTTTAGCGCTGCGCCTCTTCGCCGGCGCGAGCGACAACGCCCCCAGGCAGCGCTCGATCGGACTCTCGTCGCTCGGACCCACGGAGACTTTCGGCAACCACCTGCTTCGCGGTCGTGGCGCGCCGCTTGCTCGAAGCGACGTGCACTACCTGGCGCCCGGTGATGCGGGCCTGCGCGGCTACTCGCCGCTACTGCGCGTGAAGAACGTGGCGGCGGCCAACGCGCAGCTGGCGCGAGTCGTGTATTCGCCGAGCGCCCGCTCGCTGCTGCCGCGGGTGTCGCTCTCCGCGTTCACCGACCTCGCGTGGGGTACCCTGGACGTACCCGGGGCAGGCGGCCGTTTCTTCGGCGACGCGGGAGTGGGTGCATCGCTCAGTGGCACGCTCTACGACCAGAGCTACAACGTGCGGGTGGACTTCCCGCTCTGGACGAGAGATGCGGTGAGGGGGAGCAACGACGGAACCGTGAACTGGGTGGTTTCGCTGGGTGAGCTCTTCTGAGCGGCTAGATTACCAGCTTCGATTTCCACTTACCCGAGCAAGGGAGTTCGATGAGCGGCCGAGGAGAGGTGAAGGTAGTCCCCAAGCCGTGGGGGCATGAGATCATCTGGGCGCACACCGACCGCTACGTGGGGAAGGTGTTGCACATCAACGCGGGTCACGCGCTCTCGGTGCAGTACCACGAGCGCAAGGACGAAACGGTGTACCTGCTGTCCGGAGAGCTGATCTACTGGGTGAAGCTCGATGGCGAGCTGCGTGACATGAAGCTGAAGGTGGGCGACGCGTTTCGCATAACGCCGGGCACCGTGCACTACATGGAAGCCGTCACCGACTGCGATGTGCTCGAAGCGTCCACGCCAGATCTGGACGACGTCGTACGGCTCAGCGACCGCTACGGACGGGAGGGAACGAACGCGCCATGAAGGTAATCATACCGCTCGCGGGGAAGGGGACGCGCCTTCGCCCGCATACGCACGTGACCCCGAAGCCGCTCCTCGAGGTCGCCGGAAAGCCGGTGATGTCGTACATCCTCGATGATCTCGAACGTCTGGGCGGCGTGGACCAGATCATCTACATCACCGGCCACCTGAAGGAGAAGGTGGAAGAGTATGTGAAGGCGAAGTACGACTTTCCGTCTGTCTTCGTGGAGCAGGTGGTGCAGAACGGGACGGCGAGCGCCGTGGAGCTCGCGCGGCAGTACGTGGACGAGCCGGTGCTCATCATCTTCGTGGACACCATCTTCGACGCCGATCTCTCGGTGATCAACGACACCGATGCCGACGGGATCATCTGGGTGAAGGAGGTGGACGACTACCAGCGCTTCGGCGTGGTGGTCGCCGACGGCGAGGGCAACATGCAGCAGATCGTCGAGAAGCCGTCGGAGCCGATCTCGAAGCGGGCCAACATCGGCCTCTATTACATCCGGAACTGGAAGCTCCTCTACGAGGGGATCGATCACGTGATGAAGCAGGCGCCGAACAAGGGCGAGTACTATCTCACGGACGCGTTCCAGTACATGATCGACCACGGCGCCCGGATAAAGGTGGTGGACGTGGCCGGATGGTACGATGCGGGGAAGCTCGACACGCTGCTCGACACGAACCGCGTCATGCTGCAGAAGGGGCGCGCGCACCGACCGGCGTCCACGGGCGACTCGCGGATCTTCGATCCCGTCTTCATCCACGACGACGCCGTGCTCGAGCACGCGACCGTGGGCCCGAACGTGTCGATCGGCGCGGGTACGGTGGTGAAGAACTCCGAGATACGCGACTCGGTGGTGGGCGAGCGAAGCACGATCACTGATTCGACTCTTCGCGAGTCGATGGTGGGCGATGAGGTGGTGCTGGAGGGAGTGAAGGGTTCCGTGACGGTCGGCGACCACTCCGAGGTGCACGCGGGGTAACGGACTGAGGTCGGGTCTTTGATTTCGAGCGGGCTCTACCGAGGCGATGCCTCGGTAGAG
>DASSOX010000174.1:0-7480 GCA_035700125.1 Gemmatimonadaceae bacterium
ATCTTCCGGCCGAGGCCGGAAGATGTATTAAGTCGAGGCCCGGCCCCTCTGTTCTCCTCTACCACGGCTGACGTGCTCTCTCTCGTCCTTGCGCTCATCTTCGCCGTGCAACCGCACGGCGCATCGCTGGCCTTCACCGTCGCTTCCGATTCAGTCGGGCGCAGCGCCGCGAGCGCCGGCGGCACCGCCCGTGGGACGGTGCGCACCGACAGTCTCTACGCCACGGCGCTCGGAGCGGAGAAGCACTACCTCGTCTACCTTCCTCCATCCTACGGCACCGACGCCGCGCGTCGTTATCCGGTGGCCTACTATCTCCACGGTCTGTACGGCGCCGAGACGGACTGGGTGGAGCACGGCCACCTCGACGCCGCCATGGATTCGCTGATCGCGGCCGGCATGCCCGAGATGATCGTAGTCATGCCCGACGGCGACGACGGCTGGTACACCACCTGGAACACCATCGGTGACTACAACGGCTGCGTAGCCGACACCACGCGCGAGGAGCCGGCGAGCAGCTACTGCGTTCGCTGGCTGCACTACGACGACTACATCGCGCACGACCTCGTGCTGCACGTGGACTCGATGTATCGCACGATCGGCGATCGGGCGCACCGCGCGATCGCCGGACTGAGCATGGGCGGCTACGGCGCGGTAGCGCTCGCGCTGCAGTATCCGGAGAAGTGGTCTGCCGCGGCCAGCCACAGTGGCGTCCTGAGCCCCATGTACGCCGGCCCGCACCCGTTCAAGGGAGCCCCGGTGTATGCCACGAGCTTCGAGCAGATCGAGGCGCAGTGGGCAGGCAGGCCCGGTGGCGCGCATTGGACCTCACGCCGCCTCGCCTTCGGCAATGACCTCCCCGCCTGGCGCTGGCGCGACCCGGCGCACCGCGTTCGTGTCATGCTGGATCAGCCCACCTCTCCGGAGACGCGCCTGCCCGCTCTCTACATGGATGTCGGGAGCAGCGACCCGATCGCCGACGATACCCGCGTCTTCGACGCCGAGCTCACAGTCCTCGGTGTGCCGCACTACTTCAAGGAGTGGCCCGGCACCCACAACTGGGATTACTGGATCGCCCACGTCCCTCAGAGTCTCACCTGGATCGCCGATCACATCGCGAGCGCGGATACTACCACCGCCGCACGCTGATCCTCAGGACGAACCACCTAGCAGGTAGCTCCCCGAATCCGGGACGATGTCGGTGATTCGCTGTGTGTTGCCCACGGTGCCCATCACGCGGAAGCGCGCGCCAGCGCGAATGCCGAAGATGGAGAGTGGGAGCTGCATCGTCGCCGATTTCTCGGTGTACGTCACCGGGTAGCTCGCCAGCGTCTGGTCGATGAACAGGCTGTAAGTGACGTCGGCGTTGCCTTCCGAAATGGCATCGAGGAAGACGTAGTACTCGGCGCCCATCCCGGTCTGCGCTGGGAACGGGGCGGTGAACGAGGAGTCGCTGCCTGACCCTTCGTCGAGCGCGACTCCGGTCGTGCTGTCGTCGTCGGCATCTATCGCTATGGCCGCGATCAGCGAGTTCGGTTCGATGGTGCTGGCACGCACGATCGGATCCACGAACTCGAGCGTCAGCGTCAGCGAATCCCCACTCACGACTCCGCTGACTCGCCGCACGTCCAGCGCCGCATCGCTGTCGGCGCCTCCCACAACGAGCGCCGTATCACCCACCGGGTCATCGAACGAGAACTCCTTGCCTGCTGCATGGCCGGGGCCGGTGGAGCTATCGCCACACGCTGCCAGACACGCGAGCAGCAACAGGGTCCAACCTTTCATCTTCGACCTCCCGGTGTGATATGGCTGAGTCGCACGTCGCTACCGTGCGCGACCGCATCCCTAAGCATAAATGGCACCCGCGCCGAGTACGTAAGATGCGTTGTCGCACGGCGAATTCAGCCCCCGTCGCTGCCTCGCTTCCGAACCGGTACTCGGCACGCGTCGTGCGCGTATGGCAGTCGTACGCCGGATGCGCTTGGCGCTCCGGCCTACGCCGCCTCCGGCGGCGCCGAGTGCACCAACGCGGCGTTGGGAATGAAGCCGTGCCGGAACGGGGATGTCGTAGCCGTAGCCGAGGTAACCCAGCATATGCGTATCGCGCTCATTTCCACGCCGTTCGTCGCAGTCCCACCCGCAAGATACGGAGGTACCGAACTGATGATCGCCGAGCTCTCGGAGGGGCTCGTGCAAAGGGGTCACGAGGTGACGCTCTTCGGGACGGGAGACTCCACCACCTCGGCCGAACTGCGCTACCTGTACGAGGAAGCGCAATGGCCGCCAAACTTCCTCCAGGATGCGAACCACGTCTCGTGGGCGATGCAGCAGGTATACGACGAAGACTTCGATGTGGTGCACGCCAACTCGGCGGCCGCGCTCATCTACACACGGATCACATCGCGACCGCCCCTCGTCTACACGCTGCACCACTCGCAAGACAACGAGCTCTCCAGCTTCTATCGCTGGTTTCCCGACGTTCACTACGTGGCGATCTCGCACGACCAGGCGAGTCGCGAGCCCGGGGTGCGTGAATCACACGTGGTTCACCACGGACTCGACCCGGCCAAGTACGAGTGCCGCTCGAGCGCCAGCGATTACGTCTGCTTCATCGCGCGCTTCGCGTGCGTGAAGGGTCCGCACACCGCCATAGATGTGACCGAGGAGGCCGGCGTACCGATTCGCATGGCTGGCGCGATCCATCCGGTGGACAGCGAGTTCGGCGAGCGGGAGGTAACGCCGCGCCTCCGAAAGGACCATGTGACCGTGCTGGGCAGCATCGGGATGACCGAGAAGGTGCCGCTCCTGCGTGATTCGCGCGCATTGCTCGCGCCCATCGAGTGGAATGAGCCGTTCGGGCTCGCACTGATAGAAGCGATGCTCAGCGGCTGCCCGGTCGTTGCGTTCCCGCGCGGGAGCGTTCCCGAGCTGGTAGAGGAGGGCGTGACCGGCTTCATCGCGCGCGATCGCGACGAGATGCGCGAGATCATCCGACCCGGCGGCCCGCTCGACGACTTCGATCGCCGACGCTGCCGCGATCGCGCGATCGAGCGCTTCGGGCGCGCTCGGATGGTCGCCGAATACGAGAGCGTCTACGCTGCGGCCGCGGGATACGCCACGCCGAAGGGCCACCTGGCCAGGATAGCATGAGCGGGTACGCACGCGTCAGTTCGAATCCGGAACCACAAGCACCGACATGAAAGTCGAGCAAGAGTTCGCAGCGGAGCCGATCACGATGGAAGAGGCGGTGGGCTATCCCGCGGTGGACTGCCGCCACGGGGCCGCCGTCCAGGACGCGCTGGTCCTGAAGAACGAGCGCATCTTCCTCCTCCTCGACGAGCGAGGCGACGTCACGCCACCCGGACACTGTGGACTCGGCTTCTTCCACGACGACACCCGGATGCTCAGCCACTACGAGCTGCACTTCGCTGGCACCCCGGCCACGGTGCTCTCCTCGCAGGTGGTGCGGATGTACAGCAGCCAGGTGGATCTCGCGGTGGACGATGCCGCGTTCGGCGGCGACAGCTGGAACGTGAGCAACGCGGTGCACATCCGCCGCGAGATGCTGATAGATGATCGTCTCACCGAGCGTATAACGCTCACCAACTTCCTCGAGCGCACCATCGAGTTCTGGGCGGAGCTTCGCTTCGCGAACGATTTCGCCGACATCTTCGAGGTCCGCGGCTGGAAGCGCGCCGAGCGCGGTACCTTCTACGAGCCGGTGGTGGGCGAACGTTCCGTAGTCTTCTCCTACCGCGGGCGCGACGGCGAACTACTGAGCAGCGGCCTCGCCTTCGATGACGAGCCCGACGTGATCGCCCCGCACATGGCGAAGTGGCGCTTCCGCCTCGAGCCGCATCGGCCACGCCGCCTCGAGTGGCACGCGCTCGTGGATCCGCCGCTTGAGATTGCGCGCGTGGACGACGGCCGTACGCATCGACACCGCGACATCGAGCGCAGGCGAGTGCCGCTCGAGGCGGCATACGATAGCTGGCGCGCGGGGTGCACGCATTTCAGTAGCAATGTGGCCGAGTTCAACTCGGCGCTCGATCACGCCATCACGGATGTGCGCTCGCTGTACACCAGGGCCGATGAGATGCCGATCATCTCGGCCGGCATCCCCTGGTACTCGGCACCCTTCGGGCGGGACTCCATCATCGTGTCGTTACAGACGCTCCCCCTCAACCCGCAGGTAGCGGTGGACACGCTGCGCTACCTGGCGCGCATGCAGGGGAAGGAGGTGGTTCCGGAGACCGAGGAGCAGCCAGGGAAGATCATGCACGAGCTCCGCCGCGGCGAGCTCGCGCGCGCCGGAGAGATCCCGCACGTTCCCTACTACGGAACGATCGACGCGACCCCGCTCTGGCTCATCCTCCTTCACGAAACGTGGAGGTGGACGGGCGACGAAGCGCTCGTGCGCGAGATGCTTCCACACGCCGAGCGTGCGCTCGCATGGATAGACCACTATGGCGACGTGGACGGCGACGGATTTCTGGAGTACGCCAGGGTGTCGCCCAACGGCCTCGTGAACCAGGGGTGGAAGGACTCATGGGATGGAGTCCCCTTCCCCGACGGCACCCTCCCCGATCCGCCGATCGCGCTCGTGGAGGTGCAGGGGTACGCGTTCGATGCCAAGCGCCGGATGGCCGCGCTCTACCACGCCTTCGGCGACTCGGCGCGCTCCACTCTGCTCCGGCGGCAGGCCGCGCTGCTGCGCGAGAAGATCATCGACTACTACTGGCTCGAGGAGCTGGGAACCTTCGCCCTCGCACTCGACGGCCACAAGAAGCCGCTCCCCACAGTCACATCGAACGCGGGACATCTCCTATGGTGTCGGGTTCCAGACGCGGTGCGCGCGGCTCGCATGGCGGCGCGGCTCCTCGCGCCCGATATGTTCTCCGGGTGGGGTTTGAGGACGCTGAGCTCGAGCCACCCGGTGTACAACCCGATGAGCTACCACGACGGGAGCGTCTGGCCGCACGACAACGGGATCGTGGCACTCGGCCTCTCGCTCTCCGGGCAGAAGCCCGCGATGCTCCCCATTTTCTCCGCGCTCTACGACGCGGCCGATGGGCTGCGCTACAACCGTCTTCCCGAGCTTTACTGCGGTATGGTGCGTGCGCAGGGACTCCGCCCGGTGCTTTACCCGGTGAGCTGCTCCCCGCAGGCGTGGGCATCGGGGACGTTCTTCATGCTGCTGCAGGCGGCCACGGGCATCCTCGCCGATGCACCGGCGCGCGAGCTTCACATTCGCGAGCCGCTCCTTCCGCACTTTCTGAACGAGCTGGTGATCCATGGACTGCGTGTGGGTGGATCGCGTCTCTCTCTGCAGTTCACCAGGCGCGGCGATCGCACTCTGGCCAACCTCCTCGACGTGGAGGGCGACCCGATCCATGTGCTGATCGACCTCGCGTGACCGCTACAGAGTCCGACCCGGCCGAGGCGATCGCGTCGCGCTCCGACACGAGCGGCAACATGCCGCCGGGCTGGAACTACGACCCGTCGTCGTGGCGCGAGCGGATCCCCATCCTCGTACTCGCGCTCGCGGGTTTCTGCATCGCGAGCTATCTCGCGCTCTACCAGTTCGGCGTGGTACAGCACGTGTGGGAGCCGTTCTTCGGCGACGGTAGCGAGCGCGTTCTCCACTCCGTGATCTCGCGCGTCCTCCCTGTCCCCGACGCTGCACTCGGCGCCGCGGGATATCTCGCCGATGTGGTGAGCGGGGTGATCGGCGGGCGCGGTCGCTGGCGCACACTCCCCTGGGTGGTGATCGTCTTCGGCGTCGCCGTCGGTCCGCTCGGCGCCGTAAGCATAACGCTCGTCATCATCCAGCCGCTCCTGGTGCACGGCTGGTGCACGCTCTGCCTCACCTCCGCGCTCATCTCTGTGTTGATGATCGGTCCCGCGATGGACGAGATGCTCGCGAGTCTCCAGTACCTGAAGCGCCGCAAGGCGGGCATCGCGAAGGAGTGAACTCGAATGTGGCCGCGCATCGTCTCAGCACTCCTCGGCATCTGGCTCATGGTCGCGCCATCGGTGCTCCATTACGACGCCACCGCGTCCATCAGCGACCGCGTCCTGGGCCCGCTGATCGCCGCCACCGCAATCATCGCGATCTGGGAAGTGACCCGCCCGCTCCGCTGGCTGGGTATTCTCTTCGGCCTCTGGCTCCTGATAGCTCCCGGCATCTTCGATTTCCCCTCTCACGCCCTCGCCAACAGCGCCGTAGTCGGTGCCGCGCTCGTCATCCTCTCTTTTCTCGGCGGAAGGGTGAGGGGGAAGTACGGGGGAGGCTGGAAAGAGGCAGTCTAGGGAAGATCAGCAAAGATGCACCGCCATCGCCTTGAAGCTCACCCACACCTCGGCACCCGGTACGAGGGAGAGTTCATCGGCGGAGCGCGTGGTGAGGGCGGCGACTACGGGGACGCCGGAGACATTTACAGTCACGTGCGCCAGGGCGCCGGTGGTGGCTACCTCGGTGACGGTACCGCGGAAGTTGTTGCGCGCAGACGAATGTTGCGGTTCCAGCGAGAGCAGGATCTCACCCGCTCTGATCACTGCGTAGCCGGGGCCGCTGCGCGCATCGCCCACTGTGAAGAAGCTGAGTGGGCCGGTGTGGAATTCGATGGCGTGGTGGCCGTCGGTGGAAGTGTCGGCGCTACGGAGCATCTCCACCTCGCCGGCGAAGACGTTCTCGGCACCGAGGAACTCGGCGATGTAGGGGGAGGCGGGGCGGCGGAAGACCTCCTCGGGAGGACCGCTCTGCAGCACTCGTCCTCCGTCGAGCAGGATGGCGATGTCGCCCAGCAGGCCGGCTTCGGTGAAGTCGTGCGTCACCTGCAGCACGGTCATTCCCAGCTCGCCGTGCAGCGCGCGCACGGTGCGGCGAACGAGCGAACGCCGCCTGGGGTCGAGCGCGCTGAATGGTTCATCCAACAGGAGAATCCGCGGACGCGCGGCCAGCGCGCGCGCGATTGCGACGAGCTGCTGCTCTCCGCCGCTCAGGCCGCGCACGTCGCGTCCCAGTAGCGCGTTCACGCCGAGGCGATCGGACAGCTCGCGCACGAACGCCGGATCGGAGGCGCCGTAGCCGACGATCTCCTCCACGCTCAGATGCGGAAAGAGATAGCCGCGCTGGTACACGAAGCCGATCTCGCGCCGCTCGGGGGGTACGCCGGCCATGTTGCGCCCCATGAGGCGAAGCGCTCCCGATCGCTGGGGGAGGATCCCGGCTATGGTCTCGAGGAGCGTGGTCTTCCCCGAGCCGGCGGGGCCGATCACGACTCCATACCCTCCCGTCGGGATGGAGAACGTGACGTCGCGCAGCTCGAAGCCGCCCGGACGGGCGCCGAGCGAACGAAGCTCGATCAGGGCGCCGCTCCCGCGCCGCTCTCGGGACGGAGCGCGCGCAGCGCGGTGAGCGGGATCAGCGCGAGAATGGTGAGCGCGGCGGCGACCGGAAGCGCCTCGTACAGGCCGAAGC
>DASSOX010000175.1:0-5990 GCA_035700125.1 Gemmatimonadaceae bacterium
CCGCCGTGGGCGGATATCGTGAGTGCTCGCACGGATATGGCGGTCGGTTATATTTGGTCGCTGGACATTCGAAGGAGACGCACGGCGGCGCGATGGCAGCCGCGGCGTGCTTCCGCAGCATCTCCCAAGTATACAAAGACTCGAGGGACGATGATCTCGATAAAGGTGCCGCCGCTCGGTGAGTCGATCGTCGAAGCGACCGTCTCGCGCTGGCTGAAAAACGAAGGCGAGGCGGTAGCCCAGGGCGATACCCTGGTGGAGCTGGAAACTGACAAGATCACGGTGGAGGTACCCGCCTTCAAGGCAGGCGTGCTCGCCAGGCAGCTCCGCAAGGAAGGGGACGTGGTGAAGGTGGACGAGGAGCTCGGTGAGCTCGATGATGCGGCCACCGGCGCCGCGACCGCCGAGCAACCCTCTCAGGCCGCGGCGCCCGCCCAGCCGGCAGCCGCTCAGGCAGCACCCAGTGCGCCCGCAGCCAACGCCCCCGCCGCGTCGCGCGGCGCAGCAGTCGCGCAGCCCGCCGCGTCGGCGGCCGGAGCCCAGAAGACCGCGCCCTCTGCCCGGCGCCTGGCCGCCGAGGAGAACGTGGACATCGCGAATGTCCAGGGAAGCGGTCGCGGAGGCGTCGTGACGAAGGAAGATGTGATGCATGCGGCCGCGTCGCCGGCCACCGGCACCGCGCAGAGTGCAGCGGCCCCCGCGCCGCATGCACCGTCGCAGCCCGCTGCCCCCGCGCCTTCTGCCCCGCGCGCACCGGCAGCGCCCCGTCCCGCATGGGGGAACGGCGATGGCACGCGCGAGACGCGCGAGAAGATGACCACGCGCCGCCGTCGCATCGCCGAACATCTCCTCGAGTCGCAGCAGTCCACCGCGCACCTCACCACCTTCAACGAGGTGGACATGTCGGCGGTGATGGCGCTCCGCGAGCGGATGAAGGCGAAGGTGGAGAAGGAGCACGGCGTCAAGCTCACGTACATGCCCTTCTTCGCGCGCGCGGCGATCATGGCGCTGCAGAGCTATCCCACGGTCAACGCGCAGATCGAGGGCGACTCGATTCTCTACAAGCACTACGTGAACCTCGGCATCGCCGTCGCCTCCGATCAGGGACTCGTGGTGCCGGTGATCAAGGACGCCGAGCGTAAGGGAATGCTCGAGTTCAGCCGCGAGCTCACCGAGATCGCGCAGCGCTCCCGCGCCGGGAAGCTCACCATGGACGATCTCACCGGCGGCACTTTCACAATCACCAACGGCGGCGTCTTCGGCTCGCTCGTCTCCACGCCGATCCTCAACTACCCGCAGGTCGGCATCCTCGGTCTCCACAAGATCCAGGACCGCCCGATGGCCGTCGATGGCAAGGTGGAGATCCGGCCCATGATGTACATCGCGCTCTCCTACGACCACCGACTCGTGGAAGGCCAGACCGCGGTGCTCTTCCTGGTTCGTATCAAGGAACTGATGGAAGACCCCGCAGCAATGCTCATAGACTGACATGCCCGATTCCAACTCGAATCCCACCGCCGCCGACGTCGTCATCATCGGCGGCGGGCCGGGCGGCTACGTGGCCGCCATCCGCGCCGCACAGCTCGGACTCTCCACAGTTTGCGTGGAGATGGACAAGACGCTCGGCGGCACCTGCGTGAACGTTGGATGCATCCCGTCGAAGGCGCTGCTGCAGTCGTCGGAGCACTTCGAGTTCGCCAAGCTGCACCTCGCCGAGCACGGCGTGAAGGTGAACGACGTGGCGCTCGACCTCGACACGATGCAGAAGCGGAAAGTGGACGTGGTTGCCGCCAACACGCGGGGGATCGAGTACCTCTTCAGGAAGCACAAGATCACCTGGGCAAAGGGGATGGGCACGCTCCGCCCCGGCAACGTGGTTGAAGTGAAGGACGCTGACGGCGCCACCACCACGTACCAGGCGAAGAATGTGATAATTGCCACCGGCTCGGTGCCGGTGGAGCTTCCCTTCCTCCGCTTCGACGAGGAGCACATCCTCTCGAACGTCGGCGCTCTCGCACTTCCGCAGGTGCCCGAGCATCTGGTGGTGATCGGCGGCGGCGTGATTGGCCTGGAGCTCGGCTCCGTGTGGCGGCGGCTCGGCGCGAAGGTCACCATCGTCGAGCTGCTCCCCAACATCCTCGCCGGCAACGACGCCGAGGTCGTGAAGGAGGCGGAGAAGGTCTTCCGCAAGCAGGGGCTCGACATCCGCACCGGCACGAAGGTCACCGGCGCGCGGCGCGAGGGCGACCGCATTCAGGTGGATGTGGAGAAGGACGGCCAGAAGGAGACGCTCGACGCCACGCACGTACTGGTGTCGGTAGGCCGGAAGCCGTCGCTCAGGGGAATCGACGCCGCCGAGCTCGGACTCCAGCTCGGCCAACGTGGCGAGATAAAGGTGGACGCGCAGATGCGCACCAACCTCCCCAACGTCTTCGCCATTGGCGATGCGGTGGGCGGGCAGTTGCTCGCGCACAAGGCAGAGGAAGAGGGCGTGATTGCCGCCGAAGTGATTGCCGGGAAGCCAGCGCACATGGACTACCGCGCGGTACCGGCCATCGTCTACACCTGGCCGGAGATCGCCACGGTGGGACTCACCGAGCAGCAGGTGAAGGAGAGCGGCCGCGAGTACAAGGTGGGACGCTTCCCGTTCTCGGCCAACGGCCGCGCGCGCACCGCGGGCGAAACCACGGGCTTCGTGAAATTCATCGCCGATGCAAAGACTGACACACTGCTCGGCGCGCACATGATCGGCCCAACGGTTTCGGAGCTCGTAGCCGAGGTGGTACTTGCCTTCGAGTACAACGCTTCGAGCGAGGACATCGGGATCACGATCCACGGCCACCCCACGCTCAGCGAAGCCACGAAGGAAGCCGCGCTCGGCGTACTCGGGCGCGCGATCCACATCTGATTCACGAGAGCGATCGAGGAGGCGCCGCGCTTCCTCGATCGCTTTTCTTCTACTGGACCATGCAACCCGCGTCCATTCGCTCGCTCGGCGAAAGCGACCTCGGTGCCGCGCGCGAGCTGCTGCGCGACGCTGTTCCGGTGGAATCGCAGCTACCAGCGCTGCTCTCCGTACTGGAGAATTCCGCACTTGCGCCGGGCGATGAGCAACGCGGTCTGATCGCCCACGTCGGGGGCGGACTCGTGGCCGTTGCTGTCCACGGCGAATTCGCCGGCACGGCGGGAGCGGGGCGCCTGCACCTGATCGCCGTTGCCCGGCAGCATCGGAGGAGCGGGATCGGCTCCCTCCTCCTCGAGCGCATCATCTCGGAGCTCGGCGCGCGCGGTACGCGTTTCATCCTCGCCGAGCTCCCCGAGGAGCGCCCAGCGCTGGACGACTACTTCGCCTTCCTCGCCGCGAACGGCTTCATCGAGGAGTCGCGCATCCCCAACTTCCATGAGGAGGGAGTTGCGCTGGTATTTCTGCGGAGATGAGAGAAAGCTGAAGGCAGGAGGCTGACCGAATTGGATCACCAAACGAAGTCATCCCCGCGCAAGCGGGGGTGACTGTTTTACAGGCAGTACCTGAACCCTGAACCCTGCCTCCTGAACCCTCAGTTTCTCCCTGCTTTCTGCTTCCTCTCGCCTTACCTCCTCACCCTCGATGTATCCGGACGGGTGAGAGTAGTGTCCGTCTGGTGCATCGGATTCATCGGGTTCATGGTGGTATCCGTCGGGTTGGTGGTGGTGCTACGCGGATACTCGCTCGAGGTATCGCGCGACATCGTGGTGTCAGACGCCCGCGTGGTGTCCATTGGCGACGCGGTGAAGCCGAGTCCGAGCGCGCTGAGCACGTCGTTCATGTGGTGGCCCTGGATTCCCTTCTCCTGGCGAACGCACGCGATCCCCTCTCTGGTCTTGTGGCCTATTATTCCGTCAACGGGCCCGGCGTGGCAGCCGGCGTTGTTGATTGCCTGCTGCAGCTCCTTCACCTGGTCGGTGCTGAGCCCCATGTTGGCGCTGCGCCCGGAGCGCATCCCGCCGCGTAGCCTGGAGCGGCCAGGAGTGTAGAGACCTCCGTGCGACTCCACGGTCGTGGTGCCGGTATCCGTCGTGGTGCTCTCCGGATGAAGCCTGCTGCGCGCGGTGTCGGACATGGTCGTGTCCGTGCGGTTCATTGACGTATCTGGCCGGTTCATCATCGAGGTATCCGACCTGTTCATCGTCGACGTATCGGAGCGGTTCATCATCATGGACGTATCCGACCGCGTGGTATCCCTTCGCGTGGTGTCGGTGGTATCGCTCAGTGCCCCGTTGAACTGCTGCACGTTGCCGGTGTCGGCGCGCTGGTTGCGCATCTGCGTCACGAGCGAGTCGTGGCGACGTTGCTGCTCCGTTCTCGGCGGGTTGCTGGCTGTCGAGCCGCCCGATGATGCGGAGTTCGTCTGAGTCGCGGACTGGCCTCCGCTGTTCCCTCCGGTGCTGCTTCCACCGGTTCCTCCGGTAGACTGTGCCGAAGCGAGCGATGGCGCCATTGCGATCGCCGCGATGGCGATGAGCTTGTTGAGCATCTATACCTCCTGCAACTGAACATTCATCTCGTCGTATCGCCGTCGAGCTCTCACGGCGGGAGCACCACAGAGGGGCAATCTCCAGACCGCGGAGGGCCGCTTCGGCGAAGCAGGATGACGAGCGGAATGGCAGGATGCAGAGAGCGCCGATCTCGTCTCCGAGACCGGCGCTCTCTACTACGTGTTCGGCGATGCGCGTTACTTCATCAACGCGATGCCGATCACTATTCCGACAGCCACTGCAGCAGCGGCCGCAGTGATCGCCACCATGGGGCTCAGCTCGAGCGGGCGCTCGTACCAGGCCTTGGTACGGGGCGTCGCCTCGGGAAGCGATTCCATGATCTGCTGATACACGTGAACCGGCGTCTTCATATCGCGCCGCACTTCCACTTCCTTCTCGATGCGGAGCCAGAAGTCGACGTCGCGCGCAGTATCGGCGCGGCGCACAGCACTCTCCGGGACGTCGCCGTCGAGCCAGGCATTGATGGAAGCCGCGGACTGTCCCTCGATGGGGACCTCGCGGTCTGCCAGCGGTCGCGCAGCGGTCGCCTGCCGCCTCTCGGGCAGCGGCGCACTCGAAGTGCGCTCCATGGGATCTTTATTGTCTAGCATCAGGCGTATTTATCCTCGAGAAGTATCTGGAGCGCTTCCCGCGCTCGGTGGACGCGCATTTTGAGTGCCCCGACCGTCGTTCCCAAGAGCACCGCCATCTCCTCGTAAGCGCGCCCTTCCACGTGCTTCATCACGAACGCTTCGCGCAGTGACGGTGCGAGCGTAGAGAGTGCGCGATCCAGGTCGGAACGGAGCTCCGTCCTGTCGAGATCTTCGTCCGGCGTTGCGAAGGATGACGGCTGATCATCCTCATCGTAGCTCAGGTGCGTCCGGCGAATGTTCTTCAGCCAGTCCTTGCACCCATTAGCGACGATTCGGAAGATCCATGCGTCAAAGCGCCCGTGCACCTCGCCAAGATGCTGGTAGGCTTTGATGAAGGATGCCTGCAGGATGTCTTCCGCGACATCCGGGCTTCCCGTCATTCCCAGCGCGTGTCGGTAGAGCGCATCGCTGTAGCGGCGGATGAGAAGTCCGAAGCTGTTGCGATCGCCCTGCAACACGCGCGCGATCACTTCGTGATCCGCTTCCTGCGAATCGACCGTTTGCGGCGTCGTCACCGTAGTGTTCACGCCGCTAGTGTAACGCTTTGTTTGCCGTCTGCCTAGGGCCGCCGGGCCCGAGAGCGGCTGTACGAGGGTGGCCATGCTGGGAGGACGACGGGGAAGGAGGGAGGTAACAGCGTGGAGGAAGCAGAGAGCGGGAAGCAGAGAGCGGGAAGCAGAGAGCAGGAACTGCGAGGGTTCAGGAGGCAGGGTTCAGGGTTCAGGTACTACCTACAGAACTGTCATCCCCGCGAAAGCGGGGACCCATGCGACTCAGCCAAACATGGGTCCCCGCTTGCGCGGGGATGACCTGCTGGGTGTG
>DASSOX010000176.1:0-3473 GCA_035700125.1 Gemmatimonadaceae bacterium
ACGATTCCAGACCTGACCCCGCCGTCACGAGGAGGACGAGACCGGCCACGATCGCCAGCACCCCGATGATGCGAGCCACGCGCTCGCCCGCGGGCGCGAGACGCTCGGCCGTGATGGCCGCCGCGATCATGGCCATCGCGCGCAAGTCCATCATGCCGATCACGAGAAGAATCGCAGTCAGGCCGGCGCAGCCGGATACGCAGTGGTAGCCATGCCGCAGACCATGCAGCCACGCCGCGCGCGAGGTTGGAACCAGCTCGCTAAGTCGCCCCGGCACCGCTCTGCAACAGGCGAGATGACGCGCTTTCCACGCCGAGAACTGGAGCGCGCCGGCGATCGTGATGACGACGCCGGCCGCCAGCGGCGTCGCGCCTTCGAGAGTCGGATGCCGGCGCGCGATGGCGCTCAGCGCGATGCTCACCGCATAGACTACCAGTCCCACTCCCGCCCACACGGCGAAGTACCCCGCGCCGGCGAGAACCGTCAGCCGGCCCGGGCGCACTCCACCCCTCCGGCCGACGGCCTCGCGATAGCGTAACAGCTCGGGCACCAGCGACGGCAGCATCATCGCCGCCATCATCACTACCCACATGCCCGCGAACGATGCGACGGCGCCGAGCCCCGACTCCCCCGGCATGTGCATCGGCGCCATCGGCATCGACACAAGACGTCGCTCGCTCAGCGCGCGCCGTACTCGTCGCGCCGGCGCCACCAGGGCCCCTTCTCGTTGCGTCCTCTGGGAGCGCGGTCGAGCCACTGGTACATCCCCCACAATCCGTCCAGCCCGCGCGAATAGGTGGAATAGGTGTGGTATATCTCTCCATCTTCCAGCGCGAACGCGCTCATCCCCGGCCGCTCGCGAAGGTAGGTCGTCAGGTCGGTGCCGCACATCGCCGCGTGGTTCGGCGGATCGTCATCGCGAACCTGGCCGTCCTCCTTGTAGCGCCACGGCCCCTCGCGGCGGTAGTTGTACTCGATCCCGGCGAGCTGCTGCTCCGGACTGAACCCGACGCTGAAATCCGCGTTGAAGTCGCCGCCGAACGACGAAGCCCAGGGGAAGCTCCACCCCATCCGTCGCTTGTATGCCTGCAGCTTCGCGAGCGGCGCGCGCGACACCGCCGCGAGCGTGACGTCGTGGTTGGCCAGGTGCTCGACGAAGCCGTCGAAACCGTCGGCGATCGCCGAGCAGGATGGGCACCCCGCCGTGTAGTCGGGCCCGAACATGAAGTGGTAGACGAGGAGCTGCGAGCGCCCCTGGAAGAGATCCTCGAGCGAGGCCTTGCCCTCTTCGGTATCGAACCGATACTCCTTTTCGATCTTCACCCACGGCACGTTCTGCCGCAGCCTGGCCACCTCGTCGCTGCGCCGCGTCAGCTCCTTTTCCGCCGCGAGCAGGTCCTGTCTGGCCGCCAGCCACTCCATGCGTGTTCCTATCGCGTGGGTCGTCATGATACTTCCCTCCGTTCGTCTTTCGGTGGTGGTTCCTCCATTCCGGAGACGGCTGCCGTCCCGGGGTGCGAGGATAGATTAGGTGCGAACCTCGAAGGGGTGTGAGTTACAAGTGTGACGGGATTCGGATGGACTCGCTGATCACTGCCGCGGCGCGCGCGCTCGCGCTGGGCGATCCACTGGGAGCGCTGAACTTCGTCGCCCTCCGCGACGACGCGTCCGCGCTCGCGCTCCGGGGAATCGCGATGGCGCAGCTGGGCGATCTCGCGCGCGCCAGCTCGCTGCTGCGGCGTGCCGCTCGCGCTTTCGGCTCGAGGGAGGCGTTGGCGCGCGCGAGGTGCGTGCTGGCCGACGCGGAGATCGCGCTGGTCTCGCGCGACCTCCACTGGTCCGCGAAGGCGCTCGGTGCGGCGCGAACCGCGCTCGAGGAACACGGCGACCGCGCCAACGCCGCCTATGCACGCTACCTGGAGGCGCGGCGCCTTCTCCTGGTCGGCCGTCTGGACGACGCCGAGCGCACGATCGCCGACCTCGATCCTTCTCCCTTTCCACCGGCGTCGAGAGCCGCCCACGAGCTGGTCGTCGCGGGGATCGCTATGCGACGCATCCAGACGAAGAGAGCGCGCACTGCACTCGCTCGCGCCGAGCGCGCCGCGCGCCAGGCGGGAATACACGCGCTCATCGCGGAGGTCGAGAGCGCGCTCCGCATCCTCGAGACCCCGGCGGCGCGACTCATAGCAGGCGGCGAGGAGCGGCTCCTCCTGCTCGAGGAAATCGAGGAGCTGCTGGCATCGAAGGCGCTGATCGTGGATGCCTGCCGCTGCCTGGTTCGTGAGGAGAGCACGGTAGTGTCGCTCGCGAGCCGTCCGGTGCTGCACGAGCTCGTGCGCGCGCTCGCCGAAGCGTGGCCCGCGGATGTGTCGAGGGAGTCGCTTCTCGCGCGAGCGTTCGGCGCCAAGTTCGTGGACGGATCGCACCGCGCCCGGTTGCGAGTGGAGATGACGCGGCTTCGCGGCGAGCTCCATGCGCTGACCGGAGTGAGCGCCACGTCGCTCGGCTTCGCGCTCGTACCGCACCGTGCGAGCGAGGTGGTAGTACTCGCGCCACCGGTGGAGGATGAGCACGCGACAGTGCTCGCCCTCCTCGCGGATGGCGAGTCGTGGTCCAGCTCCGCTCTTGCCCTCGCGCTCGGCGCGAGCCAGCGTACCGTGCAACGGGCACTCGAGTCGCTCGCATCAGCGGGAAAGGTGCAACCGTCCGGCCGCGGGCGAGCTCGCCGCTGGATGACGCCGCCCGTGCCCGGATTCCCGACAACTTTGTTACTCCCTGCTCCACTCCCGACCGACTAGGATGAAAGCATGAAACGATCAGTGTCGGAGATTGTCCGCGAGGACGGACCCTTCCCTGGCATCGACCAGGTTCACGGTGTGAGCTACGATGGCGAGCGAGTCTGGATCGCTTCGGGCAACAGGTTGAACGCCATGGATCCCGCGAGTGGACGTGTGCTCGGCGCCATCGATGTACCCGCGCACGCGGGGACCGCGTTCGATGGCGAGCATCTCTACCAGATCGCCGCGGACTGCATTCAGAAGATCGACCCGAAAACCGGGAGCGTGATCGGCACCATCCCCTCGCCGGGCGGCGGCCGCGACTCGGGCCTTGCATGGGCCGAGGGTTCGCTCTGGGTGGGACAATACAGGGAGCGGAAGATCCATCAGATAGACCCGCAGACCGGAGAGATACTTCATACCCTCGAGTCCAACCGCTTCGTGACCGGAGTGACGTGGGTCGCGGGTGAGCTCTGGCACGGCACCTGGGAGGGTGAGGAGAGCGATCTGAGGCGAGTCGATCCCCAAACTGGCGAGGTGCTGGAAGCGCTGGAGATGCCGTCCGGAACCGGCATATCTGGCCTGGAATCCGACGGCGGCGATCTTTTCTTCTGCGGCGGAGGGAAGAGCGGAAAAGTCCGAACCGTGCGCCGTCCGAGGAGATGACGGGGTCAGGTCTGGAATCGTGAATCGATA
>DASSOX010000177.1:0-2626 GCA_035700125.1 Gemmatimonadaceae bacterium
GCGGGTTGTCACCCGTGATCATGACGGTGCGGATCCCCATGGCGCGAAGCCGGTCGAAGCGCTCGCGCATCCCTCCCTTCACGATGTCCTTGAGGTAGATCACCCCTAGTACCCGGGCGGCGCCGTTCTCGCGCTCGGCGACGACGAGCGGCGTCCCGCCCTCGCGCGCGATACGCGTGACGATCTGAGCGAGCTCTGGCGGAATGAGGCCGCCCTCCTTGCGCACCCACCGCGCCACCGCGTCACTCGCCCCCTTCCGCAGCTCCAGTCCGCCGGCGTCGACACCGCTCATGCGCAGCGCGGCGGAGAAGGGGATGAATTCCATGTGCACTGGCGTCTGGTGCAATCCCGCGCTCGCGCTGTTTCCGACGCCGCTCCCCACGGTGACGAGTCGATTCCCCTCGGCGAGAGTCCTGCCACGGAGGCCGAATCTCTCCTTCGCCAGCACCACGATGCTGCGACCTTCCGGCGTCTCATCCGGGAGCGACGAGAGTTGCGCCCGGTCCGCAAGGTATTCGAGAGTGACGCCTCCGACGGGCAGAAACTCCACCGCCTGGCGATTCCCGAGCGTGACGGTGCCTGTCTTGTCGAGGAGGAGCGTGTTGACGTCCCCCGCGGCTTCGACGGCGCGCCCGGACATCGCGATGATGTTGTGCTGGATCATCCGGTCCATGCCGGCGATGCCGATCGCCGAGAGCAGCCCGCCGATCGTCGTCGGGATGAGGCACACCAGAAGGGCGATCAGTACGGGGATCGACTGCGGCGACCCACTGTAAATCGCGAAAGGCTGCAGCGTGACCACCGCGAGGAGGAAGATCACCGTGAGCCCGGAGAGCAGGATCGTGAGCGCGATCTCGTTCGGAGTCTTCTGCCGCGCGGCACCCTCGACGAGCGCGATCATCCGGTCGAGAAAGGTCTCCCCCGGGTTCGCGGTGATCCTGATGACGATGTAGTCGGAGAGCACCTTGGTGCCTCCGGTCACCGCCGAGCGATCGCCGCCCGACTCGCGAATGACCGGCGCCGACTCTCCCGTGATCGCCGATTCATCCACCGAGGCGACTCCCTCGATTACCTCGCCGTCGCCCGGTATCACGTCGCCGGGCTTGCACAGCACGATGTCGCCCTTGCGCAGCACGTTGGCGGGAACCGGCTCGGCCGAGAGATGATCGGCAGGATCCTCGAGCCGCTTGGCGGTGGTCTGAGTGCGCGAACGGCGCAAGGTGTCCGCCTGCGCCTTGCCGCGCCCCTCCGCCATCGCCTCGGCGAAGTTCGCGAAGATGACGGTGAACCAGAGCCAGAGCGCGATCTGGAGCGTGAAGCTCGTCCCACTCCGCCTCTGCACGATGTCGACGGCGAGTACGAGCGTGGTCAGCACGCTCCCCACCAGCACGACGAACATCACCGGATTCCGCACCATGTGGCGCGGGTTCAGCTTGACGAGCGCGTCACGCAATGCCCGGCGCACGATGGGCGGGTCGAAGAGCGGTCGCTGTAGCGTAGTCATGATGGATCAGAAGAGCTTGCCGGCGCCCATCAGGAGGTGCTCGACGATCGGTCCGAGCGAGAGCGCCGGGAAGAATGTGAGCGCGCCAACTATGAGAATCACCGCGATCAGGAGGCCGACGAAGAGCGGCGTCGTCACCGGGAAGGTGCCCGCCGATTCGGGAACCGTCTTCCGGTCGGCGAGGAAGCCCGCGAGCGCGAGCATCGGCACCATCATCGCGAAGCGGCCGATGAGCGTGGCGAGGCCGATCATCGTGTTGTAGTAGTACGTGCCTCCGGTGAGACCCGCGAACGCGCTCCCGTTGTTCCCCGTCGCCGACGAGAAGGCGTAGAGGATCTCCGAGAGGCCGTGGGGACCCGCATTGTTCAACCCCGCCAGCCCCGGCTCCGTCACCGCGGAGATGGCCGAGAAGAGGAGGATCACCGCCGGGAAGATCAGCACGTAGAGCATCGCCACACGCACCTCGCGACTCTGGATCTTCTTGCCGAGGTACTCGGGCGTCCGACCGACCATGAGCCCCGCAATGAAGACCGTGAGCACGACCATGATGACCATGCCATACAGGCCGGAGCCCACGCCGCCGAAGATCAGCTCTCCGAGCTGGATGTTGACCAGCGGAACCATCCCGCCGAGCGCGGTGAAGGAGTCGTGCATGCTGTTCACAGCGCCGCAGGACGCAGCCGTCGTCACGGTAGCGTAGAGCGCGGAGTTGGCGATCCCGAAGCGGACCTCCTTCCCCTCCATGTTCCCGCCGGGGTTCGTGGCCGAGGCGACCACGTCGATGCCCCTCGCAGCGTGGATCGGGTTGCCGCGCGCCTCGGCCCAGTA
Source organism: Gemmatimonadaceae bacterium (assembly GCA_035700125.1). Taxonomy (GTDB): domain Bacteria; phylum Gemmatimonadota; class Gemmatimonadetes; order Gemmatimonadales; family Gemmatimonadaceae; genus JADGGM01. Next base: position 2,333 of record DASSOX010000177.1, read on the forward strand.
CGCGGTGCTGACGCCAGCGAAGAAGAGCAGGAACGACGCGGCCCAGAGCGCCCACCCGTGACGCTGGTTCTTCACCCACCGGCCGAAGGCGTAGAAAAGGCCGGCCGGGACGATGAAGATCGCCAGCATCGAGAGGAAGTTCGTGAGCGGCGTCGGGTTCTCGAACGGATGTGATGCGTTGGCGTTGAAGAAGCCACCGCCGTTCGTGCCGAGCTGCTTGATCGCTTCCTGGCTCGCGACCGGGCCGATCGCGAGCACCTGCTTCGCCCCCTCCACCGTGGTCAGCGTCACGTA
>DASSOX010000178.1:0-3304 GCA_035700125.1 Gemmatimonadaceae bacterium
CCCGCTCGAAATTGGAGACCTGACCCCGCCGCTTCGCTGGCGCCGGGAAGGCCCGCCCATAGATTGTTGCGTCGCCCTACTCAGGCTCGCACCATGACCGATCTTCGCGATCAGCTCCAGAGCACCCTCTCGGGCTCGTACACTCTCGAGCGCGAGCTGGGAGGCGGCGGAATGTCGCGCGTCTTTCTTGCCGACGAGCTCCGCCTCGCCAGACGGGTCGTGGTAAAGGTGCTCTCCCCGGAGCTCGCCGCCGGCATCAGCGCCGAGCGCTTCGAGCGCGAGATCCGGCTCGCCGCGTCGCTCCAGCAGGCGAACATCGTCCCCGTCCTTTCCGTGGGCGACACGAACGGGCTCCCGTACTACACGATGCCCTACGTCGAGGGCGAGTCGCTCCGCGCCGCCCTCGCGAACCAGCCGCCGCTGGCGATCTCCGATGTCGTCCGCATCCTTGGCGACGTCGCGCGCGCGCTCCAGTACGCGCACGAGCGCGGGATCGTCCACCGCGACATCAAACCCGACAACGTCCTCCTCTCCGGCGGCACCGCCGTGGTCACCGATTTCGGGATCGCCAAGGCGCTGAGCGCGTCGCGCATGGGAGCGAGCGGTGCCACGCTCACTCAGCTCGGCACCTCGATCGGGACACCTGCCTACATGGCGCCGGAGCAGGCGGCGGGCGACCCCGACGTGGACGCTCGTGCCGACATCTACGCGCTCGGCTGCATGGCGTACGAGCTCCTCGCTGGCCGCCCGCCTTTCCACGATCGCACTCCGCAGCGCGTGCTCGCCGCGCACATGGGGGAAGCACCGAAGCCCATCGCCGAGCTCCGCCCCGACGCGCCGGCCACGCTCGCCGATCTCGTGATGCGCATGCTCGCCAAGGATCCCGGCGAGCGACCGCAGAGCGCCGCCGAAGTGATCCTGGCGCTCGGCCTGGTGACGAGCGGGAGCGGGATGACCGCGCTGCCGCCGGTGCTCCTCCACGGACCGGCCGCCTTCCGGCGCGCGCTGTTGGTGTACCTCGGATCGGTTGTCGCGGTCGCGGTGATTGCGAAGGCGGCGACCATCGCGATCGGTCTCCCCGACTGGGTCTTCCCCGGCGCGATGGTCGTGATGGCGCTCGGTCTTCCCGTGATCCTCTTCACCGGCTACGTGCAGAGAGTAGCTCGTCGCGCGCTCACCGCCACGCCCACCCTCACGCCCGGTGGCGGCGCGCAGCCGCAGGGCACCATGGCGACGCTCGCGCTCAGGGCGAGCCCGCACGTCTCGTGGAAGCGCGCCACGCGTGGCGGGATCTACGCGCTCGGCGCATTCGCGGTGCTCGTGATTGCCTTCATGGTCATGCGTGCCTTCGGTGTCGGACCAGTGGGATCGCTGCTCGCCTCGGGGAAGCTGAATCAGCGCGACCCGATACTCATCGCCGACTTCGGCGTCAGCCATGCCGATTCGAGCGTGGGCAGAGTGGTGGCCGAGGGAGTGCGCGCGAATCTCGGCCAGTCGTCGTCCATCACTCTATTCAGTCCGGCGAACGTGTCCGCCGCACTGAGGCGCATGCAGCGCGACCCTGCCACGCGCGTGGACGCCGTGCTCGCGCGGCAGATCGCCGCGCGCGAAGGGCTCAAGGCGATCGTCACCGGCGACGTGACGGGACTCGGCAGCGGATTCGTAATTGCGCTCAGGCTCGTCTCCGCCGACTCGGGGAACGTGTTGGCGTCGTACCAGACCACCGTGGACAGTCCGTCGGAGCTGGTGGACGGCGTGGACGAAGTGACGCGCAAGCTGCGCGGCAGGATCGGCGAATCGCTGAGGAGCGTGCAGTCCAGTCCACCGCTCGCGCAGGTGACGACATCATCGTACGAGGCGCTCAGGGCGTACACCGACGGCGCGCGCGCCTTCGACGCCGAGCACGATTTCCAGAAAGCCATCCCGCTGCTCCGACAGGCCGTGACCATCGACACCGGCTTCGCCACCGCCTGGCGCAAGCTCGGCACCGCCTACGCGAACTCCGGCTATCCGCAGTCGCTGGTGGATTCCGCCGTGACCAAGGCCTTCCAGCTTCGCTCGCGCCTCACCGATAACGAGCGGTATCTCGTGGAAGGGTACTACTACATGATCGGCCCGGGCCACGATCGGGCGAAGGGGATGGCCGCCTACCAGGCGCTGCTCGCGCGGGGCGATTCGGTCTACGCCGCCAACAACCTCGGCGTGGGGTACACCAGCCGCCGCGACTGGGCTATGGCGGAGTCGTACTTTCGCCTGTCGCTGAGTAAGCAGAGCGGCAACATGATCCCGCTCCCCAACCTCGTGGGCGTGCTGCAGACGGAGGGAAAGTGGGCCGCGGCGGACTCGTTCCTGGCAATCGGGCTCGCGCAGCTCCCGAACAACCCCGCACTTCTGGAGATGTCGGTCGGACGGAGCTACGTGAAGGGCGACGCGGAACGCGCGGAGCAGCGGCTGGACAGCATGGACAGGGCGACGACGAGCCCCGACGTACGACTGATGACGAGATGGGATCTCGGCATGATGGCCATCATGCGCGGCCGCCTCGCGGAGGGCGAGCGGGAGATGAGGGAAGCGAACGCGATGGCTCGTGAACAGGGGCGCGCGGGCCCACCGATCGCCGACAGCATCAAGTCCGTGCTCGTAGATGAGTGGTTTCGGCATGACCACGAACGCTCGGTGGCGCGGCTCGACGCAGCAGTGGCCGCGCTCCCACTCGCCGCGCTCCCGGAACAGGACCGCCCTTATTCGGATCTGGCCATGGCGTATGCCAGAGCAGGCCGCCCCGATCGGGCGCGTGCCGTGCTCGCCGTGGCCCGGCAGCTCAGCGATACCGCGCTATTGCGCGCTCGCCAGCCGGCGCTGCACTCGATGCTCGGTGAGATCGCGCTCGCGGAGGGACGGCCGCGCCAGGCCATCACCGAATTCCGCGCCGGCGACCTGGCACCCGACGGTCCAGTGGGCGAGGATCCACTGATCGTGCTCTCCCAGCTCGGCCGGACTTTCGACCTGGCGAACGAGCCGGATTCGGCTATCGCGACGTACGAGCAATACCTCCAGACAGGGTACTACGGGCGGGGGAGCGATGACTATCTCCTGCTGCCCGGGATACACAAGCGGCTCGGAGAGCTGTACGAAGCGAAGGGGGATACGGCGCGCGCGGTCGCGCACTACGCGGCGTTCGTGGATCTATGGAAGAACGCGGATCCCGAGCTGCAGCCCACGGTGGCGGAGGTGAGGAGGAGGATGGAGAGGGGGAGGTGAGGGGAAGCAGAAAGCAGAAAGCAGACAGCAGAAAGCAGGAACT
>DASSOX010000179.1:0-3603 GCA_035700125.1 Gemmatimonadaceae bacterium
CCCTCGCTGAAGCCGACTTCGGGGCCCGCCCAGATGTGCGTTGTCACCACGATCTCGGCGGGCGAGAGATCTATCACGTTGAACGACGACGGGCGGCCGCCCCTCGACCTGTTGGATACCGTGCCGGCCGTGGAGATCACCGTACCGCGGCGCGTATGTTCCACGTAGTGAATCGCTTCCTGGTGGTCGTGGCCACACATCACCAGGTCGACACCGAGCTGCGCGAAGGCACCCAGCACGCGCCGGGTGTGCACCAGACCGTGGCGCTGCGAGAGCTCGCCGCGCATCGGGTTGTGATGCATGACTATAGCGCGCATGTCGTCTGGTGGAGAACGATCGAACTCCTCGCGCGCGTGCTCGATCTGCGATCGGCTCAGCGCACCCACCACGCCTATGTCGCGCACGTTCCAGGTGAGCGTGTAGTGCCTCACTCCGTGCGCGGTGTTCAGGCCCACGAAGCTGACACCCGGAACGTGAAGCACCGGCTGGAGATCGGGGGAGATGTACTCCCGGTAATTGGCCCAGCGGGACTTCAGGCTGCCGATGCCGAGCGGCGCGCGCCACCACTTCACATCGTGGTTGCCGGGGACCACGATCGTGCGACTCACCTTGTTCGCGTCGCGAATGAAGGCGCGTGCACGCTGGAACTCCCCCGGGCGTGCCCGCTGCGACAGATCACCAGAGATGGCCACCACGTCGAAACCGCGCTCCTGGATCAACTGCTCTATTGCATCGACCTGCACGGGAACGGCGGGCTCGCCGAAGTGCAGGTCGGACACATGGAGCACGGTGGTCACTCCAACCCCGCAATGACCGCGTCGGCGAACTCGCGCGTGCCGGCTGTCCCTCCGAGATCCCGGGTAACCGTCTTCCCGTCGCGCACCACCCTCTCCAGCGCCCTCCGTATTCGACTGGCGCACGCTCCGTGCCCGAGGTGCTCGAGCATCATGCACGCCGCCAGAATCTGTGCTCCGGGGTTGGCGAGCCCCTTCCCGGCGATGTCGGGGGCCGTGCCGTGCACCGCCTCGAAGATGGACGCGCCCTCGCCGATGTTCGCGCCCGGCGCCAGGCCGAGCCCGCCTATCAGCCCTGCGATCTCATCCGACAGGATGTCGCCGAACATGTTCGTCGTCACCACCACGTCGAACTTCTCCGGGTGCAGGATGAGCTGCATCGCCATCGCGTCGATGATCCGGTCCTCGAACTCGATCCTACCCTCGTACTCGGCCGCGATACGCCGCCCCGTTTCCAGGAAAAGCCCCTGCGTGAGCTTGAGGATGTTCGCCTTGTGCACGATGGTGACCTTCTTCCGCCCGCGCTCCACCGCGTACTCGAAGGCGAAGCGGATGACTCTCTCCGCGCCGGCGCGCGTGATTATTGCCACCGATTCGGCGGCCGCCCGATCATCGTTCCCGATCTTCACGTAGTGCTCCACGCCGCTGTAGAGCCCCTCCGTGTTTTCCCGCACGAGGACGATGTCCACCTTCTCGAAGCGGCCGCCCGTGGTCATGGTATAGGCGGGCCGGACGTTGGCGTAGAGGTCGAAGCGCATCCTGAGCGCCACGTTCACGCTGCGGTAGCCGCCGCCTATCGGGGTAGCGAGCGGGCCCTTCAGCGCGACCTTCGTCCGCGCTATGGAGTCGATGGTCTCCTTGGGGAGCGGGTCGGCGCACGCCTCCACGGCGGCCATCCCCGCGATCTGGCGGTCCCAGTCTATCTCCATCCCCGCCGCCTCGAGGATTCTGATGGTGGCATCGGTTATCTCCGGCCCGATGCCGTCGCCGGAAATCAGTGTGACAGGTATGGCCATCTCGTTCGATGTCGTATCATCGCTTCGCGATCAGGTCGACCAGGTGTTCGGCGACGCTCGCGGCGAGAGCTGGTGAAAATGATGGATAGGGGTCACTCACCACGTCCGCCATCCAGAGGATCTTCTGACGGCGCGCGTCGATGAGCGCTACCCGGAGTACTGCCCGTCCCTGTGTGTGGGCGCCGGCGGCTCCCTTGCCGTCCGCCGGGCCGCCGGAAGACTGCCCATCCGCTGCGCCGAGCGGCTCGAAACGCACCTCTACCGGATAGAGCACATACTGCGCCCCTTCCTGCAGCGCCACCAGCGATCTCACCTGCGACGCGAAGGGCTCCGGCATCTGCTCGGGCGGTTTCTCGAGCGGCGGCCGCAGCCAGTCGGCCGAGAGGTCGTGCGGATCCGTCGCAAAGCCTGGATTGCGCCGCACCGAGCGCACGATGGCTGGCGGGAGGATCCACTGCTTGTCCACGCCACGCTGCTTCATCGCGAAGGCGATCTCGGCGTCCAACTCGCCGAGGTAGCTGTCGGGGTCGCCGATCTGGGCGCCCCAGCCGAGCGCACCGTCGCCACCGAGGAATCGCGCGGGGAGAACGAGGACCGGACGCGACACGAAGGCCGCCAGCGGGCGCTGAGCGGGCAGATCGGCCTGGGCAGCCGCGTTAGGCTGACCGGCGCATCCCAGTGCCGCTACGACTGCGGCAGCTCTGATAACGGTTCGATAGGTCACGATGTTCGGTCCTCGGAGGCAGGGGAGAAGTTAGTCGGCCGTGTGGGCATGGGCCAAATAGTGGGGCCGGCGCGGTGAAGCGGCGTTCGCCGAGACTGTTTGGTTGTGACCTACTGGACTCGACTCGCGATCACGCGTGGCGAAATGGATGTTCCCGAGGCTGGCGTATGCTCATCTTCCTCCTTGAAGACGCATTCTTCGGCCACCCGTAAACAGCGAATGGGATTACCTGCCGGTGGCTGCCGCGGAGCTCGGTCTCTCGTGGCGATCCTCTCGTTCGGCGCTTCCCGGAGAATATCCGACGAGCCATGGTTCCCGAGAGTCGGATGGCGAGTGAGCTGCGGCTCCATATCGGGTAAGGCGAAGCGGCAGAGTCCATCGATGCATCGCCCCCGTTCCACCCGGCGATTCACGAACTGGAACGGCTCCCTTCGGCCCACGAGAGCGAAGTGTGAGCTCGGCGAGACACGAGTCGCGGGACACGAGTCGCTGAACTCTAAAGTCGACTTCACGCACCCGGCGACACGCGAAGTGTGGAGGCCGGCAGCCGAACCTGACGCGCTCGCCTCCGCGCGCATAGTATACGGGGCACGACTCAACTCCTCCCACCCCGTCAAATGCGCGCTATCGCCCTATCCGCGATCGCGCTCGGCATGCTCGCGGCGCCAGTCGCCGCTCAGCAGCCGGCGCCGTCGCAGACGTCCAACGACGTTCGCAAGCCCGCCAGTGCCGCTGCGCAGTCCTCGGCCTTCGACTTCTCGATCGAGAACATCATGCGCGGCCCCGAGATCTACGGGCGCCCGCCGGAACGAGTCAGCTGGACACCAGACAGCCGCTGGATCTACTTCTACTGGAATCCGCCGGGCACCGATTGGCGCGAGGACGTGGTGCCCTACCGCGTGCGCGCGCAGGCGGGTGCCATGCCGGAGGAAGTAGATCCCGCCGCGATGGATTCCGTGGGACCGCTCCTCCTGGAAGGGAGCGAATCGCGCGACCATCGGCTGCGCGCCGTGAGTTATCGCGGCGACGTCTTCCTCGTGGACACGCGCACCTCCACCGCGCGGCGGCT
>DASSOX010000180.1:0-18768 GCA_035700125.1 Gemmatimonadaceae bacterium
GTGGCGCTACCGGCGCCGAGGATCTTGAGGAACTCGCGTCGGCCAACCCCCGACGGCGCCGAATTCTCGGTCATTGAGTTTTCCTAGTAATGACAGACGCTGCAGTCGTAACGTGCCTTCCACGCGGGGTTCACGTTGCCGACGTGGCAGTTGATGCACCATCCCATGTTCAACGAAGCGTACTGATAGACCTGCGTCATCTTCTGCACCTGGCCGTGGCAGGTCTGGCAGGTCACGCCCGCGTTGACGTGCGTCATGTGCGGGAAATTCACGTAATCCGGAACGCGATGAATACGGATCCAGGGGATCGGCTTCTTTTCGTTCCAGTACTTCTGAAGCTTCGTCAGCTCCGCGCTCTCGAACGCCGGGCGGCCGGGCATCGCGGGCCGCTTGGGACCGATCACGAGGTGACACCCCATGCACGTGCTCACTGCGGGGAGGCCCGGATCGATGGATTTATTCGCGGAGTAGTGGCAGTACATACAGTTCATCCCGAGCGTCTGCACGTGCGTGGGATGCGGGAAGCGGATCGGCTGCTCGGGCGAGCGACCCTGCGGCGACGATGCTGCGGAGTACCCCCAGGGACCCTTCTCAGCAACTGTGTCCGGCCTGGTGGCAGCTCCCTGATACGCCGACAAGAGCACCGCGACCGCCGCCAGAGCAAAGAGCCCGGGGATGACGGCCCACTTCCGCCTCACTGTCATCGCGAATGGAATTGTTCGAGAACGTGTGTCGCACGGCTCGCGCTTGGCTGGCGAACCTGCACGGTCGGCGGGAATCTGTTTGGTGGTAATGAGAGATGCAAGTGGATGCAGTGAATTGTCGCTTGCAGCTTTGTACCGGTTGTTCGCATCACGCGTCGAGTTGCGCGCGGTGCTGATCATCACACCGCTCACATCACGAAGCATCGCTTCAATTGCGAGTGATTTACTCGTGATGCGCTTCTTCGTGTTGCAGTTCCGCAACGCTCGCCAGTCTCACAGCAGCGAGATCATCGGGGAGAAGCGCAAGATTCGCTCGCGGCGTCTGCGATAGACGCAACGGCCACGCGCTTCCGTAAACGAAACGGTCGGCGCCGACGGTACGCAGCAGATGCGCGAAGTCGTCACCCGGTGGACCCCACATCCACGATATGTCCCACCACACACGCGAGCGCTCGGCTGGTGTGAGTCCCCAGTGGACTTCCTCGACCAGACCGCGCCCGGCCGACGTCACCAGCACGCGCACTCGTGAATCGGCGCGCGCGATCGCGCGGATCGCGGCGCCCGTCAGATCTCCAGCGCCGTCGAGCGAGTGCCGTTGGCGAGGATCTTCGAAACGCGTGGTAAGCAGCAGCGGTACCGCGAGCTCGCCGCACGCGCGCGCCAGGTCGAGCATGGCCGCGTCGTGCGGACCCATTCCCCACTGCGGGGGATACGCTCTGATCGCCACCGCTCCTCGCCGCAGCGCCTCACGCAAGTACCGATCCCACCCCGGCCACCCGGGATGAATCGCGGGCACCGGGCGTAGACGCGTGGCGTACGGCTCCAGCGCCGCGAAGAGGACGTCGTTCCCCGCATACGGGTCGCGGTAGAACGCGGAAGGGAGATGCCCCACCCACGCACCCTCCACTCCCTCGCGCTCGAGCACGCGCACGAGCACATCGGGGTCGGGATGCGGGAGGTGCCGAAATGGATACGGGCCGATGAAGACGTTGGCGTCGATGGTCATGACGCGGATGTACCGGTATGCGAGCGCGTATCGTGCCCGACATCCGCTGTCGCCAGCCCGGGGAGTGCGCCCTCGGGGAAGATTTTCGCTGCGTTGCGCCAGCGGATGTCGGCCATTGCATCGTCGGAGATGCCGATTACCTCGAGCGCCCAGAGCTTCGCGAGTCCCGTATCCATGGTGATGTCACAACCCCAGATCATGCGGCCGGCGCCCACTGCGTGCAACGCATCGTCGAGCATCCCGCGGTCCACGCCGCTGCCGGAGATGTCGAGATGGACATTCGCGAGATCTTCCACCGCCGGAAAGGTGTGGCGATAGTCACCCCCGCCGCCGATATGCGCCAGGATGAATCGAGTGTGGGGGTGCCGCGCTGCGAGTCGGCCGAGGTCCACGCCGTCGGAGATCTCCTGGTTGGGCCACTCGCGCGTGCGATGCTGCCAGATGTGGTGCAGCACCGGGAAGCCGAGCCGACCGGCCATCTCCGCAACGGGATCGAGCAACGGATCATCCGCGCGTCGGCTCGCTGCCAGCTTGATACCAATTGCGCCCAGCTCGGCACAGCGGGCAATCTCGTGGAGCGCGTGCGCTGTGTCGTTCGGATTCACCGTTGCGTAGCAGCGGACGCGCGACGGCTCGCGCGCCTGGATGGCGAGCATCTCGTCGTTCCCCATGCTCACGTCGTGCGGCGAGGGAAAGTAGATGGGCGACGTGTGGCCCCAGCTTCCGAGAACCGACGCTATGTGCACGGTGATTCCGATGCGTTCGCCCGCTCTCAGGCGCGACTCGTTGGGGGCACGCCAATCCTCTCTGCCGCAGCGGGGATGAAAGAAGTGAGCGTGTGCATCCACGAGGGGCCCCGGCCCCGCGAGCGGCGTGCGGATGGAGCGAGCGTCAGCCGCCACGTTCTTCCTCACGAAGCATGTGGAACGCGTCGCTCGCCGCGCTCCGGATGAGCGTGCGCGCCTCGTCGTCGTGCGCCGTGGACGCATAGTTGTAGGCGCCGCGCTTGAAGAGCACCCCGCGGCCGACCGCGATCTCGAGGAAGCGTGTGCGGCGCGCTTCGTCGTCGAAGTCGATGAGCCACATCGGTGCCAGCCCGCGGACCTCCACGCCGCGCACGCCACTCTCCGTCACTGCCTCATTCACGTCCGCCATGATGGCGGCACCTGCCTCCCACATCGCCTCGCACACGCCGCCGTGCGCGTGGCTGTCGAGGACGGCGCCGGCGGCCGCCAGCGCCACGCTCTCACCCGCGAGGGTAGACGATATCCATGCGCGACGCGCCGCTTCCATCACGTCCGCGCGGCCCACGACGGCGGAGAGGGGGAAACCGTTGGCCAGCGCCTTTCCGAACACCGCGAGATCGGGCGCGATGCCGACCAATTCCTGATAGCCGCCGGTGCGGACGCGGAAGCCGGTCTTCATCTCGTCGAAGATGAGGACGGCGCCCCTCTCGTTGCAGAGGCGGCGCGCGGCGGCGATCCACTCGACCGATGGCAAGCGCTCGATGATGGGCTCGATCACTATAGCCGCGAGCGAGTCACCGGCCTCGGACACCGCGTCCTCGAGCGCGTTCGCATCGTCGAAGGGTATGGCGCGGAAGTCGGCGTGCGCACCGGGCGTGATTCCGGGCCCGCCGGTGTACCAGTCGAGCCAGCCGAAGTAGCCGCAGCCGAGGACGAGCGACCGCTCCGTGTGCGCGCGTGCGATCCGAACGGCCGCCGCCACGCCTTCGGCGCCGCTCTTCAGGAAGCGCACCTGCTCGGCGCACGGGATCACCTCGCAGAGGCGCTCCGCGATCTGGACCTCGAGCGTGTGAGAGAGCCCCGCGACGTTACCCTGGGCCGCGGCCTCCACGACCGCGTGGGTCACGGCCTCGTCGGCGTAGCCGAGCCCCACCGCGCCGAGAGCCATGATACAATCAACCAACTCGGTGCCGCCGGCGGTGACGAGACGACAGCCCGATGCGCTCACATAGTGCGTCGGAACATCTTCGGCATCGTCGCCGAAGAGGGCATCGGGGCGTTTGCTCCCGGTGGACGCACCACCGGGGATCACGGCGGCCGCGCGCGCGCGCCAGGCCGAGTCGAGCGAAGTAGACGAAGAAAATGGAAGCGACATTCCAACGAATCAGGCCGGAGCGCGGCCGAGCGTCAAGGGTGTGAGCGAGCCCTGCGGATGGCCTTGACAACCTCGAGCGCCATCGCACGAAGCAGCTGCAATTCACGCGCATCGGGAGCCGCTCGAAAGCTGAGCGAGCGGATCGTCCGCAGAATCAGTTCCGGATTGCGAGTGCGGAAGAAGTCCATCTCCTGCAGCGCCCGCTCCACGTTTCCGAAATAGCGTTCGTACTCGGCGGTAGTGGAAGCGCGCGCGGCCTTGCGCGGCGGCGCCAGGATGCGCGAGGCCTCGGGCGCCGCCAGGTGCAGCTCGTAGAGGGCGATCAGCACGGCCTGCGCCAGATTGAGCGACTTGTGCTCCGTGGTCGGGATGGTAGCGACGAGCTGCGCCCGATCGAGCGCATCGTTCGGGAGGCCGCTGTCCTCCCTGCCGAAAAGGAGCGCGACGGGGCCGAGTGCAGCGCTGCGCAAGAGTGCTGGCGCCATGTCGCGAGGCGTGGTGACATTGCGCCGGGCGGCACGCCGGCGCGCAGTGAACGCAACGACTTCTACGCAGTCGGCGAGTGCTTCGTCGAGCAAGTCGAAATGGCGGATGCGCTCGGCGATGTCGCGCGTGTCGTGAGCCACCAGCTCGATGCGGGTAATGTCGTACTCTACCGGGCGCACGAGATGAAGTTGCGCGAGTCCCATGTTCTTCATCGCCCGCACCACGGCCGCAATGTTCACGGGATCCTGCGGCTCGAGAAGTACGACGCGCACGTTGGAGAGCGGGGGCGCAGGAGTCACGGGATCACTTGGATGGGGCATCGCCGATCAGAAAGCGGGTGAAAGCCACGGGGTTCTCGCGATCGCCGCGGAGGTAGATGTGCTCCCCCGCCCCACCGGCGAGGACGAGCTGGCCCCGCCGGCGCATGCGCGTCGGCGTCATGTCGTTCACGACCACCTGCACCCCGATGACGCTGCCCGCGTGGGCGCCGAGCTCCTCGAGAGGTACGGCGAGGTTCATCGTGTAGCCTGCGCTGGTGGGGCGCCAGCCCGCGGCGAGCCGCACGCCGGCAGCGGCGCCGGTGCCGGCGTGTATGCGTACGCGGCCGCCCGGCTCGGGGACGGCGAGCCACGAGGCGAGCCCGAGTCCCTCGGGAACGTAGAGGTGAAGCTGAACGCCATCGCTGTTGATGTCGGCGTTCTCGTTGTCGAGCTGCGGGTCGGGGGTGTCGGGCGGGCGGAAGAAGGGCTGGGCTTTCGCGACGTCCACGCCCAGGTCGAGCGCTCCATCCACGAGTCGGAACGTCAGCGCGGCCGCGGGCCGGCCCGCGGCCTCCCAGCTTTCTTCGGAGATGCGATACGCGTCGCGCCCCAGCTCGAAGACTGCCGGGGAACCGGCGCGGAGTGCGACAGGAGGGCGCGAAGACGATTCCTCGTAGTCGGCGTCGGAGGTTGGAAGCGACCCGCTATCGGCATCGGTTGCCTTTGGAGCCGCGGCAACGATGGGGCGGACGCCGCTCAGCGTGATGCCGCGCGGAGCGGAGCACGAACCCGGTGGCGGGACGATCTCTACCTGCCAGCGATCGCCCAGCGCGAGGTGCGCGTGCTGCTCGCCGTCGGTGAGGCCGAGCACGACGCCACCGGCGCCGCCATCCTGTAGTGCGCCGGCAGCGCCGACCGCGGAATCCCAGTTCCAGATGACATGCACGACGCCGCGCACTCCGCGCATCCGCAGCACGAAGAACCGCCTCGGCCCCGCGCCGGGCGCTCCGGGCGCCGTCGCCCGCCACCACTCGGTCGGAACGTCGGAGACGGCCCACGCTGCTGCGTGGTCGTCGCGGCGGAGCTGAACGACATCACCCGCCCCGATCTCGACGAAGGACGCATCGCGCGCGAATGCGAAGCCGTCCTCGGGTACGGGAGAGCCATCGAGGGTGCCGCCAGTCCAATGCGCAGCGGGCGAAAGATCCGCGGCGAAGTGCAGTGGAAGCTCGAAGCGGATCTCGCGCTTGCTCTCCCATTCCGTACGCTCCACCGAGTAGTTGGGCATCGCGACCAGCGAACGCCGTACGCGTACGCCAGGCGCGATGCTCCCGAAAGGGAGCTCCGCGTCGACCCAACCAGCGTCATCGCGCTCCTCGAAGGCGCGTAACACGCCCGCCACACGCGGCTGCGAGCGGCCGTCCACGAGTGGGGCGTTGTGCGCAAGGGTGCTGCGATACCAGTGGAGCGACGGGTCCACGTAGGAACCGGTACCCATGTCGTCGAGCCAGCGTTCGTCACCGCGCATGAGGAGCACGTTCAGCCGGTCCGGGTGTCCGTGTCCACCACCCGACTGACCGTAATCGAGCGCCGTGTAGAGCGATCCACCTTGCCGGCGCAGTACCGCGATCCCCTGCCCCTCCATGAGCGCGGAACGCGGCGAAGCCAGCTGCTCGATGGCTAGTGAGCTCGATTCCTCCCGTGCGAGGAGAAGCGAGCGCCATCCCAGGTCCGCGCGCGAGAGAGCGGAGGCGGGCTCGTTGCGCTCGGACTCGGCGGTGGACCGCCAGCGGCCGGTATCGCGTTCGGGGGCCGCGCCGGGCGAGTACAGCGCGTGCAGCGCGGTCGCGAGCCGCACGTCGGGTGCGCGCGAGAGACCGAGCTCGCACGATTCCGCGAAGCGCCACTGTCTCAGCGAGATGCCGTACTGCGAATCGCGGCGCGAGGGAAAGGTGAAATCCGGAAGCGCGGTGGCGAGCGGCGCGGCGAAACCTTCCTGAAAGCGGTCGCGCAGCGGCGTCGGAATTTCCATTCCCGTCCGCTCCGCCATCGTCACGCCGTACCAGAGGCCGCGGTGCGCGAAGAAGTGATAGTTCTCCCCCTCGTACCAGCTCCCGTCGGAGAGGAGGCCCCGCTCGATGTGGGCCTTCACACCCCACGGTCCGTTGACGGCGGCCTCCACCATGGTGCGATCATCCAGAAGGCGGCCAGCGGCAAGCAGCGTGGCATCGTTCCAGACCTGTCTGTTGGAACTTCCCTCATCGAATGAAGCGATAATGGCGGAGCTGGGCGCGACGATGCGTTCACGAACGATGCCGCCGAGCGATTGCGCGCCGCCGCTCATCTCCAGAAGATCGAGGGCGACACAGAGTTGGAGGAGCCAGATGGACTCCAGGTAGGTGCTGAAGAAGGGCCGCCCGGGGCCGAGAACGTTGTCGCGGTTCGGATAATCGAGGTAGGCATCGGCGTACCCGGCGAGGATACTCCTGGCCAGCTCGGCGAGCACCGCTTCGCCCGTCAGAGCATGCAGCGCGGCAGCGTGCACCGAGCGCTCGGCGAGCCAGAGCTGATACCACATCACCCAGGCGAGATACTGCCGGTCGCCGGAGAAACTCTCGCCGCACACCGGACAGCGGTGCTCGTGGGGACGGTACGGGTCGAACTCGAGCGGAACGCCGTCGCGTGGGCAGCGTCCGCCTTCGCGCGAGAGCAGCGCCTTCTGGCGCGGGATTTCCACGCCGGTATCGAGGAGCGGTTGCAGCTCCCGGCGCAGCGAGGCAGCGAGCGGCGAGAGCGGCCCGCGTACCGCGACGCGGCGACGCTCGAGCGCTTCGCGGGAAAGGAGAAGACTCATCTCGATGCCGCGCTCGCGCCGCCCGGGGCTGCGCTCCAGTCGTGCAGCGTCACCAGCTCGCCACGCAGGTCCATGCGCACGCCATGGAGACGCCGGGAGAGTCCCTGCACGCCACGCGAGTGGTACACCCACACGGCGGGCGCCTGCGTGGCGAGCTCGCTCTGTACGGCGAGCCATGCGTCTCGCGCGGCGGCTCCATCTGGTGCGGTGCGAGCGCCCGCGAGAAGCGAGTCGAGATGCGGAGTGTGGTAGCCGCCGTAGTCGAGGGCGCCGCCGGCGAGTCGCGAGTCGTACATCGCGGAGATGTATGCAAGGGAGACGTCGCCCACGATGCCGGTGAAAAGAGCATCGAAGCGCTTGGGCCGCGCGCGCGCCTCGGCGAGGAAGGAGGCCATTTCGCGTTGCCGGATCTCCATGCGGATGCCGACGGCGGCGAGGTCCGCCTGGATCAGCTGCTCTACAGCGTTCCCCGCGCTCCCCACCGTGAGGAGATCGAAGCGGAGCTGCGCTCCGGCGCGCTCGCGCAATCCGTTCGCACCGCGCCGCCAGCCAGCGGCATCGAGGAGGGAGTCGGCGAGAGCCGTATCGAGCACCGGTCGCTCGGGCGCGGCGTACGGATGGCCGGCGGGAAGCGGGCCGGCGGCCGGCGTGGCGTAGCCGGCAAGTGCAGCCTCGATGACGCGACCCCGGTCTATGGCGACTCCGATCGCGCGCCTGACGCGCACGTCGTCGAAGGGTGGACGCGCCGTGTTGAAGATTATCGCGCTGGAGGAGAGCGTGGGATAGTCGAGCACGCGCAGCGAGGCATCGTTGGCCACGAGCCGCGCCATCGTGGGAGAGATGCCAGCCACATCCAGCTCTCCGCTGACGAGGCCCGCGAACTTGGTGGCCGCTTCGTCTACAACGGCGATGACCAGGCGCTCGAGAGTGGGAGGACCGCCGAGTGTGGCCGGGAAGTCGCCGTTTCGTTCGAATACCCAGCGCTGTCCCGCGCGTCGCTCCACGAAGCGAAAGGGGCCGTTGCCGACCGGCTTCACGTTGAAGGGCGCCTCGCGCATGCGAGCACGCTGTACACCGCGCAGCAGATGCTCGGGAGCGATGGGGAGCTCGCACAACACGAGCGGAAAGTGCGTGGCGGGACGAGAAAAGCGAATGACGACCGTGCTATCGTCGGCCGCCGTCACGGACTCGATGCCCGCGAGATCGGCGTAGCGCGGATATCCGGTGGTCGGGTCGCGCGCGGCATCGAGCGTGAAGGCCACGTCACGCGCGGTGGTGGGAACGCCGTCCTGCCAGCGAAGACCGCTCGCGAGCGTGAAGGTGAGACGAGTGCTGTCGGCGGACCAGCGCCAGCTCCGTGCGTAGTAGGGCACGGGCTGGAGCGAGTCGTCGTAGCGGGCGAGGGTGACATAGAGCGCGTAGCGCTGGATCTGGAGCGCGAGTGGGTGGATGGTGACGAGCGGATTGGCCGACTCGAGATCCGCGCCGGACGCGTACACCACTGTCCCCGCCGGTCGCGCCTCGGCGGCGGCGCATGCCGTGCCCGCGAGCACCAGCGCACTCGCCGCGAGCTTACGCGCGGTTGACGCGAGCCGTCCGCAGAGCATCATCAAGCGATGCGACAAGTGCCAAGGCGCGTGCTCGATGCCGCGATTCTTCTCTGGATCGTCCTCACGCTCACCTTTCTCCTTCTCCGCGCGGCGCCGGGCGATCCGACCGCGCTCCTCATCCCGCCCTCGTCCACCGCGGCCGACGCGGCGCGCGCCAGAACTCGACTGGGGCTCGACCGTCCGCTCATCGTACAATATGCGCGCTGGGCTGGCGGCGTGCTCACGGGCGACCTGGGCGAGAGTTTCGCGCGGCACGAGCCGGTGACGCGACTTCTGGCGCAGGCGCTGCCGGTTTCGCTCTTCCTCGGCGTGGTCTCGCTCCTTCTCACCTTTGTGGTGGGGATCGTCGTTGGCACCGTGCAGGCGGCGAGGCGCGGGAGAGCCTCCGACACGGCACTCACAGTGATCTCGACGAGCGTGTACGCGGCGCCAAGCTACTGGCTGGCGCTGGCGCTCGTGGCGCTGTTCACCTACGGGGCAGCGCGCTGGGGTTTCCCGGCTGCGCTCCGCCTCCCGGCGTTCGGGATGCGCGATCCCGCGGGGATCGAGAGCAGCGGTTGGAGCGCCTTCGCGGATCTCGTTCGGCACTCGGTGCTGCCGGTGTTCACCCTCACCGCGATAGGCGCGGCGGGGATTGCGCGCTACACGCGAACCATAGTTGCCGATCTGCTCGGCCTCGACTTCGTGCGCACGGCGCAGGCCAAGGGCGTGGCGTCGCGAAAGGTGTACGCGCGGCACGTGCTGGCGAATGCGCTCCCGCCGCTCGTGGTACTCTTCGCGCTGGCGCTTCCGGGCGTGCTGGCCGGATCGGTGTTCGTGGAGACGGTGTTCGCGTGGCCCGGAATGGGGCAGTTGATGGTGCAGTCCATCCTGCAGCGGGATTATCCGGTGGTGATGGGTGCGGCGGCGCTGTACGCGGCACTCGTCATCATCGCCAACCTCGCCGGCGATCTGGCATTGCCGGCGCTCGACCCGCGTCGTCGCGCGTGAGACTCCCATGGCCTGGCAAGGGGTGGCGCGAGCGCTTCGCGGCCGTCACGCTCGGGGCGCTCGTGGTGGGAGCCGTGCTGGTCCCCGTACTGGCGCCAAGCGATCCCCGCGTCATCGGAGATGTGTTGTCGCTACGTCTCCTCCCGCCCCTCGCGGTGGATCCCGCCGGGCACCTTCACATCCTCGGCACCGATGCCTTCGGGCGCGACATTTTCGCGCGGATGATGCTCGCCGCGCGCGTGTCGCTCACGGTGGGAGTGGCGGGGTCGGTGCTGGCGGGTCTGGTGGGGATCGTAGTGGGGGCTTCGGCCGCGTGGCTGGGTGGCGCGACCGATCGGGTGGCGATGGGCGTGAGCGATGCTCTGCTGGCGATTCCGCGGCTGGTGCTGCTGCTCGTGTGCGCGTCGCTCTGGCCGCCGGGGGTGACGATGGTGATCGTGGTGCTGATGGCCACGGGGTGGATGGGCGTCGCCCGGCTGGTGCGCGCCGAAGCGCTGGGTGTCGGTAAGCGGCCGTTCGTGGAAGCTGCACGCGCGCTGGGTGCATCGCCGGGGCGGCTCCTCTGGCGTCACGTGATACCCAACGCACTCGGTCCGGCGGTGGTCGCCATAACGCTAGGCGTGGGGAGCGCGATCCTGCTGGAGAGCGGGCTTTCGTTTCTGGGGCTGGGAATTCAACCGCCGCGGCCGAGCTGGGGGAACATGATCTCCGATGGCCGCGAGACGATCGTGATGGCGCCGTGGGTGGCGTTGGCGCCGGGGCTCGCGCTGATCGTCACCGTGCTAGCCTGCACGCTCCTCGGCGATGCATTGCGCGACCGGCTCGCTGGGGAAGAGGTACTGACGATCAGGGGGCGCAGCTAGCGCAGTGCGAGAAGGTAAGACGGAGGGCGGCTTCCGCGAGAGAAGCCGCCCTCCGTCCACGGTCTGCATCAGAGCAGTTCCGACTTCAGTTTCAAACCAATGGAGCCTGACCCCATCGGTGCCAGCGTGCTACTTGTCCCACCACAGGGCATCGTTCAGCGATGCGCCGCCCTGGTTCGAGATCGCCTGCGAGAGGTTGGCACCGTTGAGCGCCTGCTCCACCGACGGGTACGGGAGGCGGACCGGGATGACCCCGCCGTTGATCGCGTCCGGACCAGCGTGCAGCTCCGGATAACCCGTGCGCCGCCACTCGGTGTACGCCTCGGGTCCGTTGCCGTAGAGAGCGATCCATTTCTGGAGCGCGATCTGGCGGAGACCGTCGGCACCACCCGCATAGGCGACCGCGGATTGCGCGAGGTAATCGTCAATGTCCCCCTGTGGGATGCCGTTCCACTCCATGTTGGCGGTGATGGCCTGGTTGTAAAGATCACCGGCGTCCGCGGAGATCCAGCCGCGTTCGGCCGCCTCGGCCTCGAGGAAAAGCACCTCGGCGTATGACATGATCACCGCCGGCGTGGTGGCGGAGGTGAATGGCTCACCGATGCGCGAGACCGAATCGTGACGGAACGGAACGTCGTCGTAACCGTTCGGAGCGCCGGCGTACGTACCGTAGACGTTGGCCTTTGCGTAGAGCGGAAGGCGTGGATCGGAGAGCGCCTTCAACGTGTCTACCATCGTCGCGCTCACCGCGTGGTCGTCCCGGTCGCGCTCGTAGGCGAAGATCGGGTAGTCCCAGGTGCCGTCGCCCACATAGTTCAACTGAGCATTGTCGTCGTTGCTCAGGAAGCCACCAGCGGCGTACGCCGCCGCGAACTCCTGCTTGCCCTTGTCCTCGTCCACCTCGGAGAGGTGCATCGCCAGGCGCATGCGCAGCGAGTTGGCAAACTGCGCCCAGTGAGTCAGGTCGCCGCCGTAGATCAGGTCACCGTCCTCGATGACGCTCGCGGAGGGATCCATCTGGGCAGGTGCGGCAGCCAGGTCGGCGAGAATCGAGTTGTAGATGGACTGCTGACTATCGAACGTCGGTGTGGTAGTGCCGCCCTCCTCCATGCCGCGGAGCGCCTCCGAGTACGGGACATCGCCCCAGAGGTCGGTCACGACGCTCATCGTCCACGCCTGGAGGATCTTCCCTACGGCGGCGGCGTTGGGACGGTTTTCCTCTTCGCCCTGTTGCACGATCTGATGCAGATCCTCGAGCGGGCCGGAGTAGTAAGCGTTCCAGATCCCCTGGATCTTGGAGTCGCTGATGTCGTAGGAGTCTTCGGTGCTGTACTGGCTCTCGGCGTAGTGCTGGGCCCAGAGCGCGGTGACGTCCATGTGGAGATTGGTGCCGAGCGTCAACCCTACCGCGCCGGTGATGGCGTTCGGCAGGAGGTAGCGGGCATCCACTCTCGTGGGTGCGTTGGGGTTGTCGTTCACACCCGTGAGGCCGTTGTCGCAGCCGCCGAGCGCGACGAGCGCGAAGGCAGCCACTGCCCCGTATATGATCGATCGTCTCATCGGGATCTCTGGATTCGAGTTGTTGGACATCGCGGTCACGGGGTCACGGAGATGCTGAACCCGAAGCTCTTCGCAGTAGGCACCTGGCCGTACTCGAGCCCCTGGACGTTGCTGGCGTCGAAGGCTGTCTCCGGATCGATGTTCGGCACGTTGTCGTGCATCCAGAGATTGCGCCCGATCAGCGCGATTGTCGCGTTCGAGATGTTGAGACGGCTCGTGACCGACTGCGGAAGCATGTAGGTGACCGTGACCTCGCGCAGCTTCACGAAGCTCGCGTCGTACACGTACTCTTCGTTGAGCGGCTGTATCTGACGGTGATAGATCTGCGCGAGAACCGTGATGTCGTTCGGCACGGTATCGGTCCCGACGACCTTCACTCCCGGGACCACGAAGCCCTGATCCCACGAGTCTTCACGCCCACGGAGGCTCTCGACCAGCGTTCCGGCCTTGCGGCCGTAGCTGTTGGTGAGCGAGTAAACCTTGCCGCCCTGCTTCGTGTCGATGAGGAAGCTGAGCGAGGCGCCCTTGTAGCGGAAAGTGTTGCGTAGGCCGCCGGTCCAATCGGGCGCGTAAGTGCCGAGGTACGACGGATCGCTGGACCTGAGCGGCACACCGTTGCTGCCGACCACGATGTTGCCCTGACCGTCGCGGACGTACGTGGATCCGTAAAAGGCGCCGTAGGGGAGCCCCTTGTGCGCCTCTACCCTGAGGCCGTAGTACGTGCGCAAAACGAGCGCATCGGCGTCACCGGCGAGAGCGACGACTTCGTTGTCGTTCTTGCCGTAGTTGGCCATGATGTTCCACTCGAAGCCGTTGGCCATCCGGACGGGAGTGACATCGGCCATGAGCTCGACGCCCTTGTTGACGACCTTACCGGCGTTCACGACCTGCGAGGTGTAGCCGCTCGTGGCCGACACCTGCACCGGCAGGATCTGGTTGGTGGTCGCCTTGTTGTAATAGGTGAAGTCGAGGCCCACGCGGTTGTCGAGGAACCGCAGCTCGGTGCCGGCCTCCCAGGCGTTGGTCAGCTCGGGCTTGAGCTCCGTGTTCGCGATGGTGTTGCCCGCGCCGAACATCGGCACACCACCGAAGGGAAGATCGGAAGCGTAGACTGACGCGAGCTGGTACGGATCGGCGTCATTACCGACGCGGGTCCAACCGGCACGCAGCTTCCCATAGCTCAGGAACTTGCCGGAGCCACCGATGCCCAGCGCGTCGCTGAAGACCAGGCTCCCCGAGATGGACGGGTAGAAGTACGAGCGGTTATCCGCCGGCAGCGTGGACGACCAGTCGTTGCGACCGGTGGCCTGAACGAACGCCCAGTCACGGTAGCCCAGGCGCGCCACGCCGTACAGGCTGTTCATGCGGCTGCGGCTCGTGTAGTCGCCGAGGTACGGAGTGACGGCGGCGTTGTCGAGGTCGAAGACGTAGGGCACGACCAGGTCGTACACGGTGGCAGAGGACGTCTGGCCGAGGGTCTCGCGCCTGTTCCCACCGACGCTTGCCTCGAGGGAGAAGTCCGATGGAAGCGAGCGATTGGCGGTGAGCATGAAGTCCGTGTTCGTCTCGCGGCGGACGAGGTCCACCGTGGAAAAGCCACCGTTCTCGTAGTAGTCGCTCGTGAGAGGATTGGGCGCGATCATACGCTTGCGACCGTTCTTGGACCAGTCGGTGCCGGAGCGCAGCGTACCGGTGAGCCAGTCGGTGAAGTCGAAGGTCACCGAGGCGTTGCCGATGATGCGGTCGGTGCGGTCCGCGTCACCATTCTCCAGCGCGATCCAGTACGGGTTGTTGTGGTAGCTGTAGTTCCAGTTGCGCATGGTGCCGTCGGGATTCTTGTAATCCCGGAGCTGCTTCATATCCACCTGGCGGCCGAACCACACGAACTGCAGCATGAAGTTGTCGCCGTCGTAGCCCTGGGCAGGCCGGCCCTGGCCGTCGCCCTGGATGTACTGTGCGTACGCAGTGGCGTGGAGGCGGTCGGTAAGATCGAGACCGCCGTTCACCGACGCGGTGGTACGATCGATCTTGAAGCCCGGATACATCCCCTTCTGGTTCAGGTTCGAGACCGAGAGTCTGATGTTGCCACCCTCGCTCGCCTTCGCGAACGAGACGTTCGTGCGGGTGGTGCGGCCGGTCTCGAAGAAATCGCGGATGTTGTCCGGGTGGCTGACCCACGGTGCTGGCTGGCCGTTGCTGAACCACTGCGGGATCATGTTTCCGGCGTCGAGGCGAGGTCCCCAGCTCTCATCGCGGTCGTCCTGGATGCCGCCGCCGTTGCCATCCACGAACTCGAAGTTGCCGCTGTAACCCTGGCCGTAGAGGTTCTGGTATTCGGGAAGCTTGAGCGGCGTCTCGAAGGTGTTGCTCACGCTGGCGGTGATCCCCACGCCGGAGCCGCTGCGGCCGTCCTTGGTGGTGATGAGGATGACGCCATTCGCGGCGCGCGAGCCGTACAGTGCGGCCGCGTTCGGACCCTTGAGCACCGAGACCGACTTGATGTCGGAGGGATTGATGTCCTGGATCGCGTTGCCGTAGTCGATGGCGCCGTACCCGTCGCCGCCCGTGGCGGAGTTGTTTACCGGCACACCATCCACCACGAATAGCGGCTGGTTGTTGCCGGTGAGCGACGATGCTCCGCGGATCACGATGCGCGACGATCCCCCCTCGGTGCCCGAGTTGGTGATCGTGACACCGGACGCGTTGCCCGAAAGCGCGTCGACCAGGTTGGTGGCGCCCGACTTGGAGATCTCGCTGCCGTCCAGCTCCTGAACGGAGTTGGTGACCGCTCGCTTCTGCTGTTCGATACCGAGCGCCGTCACCACCACGGCGTCGAGCTCCGACGCGCTGGAACCGAGGCGGAACTGCGCATTCGCTACTTCGCCCGCCGCAACACTGACAGGCAGATCCTGCGTGCCGTAGCCGATGCGCCGTGCGCGAACCGTATGCTGTCCGGCGGGAACTCCGTTGATGCGGAAGCTGCCATCGCTGCCGGTGAGAGACCCGAGCGAGGTGCCCGCGACGGTCACCTGTACGCTGGGAATCGGCTGTCCGGATGACGAGTCGACGACCGTTCCCTGCACCGATCCCTGCCCCTGGGCAAGGACCGCGGCCGGGAACAGGGCCGCCGCGCAGGCCATCGCGAGCAACCTCTGACGCAATTTTCTCATTCCAACCCTCCGGGGTCGTACGAGTTGAGAGTTCGGGACATCCCGCCGCGGTGACCGGGCGGATGGAGCTCCGAGAGCGACTGCGAGGTGAGGACGGGTGCTGATCGCGCGGCAACCTGCGCTGGTGCTTCGACCTGCTCGGCCGGCCGGAGGCGCGGGCCATGGTCCGCCCGCGCCGGGAGAGCTGCGCCACACATACATGGCCACCCGTCGCCGGCTTGCAGCCCTTCGAAAGCGCGACACAAATACCATTGCCCGATCAGGCTGTCAATAGCGACAGTTGTCGAAGATGGATCACGGTTCCATATTATGGAACGCGTTGTATGCGGGATTCAGCGGATGGGAGGGTTGCGCGGCTCGTCGGGCAGATGACCGTCAAATACTCGCCTAGGGGAGAGTTCCGCGCACGATGATGGTAGTCACGGACCGAGGTCCTGCACCGAAGGGAATGTCCTGGCCATCGGTCGGCAGCTGCTCGAGCCGCGTCTCGTCCAGTCGCGCTGTCCACGCCTGTGAGACGGGTACGCCGAGACGCCAACGCGCTCGAAGGGGCCGGTCGGTGATGTTCACGCAGCGCAATGTTACGCCATCACCATCTTCGGTGGGCTTGCACGTGGAGAATGCGAGAGCGCCGTGCAACGCTTCCGACTCGTGGTCGAGCAGCAGCTCCACCCCCGCTGTCGCCCCGGGGATCGCGAGCGCCGAGCGAAGAGTCGTTCCCCGGAGAGGAAGGAGCACATCATCGGCCGTGCGTTCGACCAACGCTATCGTTTCATCACTCCGTTCGCCGTGAGGCAGAAGTGCGAAGCCCGCCTCGAAGGCGCCGAGCGACTGCGCCTCGGGAGTGGGCGCGGGCCAACCCGCATGTCCGGGGCGCTCGGGCAGGTCGTTGCGCGAGAGCTCTCCAACCGCTCGTACGAGAGTGACCGCGATGTCGCCGGTGGGCGTCGCCTCGTATTCCGCCAGCCCGTCCGAAAAGAGCGTGAGTCCGTTCTTCGGTCCCGCGAGCGTGACGTAGCGATGAAGCGGCGCGGTAGGCGGCGGAGTTTCCGCGCTCGTGTCGGCGGCGGCCACCGGATCGCGCCGCACGGGGCCGAAAGCGGCATCGGCCCAGACCTCGGCGTTCTCGATGGCGCTCCTGAAGACGATTCGCAGTCGGTGGTCGCGGCAGTCATTGGATCCCCACGCCCGCACGCGGAGATACGGCGCACCCGCGTCGAGCGTGAGTGCAACGTACAGCTTCGTTTCGCGCGTACGGGAGGAACGCTCCGCGCGAGCGCTCGACTCCGGGGTGTCGAGAACCCACGCAGCATGCACTTCCCCACGGAGCGGTCCGGTATATACCAGCTTCGCTCCGAGAAAGCGCGCGTCGGTGATTGTTGGTGTCCTGGGCGAGTGTGTATAGAGATCCCCGACGTCGCCGACATCCTCGAAGCCGACGAGAGAGTCCCACACGACGGAAAGCTCGCGAGACTCCATGCGCACCGCGCCGCCATCGCCGATTGAAACGCGCAGCACACCGTTATCGAGCCAGCATTCGCCCGAGGCAACTTGCGGTGGAGGCGTGCCGGCCGCTCTCCCGCCGGGCAGAGGTTCTGCCGGGAGCTCGGCAGCCGGAGCGGGATCTATCGGTAACGACGAAGTTCCGTAGCCCGCCACTGGCGGTACCCATGCCACCACGCGATCGCTCTCGACGAGATCGTCGTACGGGTACGCGACCGGCGACTCGATCCTGTCGTGCCGAATCGCGCGCTCGAGGAGCTGGAATGGAGCGCGTCCACCGGCAAGGGTAAACGACGGAAGATCCGCGGGGACGGGCGCGACGTCATGAGTATCGCCGGCGCCAGGCGCGAGTGCAGACCCCGGCCCGACGTTGACATGTTCGCGCAGGCGCAGGACCTCCAACTCCGCCACGCCTCCTCGCGTCCTCGGCGCATCGTTCCGAACCACCACCACGGGACACCAGGAAGCGATGTCGCGGCGCGCGGCCGCTGGGTCGTGGCCGACGACGTCGAAAAGCGCATCGTCGCGGAGGCCTGTCGCCTGGCTCGCGGCATCATCGAGCCGAGCATCCATGGCGCGTGCGACTTCGTCTACGGAGCAGCCGCAGAGCGTGTCGTGCGGATGGCAGAGGAGGAGCGTCTTCCACGCGGCACGCAGCAGCGCGCGACGATCGGCGCGACCATCGCGCAGGGCGGTCAGAGCGATCCACGGCTCGGTATCACGAACGAGAAGCCGCTCGACGTGCGCGTTGCGACGCTTGAGCCGCGCGCGCGCAGCGAAAGTCCCCTGCAACGCCCAGGTGTACCCGTACGAGTCGCGTAGCTCGCTCCCCCCGGCCCGATCGTTTTCCACTTTCGGCAGCTCCACGGCGCGCGCAGCGACTTCCACGGCGTCGGCGAACTCCCCGAGCGACCCGCGTTCCACGTCGGCCACCGGCTGGGCGGCACGCGCGAGCGCGGCGATTGCCTCGTCGAGGTGTGGCTGCGGCGCGTGATGATCGGCGCCGTTGGGAAGCAGCGCGACTCCGGCGGTGGCGCGAGGTAGCAGCGCTTCGCGTATCTCCTGCCATCGGGCTTCCGCCGCACGCGCATCGACGGGCAGGCTCGACCCCAGCTCATAACCGCTGCGAGAGAGGTGGTACACCAGCGCTGCCGATCCATCCGGGCCGCGCCAGCGGAACACATCGCCCGCCGGCCAACTCCGACCGCCATAGCCACGCCAGAGGATGATGAGCGGAAATCCGAATCCCGCCGCGAGCAGAGGAAGCGCCGCAGGGTGCCCGAAGGAATCGGGGCAGTACAGCACCTGCGGCGATCGCGCACCGAGCGAATCGAGCGCCGCGCGTCCTGCGAGGAGGTTCCGCACGAGCGCCTCCCCGGAAGGTATCAACTCGTCGGCGAGCACGTACCACGGCCCCGCCTCGAGCGACCCGTCGCGAAGGAACTCCCCCAATCGCTCTCTCTCCGCCGCCTTCACGGCCAGGTAGTCATCCAGCACCACAGCCTGGCCGTCGAGGAGAAATGGCTCATGGCGACTGGCCGCCCCATCGAGCAGCTCGTCCACGAGCGCGACGAGCCGTTGCCTGAACCGCCCCGCCGGCAAATACCACTCCCGATCCCAGTGAGTGTGAGCGACCACCAG